>NZ_JAKQYH010000078.1:0-109073 GCF_022343545.1 Streptomyces arenae
GGGATTTCATTCCCTCAGACACCCAACAGCGTGCCCGACACCCTCGCCTCTTCTTCATCCGTTCCACGCCGAAGCAGTACTGGGAAGAGAAAAGATCAAGTGTGCCGAGTAGTCAACGTTCCACCCATGAGCAACCGTGCAAGACATTTGCTTGCAGTCGGCTATGTGCTCCTTAGAAAGGAGGTGATCCAGCCGCACCTTCCGGTACGGCTACCTTGTTACGACTTCGTCCCAATCGCCAGTCCCACCTTCGACAGCTCCCTCCCACAAGGGGTTGGGCCACCGGCTTCGGGTGTTACCGACTTTCGTGACGTGACGGGCGGTGTGTACAAGGCCCGGGAACGTATTCACCGCAGCAATGCTGATCTGCGATTACTAGCGACTCCGACTTCATGGGGTCGAGTTGCAGACCCCAATCCGAACTGAGACCGGCTTTTTGAGATTCGCTCCACCTCACGGTATCGCAGCTCATTGTACCGGCCATTGTAGCACGTGTGCAGCCCAAGACATAAGGGGCATGATGACTTGACGTCGTCCCCACCTTCCTCCGAGTTGACCCCGGCGGTCTCCCGTGAGTCCCCAGCACCACAAGGGCCTGCTGGCAACACGGGACAAGGGTTGCGCTCGTTGCGGGACTTAACCCAACATCTCACGACACGAGCTGACGACAGCCATGCACCACCTGTACACCGACCACAAGGGGGCGCCTGTCTCCAGACGTTTCCGGTGTATGTCAAGCCTTGGTAAGGTTCTTCGCGTTGCGTCGAATTAAGCCACATGCTCCGCCGCTTGTGCGGGCCCCCGTCAATTCCTTTGAGTTTTAGCCTTGCGGCCGTACTCCCCAGGCGGGGAACTTAATGCGTTAGCTGCGGCACCGACGACGTGGAATGTCGCCAACACCTAGTTCCCACCGTTTACGGCGTGGACTACCAGGGTATCTAATCCTGTTCGCTCCCCACGCTTTCGCTCCTCAGCGTCAGTAATGGCCCAGAGATCCGCCTTCGCCACCGGTGTTCCTCCTGATATCTGCGCATTTCACCGCTACACCAGGAATTCCGATCTCCCCTACCACACTCTAGCTAGCCCGTATCGACTGCAGACCCGGAGTTAAGCCCCGGGCTTTCACAATCGACGTGACAAGCCGCCTACGAGCTCTTTACGCCCAATAATTCCGGACAACGCTTGCGCCCTACGTATTACCGCGGCTGCTGGCACGTAGTTAGCCGGCGCTTCTTCTGCAGGTACCGTCACTTTCGCTTCTTCCCTGCTGAAAGAGGTTTACAACCCGAAGGCCGTCATCCCTCACGCGGCGTCGCTGCATCAGGCTTTCGCCCATTGTGCAATATTCCCCACTGCTGCCTCCCGTAGGAGTCTGGGCCGTGTCTCAGTCCCAGTGTGGCCGGTCGCCCTCTCAGGCCGGCTACCCGTCGTCGCCTTGGTGAGCCACTACCTCACCAACAAGCTGATAGGCCGCGGGCTCATCCTTCACCGCCGGAGCTTTTAACCCTCACAGATGCCTGCGAGAGTGTTATCCGGTATTAGACCCCGTTTCCAGGGCTTGTCCCAGAGTGAAGGGCAGATTGCCCACGTGTTACTCACCCGTTCGCCACTAATCCCCACCGAAGTGGTTCATCGTTCGACTTGCATGTGTTAAGCACGCCGCCAGCGTTCGTCCTGAGCCAGGATCAAACTCTCCGTGAATGTTTTCCCGTAATCGGGACGACACCACGAGAGCGGAACGATCGGAGGAATGATCCGACCGTTCACAGCGTCCTCGCTGTGTTATTTCTTCAAAGGAACCACGCCCCAGCCGATGTCGGCCGGAGACGGGGTATCAACATATCTGGCGTTGACTTTTGGCACGCTGTTGAGTTCTCAAGGAACGGTCGCTTCCTTTGTACTCACCCTCTCGGGCTTTCCTCCGGGCTTCCCTTCGGTCTTGCGTTTCCGACTCTATCAGATCTTTTCTCGATCCGATTTCCTCGGCGCTTTCCAGGTTTCCGCTCTCGCGTTTCCCTTTCCGGCGGTTCCGACTCTATCAGATCCTTTCGGCGTCTGATTCCCAGTCAGCGGGAGTTGTCTTCCCGGCCGTTGGGCCGTTCCGACGAGTGAGACTTTAGCGGATTCCCAGCCTCCGAGCTAATCGGGGGCCGCGTCCTTTCGAACGTGGATTCCTCATTTCGCAAATACGCACACCGAGACAACACGACACCATGGCGCCGATTGCTGGTAGGTACTTGCGGAATGGCTGTCCGGGGACCGACCGGGGTCGGCGCTCACGTCGGACAACTCGGAGAACACTACGTATCCGGTCTGGGCGTGTCAACTTGCGGGCGGGACGGCACCCCGGCGGCGTATGGTGAGCGGCATGACTACGCGTACGTGCACCCAGCAGTGGTGGGCCGCCTGACGGCGGCCGCGCTCACGTACGCATTCAACGGCCGCCGCCTCGGCGGCCGTTCGCGTTTCCCTCTCCGAAGCTCCTGAGGGCCGGCCGCCCGGGACGGCGGCCGCGACCAGGAGGTGGAGAAGGAATGACACGGGTCTTCAGCGGGATCAAGCCGACCGGGCACCTGACCCTGGGGAACTACCTGGGAGCCATGCGCCAGTGGGCTGCCGTGGACCAGTACCAGGCGGACGCCCTGTTCTGCGTCGTCGACCTGCACGGGATGACCGTGGACCACGATCCGGCGCGGTTGCGCAGGCTCACCCGGCAGGCGACGACGCTGCTGCTGGCGGCGGGGCTGGATCCGGAGCTGTGCACCGTGTTCGTGCAGAGTCACGTCGACGAGCACACCCGGCTGTCGTACGTCATGGAGTGCGTGGCGACCGACGGTGAGATGCGGCGGATGATCCAGTACAAGGAGAAGGTCGCGAAGGAGGGCGTCCGGGGGCGCGGGGTGCGGCTGTCCCTGCTGACCTATCCGGCGCTGATGGCGGCGGACATCCTGGCGTACGGGGCGGACGAGGTACCGGTCGGGGACGACCAGACGCAGCACGTCGAGCTGACCCGGGACCTGGCGGTGCGGTTCAACCAGCGGTACGGGCACACGTTCGTGGTGCCGAAGGCCACCGTGCCGGCCGTGGCCGCGCGGGTCATGAACCTCCAGGACCCGACGTCCAAGATGGGCAAGAGCGATGACTCGGGGCCCGGGATCGTCTACCTCCTCGACGAGCCGGACGTGATCCGGAAGAAGGTCATGCGGGCCGTGACGGACAGCGGGCGGGAGGTCGTGTACGACCGGGAGGAGCGGCCGGGGGTCGCGAATCTGCTGGAGATTCTCGCTGCGTGCACGGGCGGGAACCCTGAGTCACTGGCAACCGTTCACGATTCGTACGGCGCTCTGAAGCAGGCCACCGCGGAGGCGGTGGTGGAGGTGCTCAGGCCCGTGCAGGCCAGGCACAAGGAGTTGTGTGCCGATCCGGGACATGTGGAGGAGGTGCTGCGGCATGGGGCGGAGAAGGCTCGGGCGATCGCCCGGCCGATCGTCGATACGGCTTACCGGGCGATCGGGCTGTTGCCGCCGGGCGCTTTCGCGGAGACGGCCGGGTCCGGGCCCGCGTTGAACGCGGCGCGGTAGGCGCCGGGGGCCCGGTGAGTGTCACCGGGCCGGGCGGGGCTAGTCCTTCTTGCCGGTGGCGAGTTCGCGGCTGCGGTCGCGGGCGGCTTCGAGGGCGGCGATGAGGGCGGCCCGTACGCCGTGGTTCTCCAGTTCGCGGATGGCGTTGATGGTGGTGCCCGCGGGGGAGGTGACGTTCTCGCGGAGCTTGACGGGGTGTTCGCCGCTGTCGCGGAGCATCACGGCGGCGCCGATCGCGGACTGGACGATGAGGTCGTGGGCCTTGTCGCGCGGCAGGCCGAGCAGGATGCCGGCGTCGGTCATGGCCTCGACCAGGTAGAAGAAGTACGCCGGGCCCGAGCCGGAAAGTGCGGTGCAGGCGTCCTGCTGGGACTCGGGGACGCGCAGCGTCTTGCCGACGGCGCCGAAGATCTCCTCGGCGTGGGCGAGGTGGGCGGCGGTGGCGTGGCTGCCGGCGGAGATGACGGACATCGCCTCGTCCACGAGGGCGGGGGTGTTGGTCATGACACGGACGACCGGGGTGCCGGGGGCGAGCCGCTCCTCGAAGAAGGAGGTGGGGATACCGGCGGCGCCGCTGATGACGAGGCGGTCGGCGGGCAGGTGCGGGGCGAGTTCGTCGAGGAGTACGCCCATGTCCTGGGGCTTGACGGTGAGGATCAGGGTGTCGGCGGTCTTCGCGGCCTCGGCGTTGGTGACCGGGGTGACTCCGTGGCGGGTGCGGAGTTCTTCGGCACGTTCGGGGCGGCGGGCGGTGACCAGGAGGTCGGCGGGTGCCCAGCCGGCGCGGATCACTCCGCTGAGCAGGGCTTCGCCGATCTTGCCGGTGCCGAGGACTGCGACTTTCTGGCTCATGCGGTTCAGTCTGGCACCGGGGTGGAGGCGGCGGGTGTGGCTGTCCGCTGGCCGGACGCCGTTCCGGGCGGCTATGCGGTGCGTCGCCTCAGGGTGGCCGCCCCCAGGGCCAGGACGAGCAGGGCGCAGCCGGCGACGATCAGGACGTCCCTGACGAAGGTGGTGGTCATGTCGGTGTGGTGGAGGACCTCGTTCATGCCGTCGACGGCATAGGACATGGGCAGTACGTCGGAGACGGCCTTGAGGGCGGGGTGCATGTCGGAGCGGGGTGTGAAGAGGCCGCAGAGGAGGAGTTGGGGGAAGATCACCGCCGGCATGAACTGGACCGCCTGGAATTCCGAGGCCGCGAAGGCCGAGACGAAGAGACCGAGGGCCGTGCCGAGCAGGGCGTCGAGCAGGGCGACCAGGAGCAGCAGCCAGGGTGAGCCGGTGACGTCGAGGCCCAGGAACCAGACGGCGAGGCCGGTGGCGAGGGCCGACTGGACGATGGCGAGGATGCCGAAGGCGAGGGCGTAGCCGGCGATGAGGTCGGCCTTGCCGAGGGGCATGGCGAGGAGGCGTTCGAGGGTGCCGGAGGTGCGTTCGCGGAGGGTGGCGATGGAGGTCACCAGGAACATCGTGATGAGCGGGAAGATGCCGAGGAGCGAGGCGCCGATGTTGTCGAAGGTGCGCGGGCTGGCGTCGAAGACGTAGCGGAGCAGGACCAGCATCAGGCAGGGGATGAGGAGGAGCAGCGCGATCGTGCGGGGGTCGTGGCGGAGCTGGCGCAGGACGCGGGCGGCGGTGGCGGTGGTGCGGGCGAGGTTGAGGGCGCTGACGGGGGCGGTTGCGGCTGTCGCGGTGGTCGCCGTCTGAGAGGTCATCGTGCTGTTTCCTTCGCGCGGGCGTGGGCGGCCGCTTCGTCGACCAGGTGGAGGAAGGCGGCTTCGACGGTTTCGGAGCCGGTGCGGGTGCGGAGGGCCTCGGGGCTGTCGTCGGCGAGGATCCGGCCGTCGCGCATGAGGAGGAGGCGGTGACAGCGCTCGGCCTCGTCCATCACGTGGGAGGAGATGAGGAGGGTGGCGCCGTGGTCGGCGACGAGGGAGTGGAAGAGGTGCCAGAGGTCGCGGCGCAGGACGGGGTCGAGGCCGACGGTGGGTTCGTCGAGGACGAGGAGTTCGGGGGTGCCGAGCAGGGCGACGGCGAGGGAGACGCGGCTGCGCTGGCCGCCGGAGAGGTTGCCGGCCAGGGCGTCGGCGTGGCTGGTGAGGTCGACTTCGCCGAGGACGCGTTCGGTGTCGGCGCGGCGGTCGGCGGCGGTGCGGGTGGGGTCGAGGACGGAGCCGAAGTAGTCGAGGTTCTGGCGGATGGTCAGGTCGCTGTAGACGGAGGGGGCTTGGGTGACGTAGCCGATGCGGGTGCGCAGGGTGGGGTGGCCGGCCGGTCGGCCGAGGACGTTCAGGGTGCCGGTGACCTTGGCCTGGGTGCCGACGACGGAACGCATCAGGGTCGATTTGCCGCAGCCGGAGGGACCGAGCAGGCCGGTGATCTGACCGCGGGGGACGGTGAAGTCGAGCCCGCGCAGGACGGCGCGGGAACCACGGGTCACATCGACCCCACGGGCTTCGACGGCTGGAGGCAGGGCTGTGCTGCCGGGGGCCTCGACGGGCTCCGGCGAATAATTCACCATGCGATGAATAATGCGCCGCCCCACGAACACCGTCAAGCGCCCCGTCAGGAACGCGGGACGCCTCCGCCAGAGGCACGAAGGCGTCCCGCCGGAGGGACCCCGTCGAGAGCGGGGGGCAGCCTCGCCACAAGCCCCCGCGGCAGCGCCCCGCCAGGGGCGCTGGGGGTACCCCCGGCCGAAGGCTGGGGGAGGAACTGCGCGACCAGCCCCCACCCACCCGCACCCGACTCCCGAACCGCGCACCCCGGGTGGCCCCCACCGGCACCCCGCTCCCGAAATCGTCATGCGCCCCGCCGAGAGCAGAGGGGCGGCGACCCCGTCACAAGCCCCCGCGGCAGCGCCCCGCCAGGGGCGCTGGGGGTACCCCCGGCCGAAGGCTGGGGGAGGAACTGCGCGACCAGCCCCCACCCACCCGCACCCAACTCCCGAACCGGGCACCCCACCCCCCTCGGGGCGGCGCTCAGGCGTTGCGGGCGACGAGCAGGAGGACGTCGTACGTCTCCTCCACGACCCCCTCGGGGAAGGCCTTCAGCAGGTGGGTGCGTTCCTCGGCGAGGAAGGCGGCGCGGTGGTCCTCCGGGATGACCAGGAACGCCGAGTGGCTGCCGATGTTGGCGAGATGGGTGTCGACGGGTACCCGCCGGCTCCAGCGGACCTCACGGCGGCTGAAGCGGAGGCGCCCTGTGGGGTCGGCGAGCTCCGTCTGGTCGGCCCTGCTGCGCTTCTCGGCGGCGACGTCGATGCCGAAGAAGCGGGCCAGCCGGTCGCCCTGCCCGGCGATCCAGTCGACGTCGACGGCGTTGGTGTTCCACCACAGTGCCAGCGCCCCGCCGGGGCGCAGCACGCGCAGGGCCTCCGGTACGGACTGCGCGGGGTCGGTCCAGTGCCAGGCCTGGGCGTAGGTGAGGAAGTCGGCGGTGGCGTCGGCGAGGGGAAGGGCATTGCCGTTGCCACGGACGACGGGGACGCCGGGCAGGGCGGCCCGGAACTGCGCCGCCATGCCCTCCCCCGGCTCCACCGCGACCACGTCGGCGCCGCGGGCGTGCAGCAGGGCGGTCGCGATGCCGGTGCCCGCGCCGACGTCGACCGCCCTGGCCCCCGCGAGGGCACGGCCGGCCTCCTCCTCGACGGCGTCCAGCAGGGCGGCCGGGTAGGAGGGGCGGTTCGCGGCGTACTGGGCCGCGGCGGCGTTGAAGGAGTGGGCGCGGGCGGCGTGGGAGGAGGGGAAGGGGGTGCGGGGGTTCGGCTGGTGTGTGGTCATGCGGCCATCGTCGCGGGGCCGGGACGAGCGCGACAGGGCGTCTCCGGGCCCTGAGGCGGCAGGGCCCGCGTCACTGCCGCACGTGCGGGCTCAGCGCTTCCGCTTCTTCTTCGACGGGTTGCCCGTGCGGCGGGTGGTGCGGCGTTCGTGGTCCTGGACGGCGGTGTCGTACTCGGCGCGGTGGAGTTTCTCGCCGGGTGCCTCGACGAGGGAGCGGAAGAAGTAGGCGAGCAGCGAGCCGACGAAGCCGATGGCGAGGAGGCCGCGCAGGGAGGCCTGGCGTTCGGGGTCGGGGCGCTTGCCGAAGGACTCCCAGGTGTTGCGGAAGGCCAGGGCGCTGCAGATGGCGAACATCGCGACGACGAGGACGGTGACGAAAGCGCCGGTGTCGGCGAGCTGTACGCCCTCGTAGGCGAGGCGCAGGACCAGGCAGGAGACGACGGCGGCGGCGAGCGAGCCGGCGGCGACGCCGATACGGCGGGCGGTGTAGCCGTCGTCGTGGTCGACCCAGGACGTGCCGAAGAAGCGGAGGGGCTCGGGGCGGGGTCCGCCGGTGGAGCCCGCGGAGGTGTCCGGGGTGCCTGGTTCGTCGCTCACGGGACGATTATGGCTCCGCCTGCTCCACGGGCTCCGGGTCGGGGTTGCTACGGCATCAGGCGCAGCGGTCGGCCACGTAGCCGTCGCTGCCGGTGTGGACGTAGGTGTCCGAGACGAATTCGCCGTTGCTGATGTTGTCCCAGATGTTCGACGTGCCGTAGTAACCGGACACCGTCGAGCCGGGGGTCTGGCAGTAGATCGGCACCTTGGCGCCCTCGGTGAGGACGCGGGTGACGGAGTAGCTGGTGCCGGGGCCGCTGCGGACGTTGAGGCGGATACCCGGGGCGGTGTCGTAGTAGCGGACACTGGCGGCCGCGTTCGCCGTGGCGGCGGAGCCGAGAAGCATGAGGAAGGCGCTGCCGGTGACCGCTGCCAGCAGGGTGGATCTGCGTCTGAGCGATGTCATGCGAATCCCCTGGAGACGAAGACCGGGTCAGGCGCAGCGGTCGGCCACGTAGCCGTCGCTGCCGGTGTGGACGTAGGTGTCCGAGACGTACTCGCCGTTGTCGATGTTGTCCCAGATGTTCGACGTGCCGTAGTAACCGGACACCGTCGTACCGGGCGTCTGGCAGAAGATGGGCACGCGGGTGCCCTCGGCCAGGGTGCGCGTGATGCTGTAGCTGGTGCCGGGGCCGCTGCGGACGTTGAGGCGGACGCCCGGGGCGACCGCGTACGTCTTGACGGACGCCGCCGCCAGCGTCGTGACGGCCTCGTCCTCGCCGCCGCCCGCCGCTTCCTGAACCTGTTCGACAGACATGTGGTGCTCCCCCCATTGGACCCATGAGTGTCATGGAGTCCCGTTGATTCCCCTGAATCGAGCCACGAAACACATGTTCGTAACTCGATCGTGGACGCTAGCAAGCCGCCTCTGTGTCGCACGCGTCATCGACTAGGCTCCGTGCGTCGCGCTCCGCGGAATCAGCACGGGGGTGGTCCCTTGACGCCACAGCGCAACACCGGAGCGGGCGCGGAAGCGGAACTTCCCGAGTACGCCGGGCACTACCGTCTGGAGTCCTGCCTGGGCTCGGGCGGCATGGGCGTGGTGCACCTGGCCCGTAGCACCTCGGGGCTGAAGCTCGCGGTGAAGGTCGTGCATGCCGAGTTCGCCAAGGACCGTGAGTTCAGGGGCCGTTTCCGGCAGGAGGTGGCCGCCGCACGGAAGGTCAGCGGTGCCTTCACCGCCCCTGTCGTGGACGCCGATCCGGAGGCCGACCGGCCCTGGATGGCCACCCTCTACATCCCCGGCCCGACTCTCTCCGAGCATGTGAAGCGGAACGGGCCGATGCCCCCCGCCCAGTTGCGCCGGCTGATGGCCGGACTGGCGGAGGCGCTGCGCGACATCCACCGGGTCGGCGTGGTGCACCGGGACCTGAAGCCGAGCAATGTGCTGCTCGCCGAGGACGGTCCCAAGGTCATCGACTTCGGGATCTCCCGGCCGAAAGACAGCGAACTGCGGACCGAGACGGGCAAGTTGATCGGAACGCCGCCGTTCATGGCGCCCGAGCAGTTCCGGCGGCCGCGTGAGGTGGGGCCCGCCGCGGACATCTTCGCGCTGGGGTCGGTGCTGGTGCACGCGTCGACCGGGCGGGGTCCGTTCGACTCCGACAGCCCTTATGTCGTCGCCTACCAGGTCGTGCACGACGAGCCGGACATCGCCGGGGTGCCGGAGGAACTGGCGCCGCTGGTGCTGCGCTGCCTCGCCAAGGAGCCCGAGGACCGGCCGACTCCCGACGAGTTGATGCGGGAGCTCAGGTCGTTGTCGGCGTCGTACGACACGCAGGCGTTCATACCGGCGCAGCGGATCAGGGACGAGGACGGCGACAGCGCGACGCCGGCCGAGCAGCCGCCGGCCGCCGCGCCGGAGCCGAAGCCGCGCGGTCCGTGGAAGGCCACTCGGCCGTGGAAGGCCACCCGGCGGCGGATGGCCGTCGCCGCCGGGTCGAGCCTGCTGGTGCTGGGCGGTCTGGCCGGCTCGGTGCTGTGGCTCGGGGGCGGCGATCCGACGCCCGCGGGCGCCACGGGGCAGGGCTCGGCACCCGCGTTCACGGCGTGGCATGCGGACGCGGCGGTCAAGGACGGCTCGGGGATGCCCCAATGCGTGGCCGGGGCGGGGAAGTTGCTGTGCGTCCGGTCGGGGCTGGCGTTCGCCCTCGACCCGACGGACGGCCGTCTGCTGTGGCGGCACAGGCTCGCGGACGAGCGGACGAGCGTCTCGCCGTCCCTGTCGGGCGGGCTTCTGCTGCTGCCGACGGACAGGCGCCGGCAGGTGACCGCCCTGGATCCCGCCACCGGTTCGCCGCGCTGGGAACGGGACCTCTCGGCGTTCCAGGGCATGGAGATCACCAGGAGCATGCTGCTGGCGGTCGGCGCCGACGGGAAGGTGACCGGCATGGACAGCACGTCCGGCCGCGCGAGGTGGAGCCGGTCCCTGTCCGGAAGCGGTACGCCGTCCCTCAGTTCGTTCGCCGGAGATCCGCTGGTGTACGTGACCAGCACGTCGGACACGGGAGCGCACACCCTGGTCACCGCGCTGGATCCGGTCACGGGTGCCCAGCGCTGGCAGGGCCGGCCTGCGGGGGACCTGCGGCCGGTCGGCAGTGCGGGCGGGTCCCTGTTCCTGCTGTCCCTGGACACGTCCGCCGGGGAGACGGACGCGGTCGTGCGCTACACGCCCGGCACCGGGGCGACGCGCCGGGTGGCGCTGCCCGTGCCCCGGGTTGCACCGGCCGCCACGGTGCGCGGCGACGTCGTCTACCTGCTGGCCGCCGGCGGCTCGCTGGAGGCCGTCGACGTCGGGAGCGGCCGGCGGCTCTGGGAGCTCCAGACGTCGGTGACGCGGGGCTCGGCGCCCGCTGTCGACGGCCGGTACGTCTACTTCACCGCGGCCGACGGACGCCTGCTCGCCGCGGACGCCCGCCAGGGGACCCTCGTCGGCCAGACCCCGGCGCGCCTGGGTGCGAACGCCGGCGAGGTGACCGCGTCGCTAGCGGCTCCGCTGGTCCTCGGCCCCCACGTCTACGCCACCGCCCCCGACGGTTCCGTCTTCGCCGTGGATGCCGGGGATCCCGAGGGCTGGTGACGTCGTAGCGGACTCGGACCCGGACGCAGACCCGGACTCGGACCCGAACGCGGACTCGGACCCGGACGCAGACCCGGACCCGGACCCGGACGCGAACGCGGACTCGGACCCGGACGCAGACCCGGACCCGGACGGTGAAGGGGCCGCCCCCCTGTGGGAAGCGGCCCCCGGTCGGGTGCTTTGGGTCAGCCGAGTTTGGAGACGTCGCGGACGGCGCCCTTGTCGGCGCTGGTGGCCATCGCCGCGTAGGCGCGGAGCGCCGCCGAGACCTTGCGCTCGCGGTTCTTCGGGGCGTACACGCCGTTCAGGGCCTGCTCGCGGCGGGACAGCTCGGCCTCGTCGACGAGGAGCTCGATCGTGCGGTTCGGGATGTCGATGCGGATGCGGTCGCCGTCCTCGACGAGGGCGATGGTGCCGCCGGAGGCCGCCTCGGGGGAGGCGTGGCCGATGGACAGGCCCGACGTGCCGCCGGAGAAGCGGCCGTCGGTGATCAGCGCGCAGGTCTTGCCGAGGCCGCGGCCCTTGAGGAAGGACGTCGGGTAGAGCATCTCCTGCATACCGGGGCCGCCCTTGGGGCCCTCGTAGCGGATGACCACGACGTCGCCGTCCGTCACCTGCTTGTTGAGGATCTTTTCGACGGCCTCTTCCTGCGACTCGCAGACGACCGCGGGGCCCTCGAAGGTCCAGATGGACTCGTCGACGCCGGCCGTCTTCACCACGCAGCCGTCGACGGCGAGGTTGCCCTTGAGGACCGCGAGGCCGCCGTCCTTGGAGTACGCGTGCTCGACGCTGCGGATGCAGCCCTCCGCCGCGTCCTCGTCCAGCGCCTCCCAGCGCTCGGACTGGGAGAAGGCCTCGGCGGAGCGGACGCAGCCGGGGGCCGCGTGCCACAGCTCGACGGCCTCGGGGGACGGGGAGCCGCCGCGCACGTCCCAGGTCTTCAGCCAGTCGCTCAGGGAGGGGCTGTGGACGGAGTGCACGTCCTCGTTGAGGAGGCCGCCGCGGTGCAGTTCGCCGAGGAGGGCGGGGATGCCACCGGCGCGGTGCACGTCCTCCATGTAGTACGTGCGGGTCTTGGCGACGTTCGGGGCGACCTTCGCCAGGCAGGGGACCCGGCGGGACACCTCGTTGATCTGCTCCAGGCCGAAGGGGACGCCCGCCTCCTGGGCGGCGGCCAGCAGGTGCAGGATCGTGTTCGTGGAGCCGCCCATCGCGATGTCGAGGGCCATGGCGTTCTCGAACGCGGCGAAGGTCGCGACGCTGCGGGGCAGGACCGTGTCGTCGTCCTGCTCGTAGTAGCGGCGGGTGATGTCCATGACCGTGGTGGCCGCGTCGACGTACAGCCGCTTGCGGGCCGTGTGGGTGGCGAGGACCGAGCCGTTGCCGGGCAGGGAGAGGCCGATCGCCTCGGTCAGGCAGTTCATCGAGTTGGCGGTGAACATGCCGGAACAGGAGCCGCAGGTCGGACAGGCGTTCTCCTCGATACGGAGGATGTCCTCGTCCGAGATCTTGTCGTTCACCGCGTCGGAGATCGCGTCGACGAGGTCGAGGGTGCGGACCGTACCGTCGACGAGGGTCGCGCGGCCGGCCTCCATGGGGCCGCCGGAGACGAAGACCGTCGGGATGTTCAGCCGCAGGGCGGCCATCAGCATGCCCGGGGTGATCTTGTCGCAGTTGGAGATGCAGACCAGGGCGTCGGCGCAGTGCGCCTCGACCATGTACTCGACCGAGTCCGCGATCAGGTCGCGGGAGGGCAGGGAGTACAGCATGCCGCCGTGGCCCATCGCGATGCCGTCGTCCACGGCGATCGTGTTGAACTCGCGCGGGATGCCGCCCGCCTCCTTGATCGCCTCGGAGACGATCCGGCCGACCGGCTGGAGGTGGGTGTGGCCCGGCACGAACTCGGTGAAGGAGTTGGCCACGGCGATGATCGGCTTACGGCCGATGTCCGCGCCGGGTACACCGGAGGCGCGCATAAGGGCGCGGGCGCCCGCCATGTTGCGGCCGTGGGTGACTGTGCGGGACCTCAGCTCGGGCATCGCGCTCGCTCCTTCAGACAGATAGGGCTGCTATTGAGCGTACGCCCGTTGTTCAGGCCTCGGGACGAGGTGTCCGGAATGCGGGACACATGTCTCAGCGGCGCAGGTCACGGCCCGGTCAGATGCCCCTGCACCACCGGGGCGATCCGCCGCACGATCTGCTCCAGGTCTGCCGACGCCAGCGGCTCCACCTTGATCACGTAGCGCAGCATCGCGCAGCCCACCAGCTGCGCCGCCGCCAGTGCGGCGCGCAGCTCCGCGTCCGGCAGGTCCAGCTGTCCGGCGATCCTACGCAGCAGCTGGGCGGCGACCAGGCGGCGGAAGACGGCGGCCGCGGCCTCGTTGTTGACGGCGGAACGGACGATCGCCAGCAGGGGGGCGCGGCTGGTGGGGTTCTCCCAGATACCGAAGATGAACCGGGTCAGGCGCTCGCCGACCCCGTCCAGCGGGCCGTCGGCGATCGCAGCCGGCGCGTTCACGGCGGGGGCGAAGGCCACCGAGACGGCGGCCTCGAAGATCTGTTCCTTGGTGCCGAAGTAGTGGTGGACCAGGGCCGGGTCGACCCCGGCGGCCTTGGCGATACCGCGCACGGACGTCTTCTCGTAGCCGCGTTCGGAGAACTCCTCGCGGGCGGCGGCGAGGATACGGTCCCGGGTGCCGGCCGACTCGGTGCGCGGCGGGCGGCCCCGGCGGCGGGCACCGGGGGCGTGGCCGACGTCGGAGCCGTGGTCGGCTTCGGTCATCGGCGGGGCACCTTCACCGCCGAGGCCAGGTGCAGGCGGGTGAAGGCCAGGGCCTCCGCCAGATCGGCCTCGCGCTCCGCGCCGGACATCGCGCGCCGGGTGTTGACCTCGATGACGACATGCCCGTCGAAACCGGTCAGCGCGAGGCGCTCCAGCAGCTCGGCGCAGGGCTGGGTGCCGCGGCCGGGCACCAGGTGCTCGTCCTTGGCGGAACCGCGGCCGTCGGCGAGGTGGACGTGGCCGAGCCGGTCGCTCATCCGGTCGAGCATGGCGAGGGCGTCCACCCGGGACGTCGAGGCATGGCTGAGATCGATCGTGAAGTGCCGGTAGTCGTCCTTGGTGACGTCCCAGTCGGGGGCGTACGCCAGCATCTCGCGGTCGCGGTAGCGCCACGGATACATGTTCTCCACCGCGAACCGCACATCCGTCTCGTTCGCCATCCGCCAGATCCCCTCGACGAAGTCGCGGGCGTACTGGCGCTGCCAGCGGAACGGGGGGTGCACGACGACCGTGCTCGCGCCCAGCTTCTCGGCGGCGGCCCGGGCCCGCTGGAGCTTGACCCAGGGGTCGGTGGACCAGACCCGCTGGGTGATCAGCAGACAGGGGGCGTGAACGGCGAGGATCGGGATGCGGTGGTAGTCGCTGAGCCTGCGCAGGGCCTCGATGTCCTGGCTGACCGGGTCGGTCCACACCATGACCTCGACGCCGTCGTAGCCGAGGCGTGCGGCGATCTCGAAGGCCGTCGCCGTCGACTCCGGATAGACGGAGGCCGTGGAGAGCGCGACCTTCGCATCCGGGATGCGGACGACGTGCCTTGGAATTGCCACGAGGGACAGGTTACGGGGTGGGGACGAGTGGGCAGGGGGCGTCTGCTCGCCGTTGTGACCACCGTCATGCGCGGCTCTCGTGCTCCGCTACGCCGAACCCATGTGGTCGAGGCGCCTCAGGATGACGCCCTCCCGCAGGGCCCACGGGCAGACCTCCACGCTCTCCACCTCGAAGAGGTCCATCGCGGCCTCCGCCACCAGGGCGCCCGCCACCAGCTGGTTCGCCCGGCCCTCCGACACTCCCGGCAGCGCGGAGCGCTGCGCCGTGCTCATGGCCGCCAGCCGCGGGACCCAGGTCTCCAGGGAGTTCCGCTTGAGTTCGCGCTGCACGTAGAGGCCGTCGGCGGAGCGGGCCGCGCCGGCGATGCGGGCCAGCTGCTTGAACGTCTTGGACGTGGCGACCACGTGATCGGGCGCGCCGAAGCGGCTGAACTCACCGACCGTACGGGCGATCTCGGCGCGTACATGGCGACGCAGTGCCCGTATGTCGTCGGCGGACGGCGGGTCGCCGGGCAGCCAGCCGGCGGTGAGCCGCCCGGCGCCGAGCGGGAGGGAGACGGCCGCGTCCGGCTCCTCGTCGATGCCGTAGCCGACCTCGAGGGAACCGCCGCCGATGTCCAGGACCAGCAGCTTTCCGGCGGACCAGCCGAACCAGCGGCGGGCGGCGAGGAAGGTCAGCCGGGCCTCCTCGGCGCCGGTGAGGACCTGGAGCTCGACACCGGTCTCGGCCTGCACGCGCGCGAGGACGTCGTCGGCGTTGCTGGCCTCGCGTACCGCGGAGGTCGCGAACGGCAGCAGGTCCTCGACGCCCTTGTCCTCCGCGGCCTGCAAGGCGCCCTTGACGACACCGACCAGTTTCTCGACGCCGTCGGCGCCGATGGCCCCGTCGCCGTCGAGGAGTTGGGCGAGGCGCAGCTCCGCCTTGTGCGAGTGCGCCGGGAGCGGGCGTGCGCCGGGGTGCGCGTCCACCACCAGCAGATGCACCGTGTTAGATCCCACGTCGAGGACACCGAGTCTCATGTACGGAACTGTACGGAACACCGCAGGGAGCGGGTGTCGAGCAGTCCCCGCGCGGACCTCCGGCGTCTTACCCTGGACGGGTGCCAAAGACGAAAAAGACGAAGGACCACAAGGGCGCCGAATCAGCCGACGGTTCTTCGCGGGTGACGCCACCGCGGCCGTCGCGGACGCCGAAGCTGTCGAAGAAGGCCCTCGCCAAGGACGAGAAGGGCCTCGACTTCGCGCGCGCGTGGGTGGAGTTCCCCGATCCGGCGGACGACGAGCAGGTGTTCCGCTGTGATCTGACCTGGCTGACGTCCCGCTGGAACTGCATCTTCGGCAGCGGCTGCCAGGGCATCCAGGCGGGCCGCGCGGACGACGGCTGCTGCACGCTGGGCGCGCACTTCTCCGACGAGGACGACGAGAAGCGGGTCGCCGAGCATGTGGCGCGGCTCACGCCGGAGATCTGGCAGCACCATGACGAGGGCACCCGGGGCGGCTGGATCTCGGAGGACGAGGACGGCTCCCGTCAGACCCGTCCCTTCAACGGCTCGTGCATCTTCCAGAACCGCCCGGGGTTCGCCGGCGGCGCGGGCTGCTCGCTGCACATCCTGGCGCTGAAGGAGGGCCGGGAGCCGCTGGAGACCAAGCCGGACGTCTGCTGGCAGCTGCCGATCCGCCGGACGTACGACTGGATCGACCGGCCCGACGACACACGCGTCCTCCAGGTCTCGATCGGCGAGTACGACCGCAGGGGCTGGGGCCCGGGTGGCCACGACCTCCACTGGTGGTGCACGTCGGCGACGTCGGCGCACGGCGCGGGCGACCCGGTCTACGTCTCGTACCGCCCGGAACTGACCGAGCTGATGGGCAAGGCGGGCTACGACCGCCTGGTGGAACTCTGCGAACAACGCCTGTCCTCCCACCTCCCCCTACTGGCCCCCCACCCAGCAGACCCGACGAGCTGACGCCCACGGCAGCGCCCCGAAAGGGGCGCGGGGAACTGCGCGAGCAACCACACCCCACCCGCACCCCCGACGCACAACAACCCCCACGGCGCCCACGGCCCGGGCGCCGCCGACCTCAGACGGGACCGGCGGGGGAAGGGGCCGGTCGGTTGGGTCATGGGGTTGGTGGGGGTGGGGCGGTGTCGGGGGGTGTCGGCGTAGCCGAATCCGGCGGGGTGCCGGTGTCCGACTCCGTCGGTGTCGGGCTGGGTTCGCTCGGCGTCGGGGGCTCGCTTGCCGGTGGCGGCGGCTGCGTCGGGGCGGAGGGTGTCGGTGTCGGCTGCCCCGGAGGGGTCGGTTTCGGTCCCCGGCGCGTCGGCGGAGCCGTCCCGTATCCGTGGATCGACACCACCGCTCCCGCCGGCGCCACCGCCACCCGCGCGCTCCAGTGCCCCGACGGCTCCCGCAGATGATCGACGTACACCTTGACCGTGAACGACTCGCCCGGCCGCAGCGTCCCCGAGGACCGCGAGAAGTACAGCCAGCCCGCCGGAGTGGACACCGACCACCGCACCGGCGCGTCCCCGGCCGCCGCCAGCGTGACCAGCGTCGTGTCGCCGTCGTTCTCGGCGGTCACCGTGAGGTGCCCCGCACCGGCCTGCTTCCGTCCGGCTCCGACGACGCTGATCACCTCCACCGACACGTCGGCCTTGCCGTCACCGCCGACGCGCGGCCCGGGTCTGGTGGTGGCGTTGCCGGCGTTCTCGTAGCCGCCCGCGTCGTCACCGCCCAGCACGCCCGGACCGGCGGCCTCGCGCGCGGTCGCGGACGGCCCGTCGTGCCCGTCCCCCGCCGGCGAGCCCCGGTAGGCGGCCCACAGGGCGAGCACCGGCGCCGCCACCACCGTCGCGACGACGGTCGTCGTGACGGCACGCGCGCGCAGCCGGTCGCGACGGGCGGCGTGGTCCTTCGGGTCCATCGGGAAACCGCGCCGGTCGAAGCGCGGGGCCGCCGCACCCCGCGCGCGCGGCTGGTGCGCCATCGCCATGTGCAGGGCCGCGCGGGGCGCCTCCAGGACGGGCAGCTCGGCGGGTGTGGTCATCGCGCCGGGCCACCGGCCGGGGGCCGCGCGTTCGGCGGTACGGCGGCAGCGCGGACAGTCGTCGACGTGCCGGACGAGTTCGCGGCGCAGGGCGCTGCTGAGCACCAGCTGGCTGTCCCCGGTGAGGTGGGAGACGCTCGGGCAGCCGCCGGTCTCGACCACCGCGAGGGCCGCGCGGGTGCGTTCGACCTCGCAGGCGGCGGAGGCGAGCAGTTCGCGGGCGCCGGCCAGGTCCATGCCGAGGACCGCGGCGACCTCCTCGGCGGTGAGGTGGTGGCGTACGGCGAGTTCGAGCGCCTCGCGCTGCTCGGGGGTGGTACCGGCGGCCTCGGGCCAGGCGAGCAGGGCGAGTTCACGGCTCCGCTGCTCCTGGTCGGCGGTGGCCGCCTGCGGTTCGGGCGCGTGGCGGCGGCCCGCCGCGTGGGTGGCCTGACGTTTCTGCTTGGCCTGGGCGAGCCCGCGCAGGCAGGCCCAGCGGGCCAGCGCGTACAGCCAGGCCCTGCGGTCACCGGCGGCCTCCGGGACGCGCTGGCCGCGCCGCTCGGCGACGGCGAGGACGTCCCCGAGGGCGGCGGTGGCCGTGTCGTGGTCGCACAGCACCGAGAGGCAGTAGGTGAACAGCCCGTCGAGGTACGGCTCGTAGCGCGCCGGCGGTCGCTGCGCCAGCGCGCGCGCCGCCGTACGGTCACGCGCCGCGCGCGCCTCCCGGTGCGCCCGGTGTGCACCGGTCATGCGGGTCGAGGTCTCCGGTGTGCTGCTCATCACCCGTGCGACCGTAGGCGGCGGCGTAACGTCCCTTCTTGCGGCTTGAGCACTTTTAATCCGTACGGGTGAAACGATCCCTCAATAGGGGACAGCGGGCCGCGATTGCGTGGCTCGTTCCCGACCCGGCATGGCCGGGACCGGTCCACCCACACCTGTCACGGGGGCCACTCCGGCCCCGGTGTCAGTGGCGGGGGCTACGGTTTCCGCATGGCCACCCGTACCAAGACCGCGAAGGACCGACCGTCGTACCGCTGCACCGAGTGCGGCTGGCAGACGGCCAAGTGGCTCGGCCGCTGCGCCGAGTGCCAGGCCTGGGGCACGATCGAGGAGTACGGCGCGCCCGCGGTCCGTACGACGGCACCCGGCCGGGTCACCACCTCCGCGGTGCCCATCGGCCAGGTCGACGGCCGGCAGGCCACCGCCCGCGCCACCGGCGTGCCCGAGCTGGACCGAGTCCTCGGCGGGGGCCTGGTCCCCGGCGCGGTCGTGCTCCTGGCCGGCGAGCCCGGCGTCGGCAAGTCCACCCTCCTGCTCGACGTGGCGGCCAAGTCGGCGAGCGACGAGCACCGCACGCTCTACGTCACCGGCGAGGAGTCCGCGAGCCAGGTCCGCCTGCGCGCGGACCGCATCGGCGCCATCGACGACCACCTCTATCTGGCCGCCGAGACCGACCTGTCCGCCGTTCTCGGCCACTTGGACGCGGTGAAGCCGTCGCTGCTGATCCTGGACTCGGTGCAGACGGTCGCCTCCCCCGAGATCGACGGCGCGCCCGGCGGCATGGCCCAGGTGCGGGAGGTGGCCGGAGCCCTCATCCGCGCCTCCAAGGAGCGGGGCATGTCGACGCTCCTCGTGGGCCACGTCACCAAGGACGGCGCGATCGCGGGCCCGCGCCTGCTGGAACACCTGGTGGACGTCGTCCTGCACTTCGAGGGCGACCGGCACGCGCGGCTGCGGCTCGTGCGCGGCGTCAAGAACCGGTACGGCGCCACCGACGAGGTCGGCTGCTTCGAACTGCACGACGAGGGCATCACGGGCCTCGCCGACCCGAGCGGACTTTTCCTGACACGACGTGACGAACCGGTCCCCGGCACCTGCCTGACCGTCACCCTGGAGGGCCGCCGCCCGCTGGTCGCCGAGGTCCAGGCGCTCACCGTGGACTCGCAGATCCCCTCCCCCCGCCGGACCACCTCCGGTCTGGAGACCTCCCGGGTCTCGATGATGCTGGCGGTGCTGGAGCAGCGCGGCCGGATCAGCGCGCTCGGCAAGCGGGACATCTACTCCGCGACGGTGGGCGGTGTGAAGCTCTCCGAGCCGGCGGCGGATCTCGCGATCGCGCTGGCGCTGGCGTCGGCCGCGAGCGACACCCCGCTCCCCAAGAACCTGGTCGCCATCGGCGAGGTCGGTCTCGCGGGCGAGGTCAGACGGGTCACCGGCGTCCAGCGCAGGCTCTCGGAGGCGCACCGGCTCGGCTTCACCCACGCGCTCGTACCGGGCGATCCCGGCAAGGTCCCGCCGGGCATGAAGGTCCTGGAGGTCGCCGACATGGGGGACGCGCTGCGGGTGCTGCCGCGCTCCCGTCGCCGGGAGGCCCCACGGGAGGCGGAGGAGCGCCGGTAGACTTTGCCCTGGTCTCGCCCGTCCGTACGAACCGAGTGCGGGTGCGGCGGCGCCTCAGAACCTGCGACCGGAGGAGTGCAGTGGCAGCCAACGACCGGGCAGCAGCTCCCGGAAAGTCCGGCGGGAGCGCCGGTTCCGATGGCCTGATGCGCGCCTCGCTGAGCGCCGTGGCTCCGGGCACGTCCCTGCGGGACGGCCTGGAGCGGGTCCTCCGTGGCAACACGGGCGGGCTCATCGTCCTCGGCTTCGACAAGTCGGTCGAGACGATGTGCACGGGCGGCTTCGTGCTCGACGTCGAGTTCACGGCGACCCGGCTGCGGGAGCTGTGCAAGCTCGACGGCGGCATCGTGATCTCCTCCGACCTGTCGAAGATCCTGCGGGCGGGTGTCCAGTTCGTACCGGACGCCACCATCCCGACGGAGGAGACGGGCACCCGGCACCGGACGGCGGACCGGATCTCCAAGCAGGTCGGCTTCCCGGTGGTGTCGGTCTCGCAGTCGATGCGGCTGGTCGCGCTCTACGTCGACGGGCAGCGCCGGGTCCTGGAGGACTCGGCGGCGATCCTGTCCCGCGCGAACCAGGCGCTCGCGACCCTGGAGCGGTACAAGCTCCGGCTGGACGAGGTGGCCGGCACGCTGTCGGCGCTGGAGATCGAGGACCTGGTGACGGTCCGGGACGTGTCCGCCGTCGCCCAGCGCCTCGAGATGGTCCGCCGGATCGCCACGGAGATCGCCGAGTACGTGGTCGAACTGGGCACCGACGGGCGGCTCCTCGCGCTCCAGCTGGACGAGTTGATCGCCGGGGTCGAGCCCGAGCGGGAGCTGGTGGTCCGGGACTACGTGCCCGAGCCGACGGCGAAGCGGTCCCGCACGGTCGACGAGGCGCTGTCCGAGCTGGACGCCCTGAGCCATGCGGAGCTGCTGGAACTGCCGACGGTGGCACGGGCGTTGGGGTACACGGGGTCGCCGGAGACGCTGGACTCGGCGGTGTCGCCGCGCGGTTTCCGGCTGCTGGCGAAGGTGCCGCGGCTGCCGGGCGCGATCATCGACCGGCTGGTGGAGCACTTCGGGGGCCTGCAGAAGCTGCTCGCCGCGAGCGTGGACGATCTGCAGACCGTGGACGGGGTCGGCGAGGCTCGGGCGCGCAGTGTGCGCGAGGGGTTGTCGCGGCTGGCGGAGTCTTCGATTCTCGAGCGGTATGTCTGATTTCGCCTGCTAGCTCGGGCGATTGCGATGTACGGCGACCGCGGGCCGATGGGGGCTGATCGCGCAGTTCCTCGCGCCCCTGACGGGGCGCTTCAACCGGGCCTCAGTCCGCCGACAGCACGAAGGACGCCTGGGCCTTCGCGTAGCCCGGGGTCGTTGCTTGCAGGAGGTACGTGCCCGGTCCGGCCGAGCCCGCCGGGGGTGTCGCGCACTGGGGCGCGCTCGGCTTGCGGTCCCACTTCAGGGTGTACGTGATGCTGCTGCCCGACGGCACCCGGTACCAGCGGCTCGCCGCCGCCTTCGGGCAGTCGGCCGAGGACCAGTAGCTGTCGTCCGCGGACGCCGCGGTGATCGTCAACACGGCGTTCTTCGGGCCGAGATCGATCTTGCAGTCGCTGGACGACGTGTTCTTCGCGGTGAGTTCGAAGGTCGGCGTCTGCTCCGGCGAGTACGAGTTGTGCAGGCTCTTCAACGTCAACGACACCGCGCCCGCCGTGCAGTTGGGGAGCGTGGAGGACCCCGGCAGGGAGGCGGCCGTACCGCCGGAGCCGGAGGTCACGTCGTTGCCCGAGCCGGCCGAGGAACCGCCGGAACCGGCCGAACCCGAGGACGAGCCGTCACCGGAACCGTCCGAACTCCCGTCACCGGCACCGGAACTCGCGCCGGCGCTGGACCCGGACCCGTTGCCGGATCCGCTCCCGCCGGACTCGTTCCGGCCGCCCGGCGCCTGGCTGATCGCGGGCCCGCTGCCGGACGGCCCCGGCGTGATCGTGGACACGGGATTCTTGCCGTTGGACCCGTCGGCGCCCTTCTTGCCGCCCCCGCCGCCCGAGGTGACGATCCACGTGATCACCAGCGCCAGGACGACGACCGCGGACAGCATGATGACCCTCCGTCGCCAGTAGATGGAGGAGGGAAGCGGCCCGACCGGATTGCGCAGAGATCCCACGGCGCAAACTGTACGAGAGATCCGTGCACTTCCTCGCCCCACCCGCCGCCCGAACCTCAACTTTTCCGGATCATCATTTCGGCAACTCCCCTCGACACGGCTCCTCTTCGTCGGCGACGCCGTCGGCCCCGGCCTCGTCGCCCACCACGTCCGCCCCAGCCGTCGCCGGACGTGGCAGGATCGGTAGGGCCATGACTGAGAAGCTGCACACCCCTGTGATCGCCTGGTTCGACGCCCACGCCCGTGACCTCCCCTGGCGCCGCCCGGAGGCGGGCCCGTGGGGTGTGATGGTCAGCGAGTTCATGTTGCAGCAGACGCCGGTCAGCCGCGTGCTGCCGGTGTACGAGCAGTGGCTGGCCCGCTGGCCGCGCCCCGCCGACCTCGCCGCGGAGGCACCCGGCGAGGCGGTCCGCGCCTGGGGCCGGCTCGGCTACCCGCGCCGCGCCCTCAGGCTGCACGGCGCGGCGGTCGCCATAACGGAACGGCACGGCGGGGACGTGCCCACCGATCACGCGCAGCTGCTCGCGCTGCCCGGCATCGGCGAGTACACGGCCGCGGCGGTGGCGTCGTTCGCGTACGGGCAGCGGCACGCCGTGCTGGACACGAACGTGCGGCGGGTCCTCGCGCGGGCCGTCACCGGGGTGCAGTACCCGCCGAACGCCACCACCGCCGCCGAACGCAAGCTCGCCCGTGAGCTGCTGCCGGCCGACGAGCGGACCGCCGCCCGCTGGGCCGCCGCCTCCATGGAGCTGGGCGCGCTGGTGTGCACGGCGAAGAACGAGACGTGCCTGCGGTGCCCCATCGCCGGCGAGTGCGCCTGGCGGCTGGCCGGCAAGCCGGAGCACGAGGGGCCGCCGCGGCGCGGGCAGACCTACGCCGGTACCGACCGGCAGGTGCGCGGCAAGCTGCTCGCCGTACTGCGCGAGGCGCACGCCCCCGTTGCGCAGGCGGCGCTCGACCGGGTGTGGCACGAGCCGGTGCAGCGGGCCCGCGCCCTGGACGGGCTGGTCGCGGACGGTCTTGTGGAGCCGCTCGCGGGCGGTCTCTACCGGCTCCCGCAGGGCTGACGTACAGCCACATCACAGGAGAACGGGCCGTGTTACGGCCCCGGGTGCCAGAAAAATCGCCCGATAACCGGGCATAGCAACCCGCCCGCTTACCCCGAACCTACTTCCGTTACACAACCGACGGACAGCCGATTGCTACCCGCAGGCTGCTCCGCACAGCGCCGTGACAACGAGTCCGTAGCTTCGTTTCTGTGCCCGCCACGACCGGCGGGACGGCAGGGACCACAGCAGGACCTCAAGGCCGAGGGCCGGGGAAAACGGGGATCGGGAGGCGGTTGATCATGGCGCAGGGCGAGGTGCTCGAATTCGAGGAGTACGTGCGCACCCGGCAGGACGCGCTGCTGCGCAGCGCCCGCCGGCTGGTCCCGGACCCGACCGACGCCCAGGACCTGCTCCAGACCGCGCTGGTGCGGACGTACGGCCGCTGGGAAGGCATCGCCGACAAGAAACTCGCCGACGCCTACCTGCGCCGGGTCATGATCAACACACGGACCGAGTGGTGGCGCGCCCGCAAGCTGGAGGAGGTCCCCACCGAGCAGCTGCCCGACGCCTCGGTCGAGGACGCCACCGAGCAGCACGCGGACCGCGCTCTCCTCATGGACATCATGAAGGTGCTCGCTCCGAAGCAGCGCAGTGTCGTGGTGCTGCGACACTGGGAGCAGATGTCCACGGAGGAGACGGCCGCCGCCCTCGGCATGTCGGCCGGAACGGTCAAGAGCACGCTGCACCGGGCGCTCGCCCGGCTCCGCGAGGAGCTGGAGTCCCGCGACCTCGACGCACGCGCGCTGGAGCGTGAGGAGCGGGAGCGTTGCGCGGCCTGACCGACGCGGGGCCCGACAAGGGCCCGGCAGGCGCACAGGCGGTGATCACGGCGGCGGCCGTGGTCGCCGCCGTCGCCCTTTTCGCCGCCGCCTGCGGCACCGGCGGCACCGGCGCCCGTGACGAGGGCCCAGCGCACTCCGACTCGGTCGGGCAGGCCCCGGCCGCCAAGGTTCCCGCGCCCAATCCGTCCCAGACGTACGCCAAGGTCGACGCGGTCGCCCTGGTGAAGGCCGACCCGGCGGTCTCGGCCACGGTGAAACGGGACCTGAAGCCGTGCGCAGGGGACGACTACCCGGTCGACGTGACCTACGGCGACCTGACCGGCGGCCAGGTCGACGACGTCGTCGTCAACGTACTGACCTGCGGGGACGCCGTGGGAGTGGGGGCGTACGTGTACCGCAGCGAGAGCGGCTCGTACAAGAATGTGTTCAAGGCCGAGGAGTCCCCGGTCTACGCGGAGATCGACAAGGGCGACCTGAGCGTCACCAAGCAGGTGTACGAGAAGGGGGACCCGGTGTCGAGTCCCTCGGGTGAGAACGTGATCACCTACCGCTGGACGTCGGGGCGGTTCGTCCAGGAGGACTTCCACCACACCGACTACGGCAACGCGGCCGGCGGCGACCCCACCGAGGCCCCCTCCACCGCCGGCTGAACCCGGCCCCGCCCCCACCCCAACGACGACACGAGAGAGCCGGATGGCAGACCAGACCCACGTCCTGTTCGTCGAGGACGACGACGTCATCCGCGAGGCCACCCAGCTCGCCCTGGAGCGGGACGGCTTCGCGGTCACCGCCATGCCCGACGGGCTGTCGGGCCTGGAGGCGTTCCGGGCCGACCGGCCCGACATCGCGCTGCTGGACGTGATGGTCCCGGGCCTGGACGGGGTGAGCCTGTGCCGGCGTATCCGGGACGAGTCGACCGTCCCGGTGATCATGCTGTCGGCGCGGGCCGACTCCATCGACGTGGTGCTGGGCCTGGAGGCGGGCGCCGACGACTACGTCACCAAGCCGTTCGACGGCGCCGTGCTGGTCGCCCGGATCAGGGCCGTACTGCGCCGCTTCGGGCATGCGAGCGGCGGCGAGAAGCCGCACGAGGACGCGGCGCCGGTGAACGGCGGGCTGCTCTCCTTCGGCGACCTGGAGATCGACACGGAGGGCATGGAGGTGCGCCGGGCCGGGCAGCCGGTCGCGCTCACCCCGACCGAGATGCGGCTGCTCCTGGAGTTCTCCTCGGCGCCCGGGACCGTCCTCTCCCGCGACAAGCTGCTGGAACGCGTCTGGGACTACGGCTGGGGCGGGGACACCCGGGTCGTCGACGTCCATGTGCAGCGGCTGCGCACGAAGATCGGCCAGGACCGGATCGAGACGGTCCGTGGTTTCGGCTACAAGTTGAAGGCCTGAGCGGGGCGGCCATGCGGGGGATCACCAGACACATCCGGCACAGCGGCCCGGGACTGCGCACCGGGCTCCGGTGGAAGCTGAGCGCGGCCATCGCGCTGGTCGGCGCGCTGGTCGCGATCGCGCTGAGCCTGGTGGTGCACAACGCCGCCCGGGTCTCGATGCTGGACAACGCCCGTGACCTGGCCAACGAGCGGCTCCAGATCGCGCAGCGCAACTACGAGCTGTTCGGCCGGGCGAACTTCCCCGACGTCAAGGTCAACGACCCGCTGCTGCCGGACGCCCTGCGCGACAGGGTCGACGCGGGCCGCCGGGCGACCGACGTCATCGACCACGGCAGCGGCGCGCCGGACATCTGGGCGGCCGTGCAGGCCAAGGACGGACGGGTGCTGTCCCTGCACGGCACCTTCCCGAACCGCAGCAGCAACGTGCTGAAGGATCTCGACCAGGCCCTCGTCATCGGCTCCATCGCGGTCGTCCTCGGCGGCAGCGCGCTCGGGGTGCTGATCGGCGGGCAGCTCTCGCGCCGGCTGCGCAAGGCGGCGGCCGCGGCCAACCAGGTCGCCCAGGGCGAGCCGGACGTGCGGGTGCGGGAGGCGATCGGCGGGGTCGTCCGGGACGAGACCGACGACCTCGCGCGCGCGGTGGACGCGATGGCGGACGCGTTGCAGCAGCGGCTGGAGGCCGAGCGGCGGGTGACCGCCGACATCGCGCACGAGCTGCGGACGCCGGTGACCGGTCTGCTCACGGCGGCCGAGCTGCTGCCGCCCGGCCGTCCGACCGAACTGGTCCTGGACCGGGCGAAGGCGATGCGCACCCTCGTCGAGGACGTCCTGGAGGTGGCCCGGCTCGACAGCGCCTCCGAGCGCGCCGAGCTCCAGGACATCATGCTGGGTGAGTTCGTGGCCCGGCGGGTGACGGCGAAGGACCCCGCGATCGAGGTGCGGGTGGTGCACGAGTCGGAGGTGACCACCGATCCGCGCCGGCTGGAACGGGTGCTGTTCAACCTGCTCGCCAACGCGGCCCGGCACGGCAAGCCGCCGATCGAGGTGACCGTCGAGGGCCGGGTCATCCGGGTCCGGGACCACGGTCCCGGCTTCCCCGAGGAACTTCTCGCGGAGGGGCCGAGCCGCTTCCGCACCGGCAGCGAGGACCGTGCGGGGCAGGGGCACGGGCTGGGGCTGACCATCGCGGCCGGGCAGGCACGGGTGCTGGGCGCCCGCCTGACCTTCCGCAACATCCGGCCGGCGGGCTCCCCCGCGCACGTTCCCGCGGAGGGCGCGGTGGCCGTCCTGTGGCTCCCCGAACACGCCCCCACAGCCACCGGCAGCTACCCCATACTCCCGGGGCCGGCCCAGGCGGGGGGCCGGTGAGCCGACGGGGCTCAGGGGCATGGGCGTGAGGGGATTTCCTGCGGGCCGATGGGGTCTGGTCGTCCTGCGGGCCGGTGGGGGCTGGCCGCGCAGTTCCCCGCGCCCCTGACGGGGCGCTTGAGGCGGCGGTGCCTTCAGGTGTGGGCCAGGAGGAGTTCCTCGCCTTGGGAAGGGCGTAGGCCGTCGGTGCGGGCGGTGAACCAGCGGGCCGTCAGTTGCTGCGCCGGGACGTGCCGGGTACGGCGGAAGCCGGCCGTGCGGGCCAGCTCGGCGATCCGCTCCGGCGTGTAGAAGCTGAGGAAGGGCGTGCCGGCGGCCCGTGCGCCCCGCTGGGCCACCCGCAGCTGCTCCCGCTGCTCGGGCTCGACGTCCTCGATCGGCCGCAGGAACGTCGTGACCAGCGTCGACCCCGGCGCGAGCCGCGCGACGCGCCGGAGGGTGGCGGCGAGGGCCTCCTCGGTGAGATACATGGTGACCCCGGCGGACGCGACCACGGCCGGCCGGCCGGGATCGAACCCGGCGGCCACCAGCTGCCCCCACCAGTCCCCCTCGAAGTCCACCGGCACCAGCCGCAGCCAGCCGGGCACGCCGTACCCCAGCTCCGCCAGCCGCCCCCGCTTCCACTCCACCGCGCCGGCGCGGTCGGCCTCGAAGACCCGCAGCCCCGCGGCCTCCGCGTCGGCCGCCCGGCGCTGCGCGAACGTGTCGAGCCCGGCGCCGAGGACGACGTACTGGTCCACCCCGCGTCCGGCCTCCGTCAGCACCAGGTCCTCCACGAACCGGGCCCGGGCCACGATGGACGCCCGGGTGCGCCGGGTCGCCCCGACGTCCATGTCCGGGCGCGCCCGCCAGTCGTCACCGGCGCCGGACAGCCGTAGCCCCACCTCGTCCTCGATGACGTGCGGCGGTGCGTCGGCGTGCAGGTGCAGCGCCCGCCACAGGGCGGTGCGGACGGCGGTGTGATCGGGCCCGGCCTCCACGGCCGGGTCCGCGGGCCGCTCCACGGTCGGCTCCGGGGTCGGCTCAGCCGGCATGCTCAGAACTCCTTGGAGAAGTCGAGCTCTTCGCTGCGCTGGGTCAGCGAGTACCAGTTGCCGTTGTCGTCGCGGAAGATCGCCTCGATGCCGTACGGCCGCTCCTTGGGCTCCTGGACGAACTCGACGCCCCGGGCCCGGAACGTCTCGTAGTCGCCCCGGCAGTCGTCGGTACGGAACGCGCCCGCACCGATGGCCCCCTTGGCGACCAGCCTGCGCAGCGCCTCGGCGGACTCGAGGTCGAGGCCCGGGCCGTCCACACTCATCAGGGCCAGTTCGACGCCGGGCTGGTCCTTGGCGCCGACGGTGATCCAGCGCATGTCGCCCATCGCGAGGTCGGCGCGGATCTCGAAGCCGAGCTTCTCGGTGAAGAAGGCCTTGGTGCGCTGCTGGTCGAAGGTCCACACGGTGCTGATGGCCAGGCCCTGGATCATGGCTGTGCTCTCCCGCTTCCCCGGCCTCTGTCGCCGGACGGCTGCTGTTCCTGTCCGTCACGGTAGGCAGCGGGCCGGCCGGCGCGCTTCTCGGGAATTGCGCTCCTGCCCGGGAACCCGCCGGCCCAGAGCAGGGCGTAGCAGCCGGGGATGAGGGAGGCGCCCCGGCCGACGTGTGCGATCCGGTAGTCGGTGGGGCTGAGCCCGGTACGGGCCTTGAACGTCGCCGAGAAGCTGCCGAGGCTGTCGTAGCCGACCAGGTGGCAGATCTCGGTGACGGTGAGGTCGGCGGCGCGCAGCAGTTCCTCGGCCCGCTCGATCCTGCGGTGCGTCAGGTACCGGCCGGGCGTCTCGCCGTACGCCTCCTTGAAGGCGCGGACGAAGTGGTACCGCGAGTACCCGGCGTGTGCGGCGACCGCGTCGAGGTCCAGGGCCGGGTCGGCCCAGTCCCGGTCCATGGCGTCCTTGGCCCGCCGCAGCTGACGCAGTCTGTCCATGAGGCCGATGGTGGCACGCGGCACTGACAACGCCGGAGGGCTGCGGAACCGGACAACGCCGGAGGGCTGGTTCCCCAGCCCTCCGGCGTGTGACAGGCGACCTCGTCAGACCTGACGGCCGACCTCGTCAGACCGCTTCGACCACCGGCATCGGCGCCACCTCGTCGGCGTCGCCGGCCTTCTGCGGCCCGCCCTTGAGCGGCACCTCCTTGACGAACACCGCCGCCACCAGCACCGCCACCGCGACTCCGGCGCCCAGCAGGAACGCCGAGTGCGTGCCGGCCGACACCGCGTGCTGGTACGCGTCGCGCACCGGGGCCGGCAGCTTCGCCAGGCTCGCCGCGTCCAGCGACGCGGACTTCTCGGTGACCTTGGCCGCCAGCGCGCCGCCGCGCTCGGCCATGACGTCCTTGACCCGGGCGTTGAAGATCGCGCCCATGATGGCGACGCCGAAGGAGGACCCGAGCGTACGGAACAGGGTGGTGGAGGAGGACGCGACGCCCATGTCCTTCATCTGCACGCTGTTCTGCGCGACCAGCATGGTGATCTGCATCAGGCAGCCCATGCCGAGGCCGACGACGGCCATGAACAGACCGGAGGTGAACCGGGTGGTGTCCGTGTCCATGGTGGACAGCAGGTACATGCCGACGGCCAGCAGCACACCGCCCGCGAGGGGGAAGATCTTGTAGCGCCCGGTGTTGGTGGTGACCCGCCCGGCGACCATCGAGGTCACCAGCATCGCGCCGAGCATCGGGAGCAGCAGCAGACCGGAGTTGGTCGCGGACGCGCCCTGCACGGACTGCTGGTACAGCGGCAGGAAGAGCGTGGCGCCGAACATCACGAAGCCCACGATGAAGCCGATGATCGACATCAGGGTGAAGTTGCGGCTGCGGAAGATGTGCAGCGGCAGCACCGGCTCGGCGGCCTTGGTCTGCCAGAAGACGAACCCGACCAGCGCGGCGACACCGATGGCGATGAGTTCCATGATGCGCGCGGACGTCCAGGCGTACTCCGAGCCGCCCCAGGTGGTGACCAGCACGATCGAGGTGATGCCGAGGGTCAGCAGGCCGGCCCCGAGGTAGTCGATGCGGGCCTTGGTCCGCTTCCTCGGCAGGTGCAGCACGGCGCTGATGGCGACCAGCGCGACGACGCCGAGCGGCAGGTTGATGTAGAAGGCCCAGCGCCAGCCCCAGTTGTCGGTGATGGTGCCGCCGACCAGCGGGCCGCCGATCATCGCGAGCGCCATGACGCCGGCCATCATGCCCTGGTACTTGCCGCGCTCGCGGGGCGGGATCAGGTCGCCGATGATCGCCATGACGCCGACCATCAGACCACCGGCGCCGAGCCCCTGAACGGCCCGGAACCCGATCAGCTCGCCCATGTTCTGGGCCATGCCGCTGAGCGCGGAGCCGATCAGGAAGATGACTATGGAGGTCATGAAGGCGCCCTTGCGCCCGTACATGTCGCCGAGCTTGCCCCAGATCGGGGTCGACGCGGCGGTCGCCAGGGTGTACCCGGTCACCACCCACGACAGGTGCTCGAGACCGCCCAGTTCGCCCACGATCGTCGGCATCGCGGTGCCCACGATCATGTTGTCGAGCATCGCGAGCATCATCGCGATCATGAGCGCGAGCAGTACGACCCGTACGCTCTTCGGCTGTTTCTCCGGCTGCTCCGCCGTTTCCGGTGCCCCCGGAGTCTCCTGGCCGGTGCCGGCCGCCTGGGTGTCCGCCATCTCTCCCACTCCCCCTGGCGGCAGGTACTTACTTGCCGCCCGGCTAGTTCACTACACTGGGAAGGTAGACCTGTCACTAGCCGGGCGTCAAGTAAGTTTCCCGGGGAGGCAGGCAGCCGGACGACGGCGTCCGACGGGGTGGTTTTCGCGGGAGTGCGAGGAGTAAGAGGATGGGCGTCACCATGGACGGCACCAAGCAGCAGCGGCGCGGCAACACCCGTCAGCGCATCCAGGACGTGGCCCTCGAACTCTTCGCCGAGCAGGGCTACGAGAAGACCTCCCTGCGGGAGATCGCCGAGCGCCTCGACGTGACCAAGGCGGCCCTGTACTACCACTTCAAGACCAAGGAAGAGATCCTGGTCAGCGTCTTCGAGGACCTGACGCGGCCGATCGGCGACCTGATCGAGTGGGGCAAGGGCCAGCCGCACACGCTGGAGACCAAGCAGGAGATCGTACGGCGCTACAGCAAGGCGCTCACCGACGCGGAGCCGCTGTTCCGGTTCATGCAGGAGAACCAGGCGACCGTTCGCGAACTGCGCATCGGCGACACCTTCAAGGACCGCATGCGCGGGCTGCGCGACATCCTCATGGACCCGGACGCACCGCTGACCGACCAAGTCCGCTGCGTGAGCGCGATGTTCACGCTGCACGCCGGGATGTTCGTGATGCAGGACATCGAAGGCGACCTCCAGAAGAAGCAGGAAGCCGTTCTGGAAGTCGCCCTGGACCTGGTGACCCAGGCCCACCAGGGGTCGGACCGGCCCGCTTAGACGGTCACGCCCTTGGCGCGCAGGAAGGCGACCGGGTCGACGGCGGAGCCGTAGTTCGGGGTGGTGCGGATCTCGAAGTGCAAGTGCGGGCCGGTGGAGTTGCCGGTGCTGCCGGACAGGGCTATGTGCTGACCGGTCTTCACGACCTGCCCGACCCGGACGTCGACCCGCGACAGGTGCGCGTACTGCGAGTACTGGCCGTCGGCGTGCTTGATGACGATGGCGTTGCCGTACGCGGGACCGTCACCGGCGCCGTTGCCGCCGGTCTTGACGACGGTGCCGCCGTGCGCGGCGACGACCTCGGTACCGGTCGGCACGGCGAAGTCCTGGCCGCTGTGCTTGGCGCTCCACAGGCTGCCGGACTGGGCGAAGCTGGCGGAGAGGGTGTACTTCTTCACCGGGTCGACCCAGGCGGCGGCGCTGGAGGTGGCCGCCGACGCGACCCCCGACCCCACGACTGCCGTCACTCCGACACCGGCGGCCAGCACGGCGGCACGCTTGCGGAGCGAGGACATACGGGGGGCACGGAGAGTGGCGCACAGGGACATCGGAACCTCGTGGGGTAGGCGACAGGGGGTCCCACCGGCGCACCGGCGCTCAGGGCGGCCGCGCTCCGGGTGGGGCATCCCTTGGTAACCCGGAGGCCGGTCCGCGCTCAAACGTCCCGGCTACGACTCCCCCTAGTATCCGGCGCCGGAATTGACCGTTTCTTGACAGAGCGGCCGGGCCGGGAAACCGGGCCCCCACGTCGTCGCCTCTCCCGGGCTTTCGGGCGGAATTTCCCCTTTACCCGCCCTATAGGTCCCACTATCTCAGCTAGTACCCGACATTTCGCCCGTGCGCTATGTCACCGGCCGCCGGGGTCCGCACCCGCGGAAATGTGACGGGCACTACTCCCGCCCGACCAGCGCCATTCGCGGGTTTCACGGACGCGGCCGGAAAGCCGGCGGCGACTCCTGGTGCACACCTCTAGCCACCTACCCACCGGTAACCCTACGGTTCCCCTCGCGCCACCTGCCCCGCTCATCATGCCCCTGACAGTCGTGGACGTGAGAGGACACCCCCACCGATGACCCCAGGCACCTGGCTCCACCGCATATCCGTCACCGCCGTCGCCGTGGCCGCGCTCGCCGGGGCGGCCGCGCCGGCCCAGGCCGCGACAGCACAGGCCGCGACAGCACAGGCCGCGACAGCTCAGGCCGCGACGGAGAGCGCCGCCACCACGGTCGACTACGCGACCTGGCAGCAGGACTGCCAGTCCGTGATGGACCAGGCCCTGCCGTACCTGAAGAGCCGTGTCGCCGCCGCGAAGCCGGGCGAGAAGCAGGCGATCGTCTTCGACATCGACAACACCACGCTGGAGACCGACTTCGGCTTCAGCTGGCCCCAGCCGGCCAACAAGCCGGTCCTGGACGTGGCCGAGTACGCCCAGGAGCACGGCGTCTCCCTGTTCTTCGTGACGGCCCGCCCGGGGATCCTCTACCTGCCCACCGAGTACAACCTCGAACACGACGGCTACGACGTCTCCGGCCTCTACGTCCGCGGTCTCCTCGACCTCTTCAAGGACGTCGCCGCCTACAAGACCGCCCAGCGCGTGGACATCGAGAACAAGGGCTACGACATCATCGCCAACATCGGCAACAGCGCCACCGACCTCTCGGGCGGCCACGCCGACCGGACGTTCAAGCTCCCGGACTACGACGGCCAGTTGTCGTAGTCCGCCGCTAGGCTCCATCCGTTCGCAGAGACGCACGGGGGTGGCGGATGGAGCCGACGGTACTGGGCGGCAAGCTGGCGTCGAGCCTGATGGGCCCGCTGCTGAAGAAGCTGTTCGTGCCGGACGGACCGGGCGCGGGACTGGTGGACCGGCCGGTGCGGCTGAGGAGCCTGGTGTCCTTCAGGGGCGAGAAGCGCGCACTGGTCGAGAAGGACGTGCACAAGCTCGCCGAGCACCTGGTCCGGCAGGCGGTCGACTCGCCCGGTGAGCCGCCCTTCCGGGGCGGGGAACAGATCGCGGTCGCCGACGCGCTGGCCCGCAGACTGCTCGCCCTCGGCGATCTCGACATGGACGACGTCCAGGCCGTCCGGCTGGGCCACCGCGAACTGGCCGCGAAACTCGAGCACGCGGCCCCCGCACCCGACGGCCTCTCCTCCGACGCCGTCCTCTTCCTCGACTCCGCGACCGCATGGGCCTGCCTCCAGATCCTGGAGTTCTTCACCCGCCGCTCCACCTTCGTGGCGCGCACGCTGGTGGAACAGAGCCGGGCCCAGGCGGAACTGATCGCCAAGACCGACGAGCTGATCGCCCGCGTCCCCCGGCCCGACGCCCGTGACACGGCCTTCGAGCGCCGCTATCTCCCGCACGTCGCCGAACACCACAACCACATCACCATCTACGGCATCGACCTGCGCGACTCCCCGGACCGCTGGCCCCTCGAGGTGGCCTACCTGAGCCTGGAGGCGACGACCGCCGAGAAGGCCGCCGACCGGCCGGAGGCCGAACACCTCACACCCGTCACCGTCCAGCTGCCGGCCGAGGAGGCCATGCACGGCCATGACCGGGTGCTGCTGCGCGGTGACGCTGGTTCCGGCAAGACCACGCTGGTCCAGTGGCTCGCGGTGACCACCGCGCGCACCGGCGAGCGCATCCCGTACGTCCTCCCCCTGCGCACCCTGATACGCGCGGGCGCACTGCCCACCCCGGCCGCCTTCCTGACCGCCGTCAGCTGCCCGCTCACGCCCCCCGAGGGCTGGACGGAACGCGTCCTGGCAGCCGGCCGGGGCCTGGTCCTGGTCGACGGCCTCGACGAGATCCCGGCGGCCGACCGCCACCGCACCCGCGACTGGCTGCTCGCCCTGATCCGGGCGTTCCCGGGCAACCGCTGGATGCTGACCTCACGTCCCACCGCCGTGCGCCCCGACTGGCTCGCCGCCGAGGGCTTCCGCGAACTCACGCTGGCCCCCATGCGCCGCCCGGACGTCGCGACCTTCGTGGAGCGCTGGCACACGGCGGCTCAGGCCCCGCAGTTCCAGGGTCCTCTTCTCGACGCCCTGCGCACCAAACGCGACCTGGCCCGCCTCGCCACCAATCCCCTGATGTGCGGTTTGATCTGCGCCCTGCACCGGGAGCGTCGCGGTTATCTCCCCACCGGCCGCAAGGAGCTGTACGACGCTGCCCTCGCGATGCTGCTGGCCCGCCGGGACCGGGAGCGGGGCATGGGAGTGGTGGACGAGGTGGAGCTGAGCGAGGAGGTACAGCTGGAGCTGCTGCAACGCCTCTCCTACGCGCTGGTGTTGAGCGGCCGTACCGAGATGGACCTGGAGGCGGCCGAGGGGATCGTGGAGCGCTGCCTGCCGTCGCTGGCGCTCAGCTCGGACGCGTCGACCGTCCTCCGCACCCTGTTGCTGCGCAGCGGCCTGGTCCGCCAGCCGGCCGACGGTGTCCTGGACTTCGTGCACCGCACCTTCCAGGACTATCTGGGCGCGCGGTGCGCGGTGGAGGAGGGCCACCTGGACGTCCTCGCGAGCCACGCGGCCGACACCCAGTGGGAGGACGTGATCCGCATGGCGGTGGCCCACGCCCGGTCCCGGGAACGCGTCTCACTGCTACGACGGTTGCTCAGCCACGACACCCCTCGGCTGACCCTGCTGGCGCTGGCCTGCCTGGAGCACGCGACGGCGTTGGATCCGGGGGTGCGGGCGGAGGTGGAGCAGCGGGCGGCGGCGCTGATTCCGCCGCGCACGACGGAGGACGCGAAGCTCCTCGCGGAGGCCGGCCCCCTGGTGCTGGAACTGCTGCCGGGGCCGGAGGGGCTGAGCGACGAGGAGGCCCGGGGAGTCACGGTCACGGCGTCGATATTGGGGGCGGAGGAACCGGCAGGGGCGGTAGGGGTCCTGCGACGGTTCCGGGACCATCCGGACCTGGACGTACGGCGCCAACTCGTGGGTACCTGGGGGCGGTTCGAGACCGAGGAGTACGCGAGGGAGGTGCTGGACCACCTGAACCGCGAGGATCTCTCCCTCACCTGCGAGTCGGCCGGACAACTGGGGGCACTTGCCGGGATGCGGCCTTGGCGACGCCTGGAATTCCGCGGTGAGCACCGGGGCGAGGAGATCGTGGCCGCGGTCCCGGCACCTGAGGCGGTGACCGCGCTCAACCTGAGGGACAACCCTCTGCTCTCCGACCTGAGTGTCCTCCTGCCGTTCGGTTCCCTCGACGCCCTCACGCTCTTCAAGTGCCCGGCCGCACATGGTCTGGCCGGCCTCGCGGAACTTCCTCTCACCTATCTCGACTGCGGGGAGATCGCGGATCTGACCGGTCTCGGATCGCTGCGCACCCTTGAATCTCTCTTCTTGCACAACCAGGAACTCCCCGGCGACAGCCTCACCGACGTGCTGCCACTCGACGCCCCCTTGCAGTCCCTGCTCCTGGGCGGCACCAGCACGAATCGCACCGGCCTGCGCGGGCTACAGCACTGGACGAGTCTCAGGCAGCTCAGCCTCTCCCCGCTCACCTCGGCACTGACGGCCGCCGACTGGCAAGCCGTCGTCGAGCTCCCCCTGCTGGCCGGTATGACCTTCAACGCGAAACTGATCAGGGAATCGCCGGACTTCATCGAGGCCATGCCCGAGTTGCCGGGAATCAAAGTTCTCTCCATCACCCCCCTGAACGGACACGAGGACCTCTCCACGTTGGCTTCCCGGCTACCGGGTCTTCAACGGGTGATCCTCCACGGCCTTCCCCACAAGAACCTCCCGGCCGACCGCTACACGCCCGTCTTCCCGAACGCCGCCGTCACCATGTACCAGCTCTGAGAACGCGAGAAGGGCCGGTGCTCCGAAAAGCACCGGCCCCTCACTCGGCGAATCCCCGAAGGGTTACGCCTCCTTGCTCAGGTTCGGGCCGGCTCCGCCGGCCGCCTGCTCGATCGGCGGGACGTCGGGGAGGGCCGACTTCTCCTCGCCGCGGAAGGTGAAGGTCGCGGTGTCGCCCTCGCCCTCCGTGTCGACGACCACGATGTGGCCGGGACGCAGCTCGCCGAAGAGAATCTTCTCCGAGAGCGTGTCCTCGACCTCGCGCTGGATCGTGCGACGCAGCGGACGCGCGCCCAGCACCGGGTCGTAGCCCTTCTTGGACAGCAGCTCCTTGGCGGACTGGGAGAGCTCGATGCCCATGTCCCGGTCCTTCAGGCGCTCGTCCACCTTGCTGATCATCAGGTCGACGATCCGCAGGATGTCCTCCTGCGTCAGCTGCGGGAAGACGACCACGTCGTCGACGCGGTTGAGGAACTCGGGCCGGAAGTGCTGCTTGAGCTCGTCCTGGACCTTGTTCTTCATGCGCTCGTAGTTGGTCTTCGTGTCACCCGAGGCCGCGAAGCCCAGGTTGAAGCCCTTGGAGATGTCCCGGGTGCCGAGGTTGGTCGTCATGATGATGACCGTGTTCTTGAAGTCCACGACCCGGCCCTGGGAGTCGGTCAGGCGACCGTCCTCCAGGATCTGCAGCAGGCTGTTGAAGATGTCCGGGTGGGCCTTCTCGACCTCGTCGAAGAGGACGACGGAGAACGGCTTGCGGCGGACCTTCTCGGTCAGCTGGCCGCCCTCTTCGTAGCCCACGTATCCGGGGGGCGAACCGAAGAGACGCGACACCGTGTGCTTCTCGCTGAACTCCGACATGTCGAGGGAGATCAGCGCGTCCTCGTCACCGAAGAGGAACTCGGCGAGGGCCTTGGACAGCTCGGTCTTACCGACACCGGACGGGCCGGCGAAGATGAACGAGCCACCGGGGCGCTTCGGGTCCTTCAGACCGGCACGCGTACGGCGGATCGCCTTCGACAGCGCCTTGACGGCGTCGACCTGGCCGATGACCCGCTTGTGGAGCTCGTCCTCCATGCGCAGCAGGCGGGACGACTCCTCCTCCGTGAGCTTGAAGACCGGGATGCCGGTGGCCGTGGCGAGGACCTCGGCGATCAGCTCGCCGTCGACCTCGGCGACGACGTCCATGTCGCCGGCCTTCCACTCCTTCTCCCGCTTGGCCTTGGCGGCCAGGAGCTGCTTCTCCTTGTCGCGGAGGGAGGCGGCCTTCTCGAAGTCCTGCGAGTCGATCGCGGACTCCTTGTCCCGGCGGACGGCGGCGATCTTCTCGTCGAACTCGCGCAGGTCCGGCGGCGCGGTCATCCGGCGGATGCGCATCCGGGAACCCGCCTCGTCGATCAGGTCGATCGCCTTGTCCGGCAGGAAGCGGTCCGAGATGTAGCGGTCGGCCAGGGTGGCCGCCTGGACCAGCGCCTCGTCCGTGATGGAGACCCGGTGGTGGGCCTCGTACCGGTCACGCAGACCCTTGAGGATCTCGATCGTGTGCGGCAGGGACGGCTCGGCGACCTGGATGGGCTGGAAGCGGCGCTCCAGGGCCGCGTCCTTCTCCAGGTGCTTGCGGTACTCGTCCAGGGTGGTGGCACCGATGGTCTGCAGCTCACCGCGGGCCAGCATCGGCTTCAGGATGGAGGCCGCGTCGATGGCGCCCTCGGCGGCACCCGCACCGACCAGCGTGTGGAGCTCGTCGATGAACAGGATGATGTCGCCGCGGGTGCGGATCTCCTTGAGCACCTTCTTCAGGCGCTCCTCGAAGTCACCGCGGTAGCGGGAGCCGGCGACCAGGGCGCCGAGGTCCAGGGTGTAGAGGTGCTTGTCCTTGAGGGTCTCGGGCACCTCGCCCTTGACGATGGCCTGGGCGAGGCCCTCGACGACGGCGGTCTTGCCGACGCCGGGCTCACCGATCAGGACCGGGTTGTTCTTGGTACGGCGGGACAGCACCTGCATGACCCGCTCGATCTCCTTCTCGCGCCCGATGACCGGGTCGAGCTTGGACTCACGAGCGGCCTGGGTGAGGTTCCGGCCGAACTGGTCGAGGACCAGGGACGTCGAGGGGGTGCCCTCGGCAGGGCCGCCGGCGGTGGCGGTCTCCTTGCCCTGGTAACCGGAGAGCAGCTGGATGACCTGCTGCCGCACCCGGTTGAGATCAGCGCCCAGCTTGACCAGGACCTGGGCGGCGACGCCCTCGCCCTCACGGATCAGGCCGAGCAGGATGTGCTCCGTGCCGATGTAGTTGTGGCCCAGCTGAAGGGCCTCGCGGAGCGACAGCTCCAGGACCTTCTTGGCACGGGGGGTGAAGGGGATGTGCCCGGACGGGGCCTGCTGGCCCTGGCCGATGATCTCCTCCACCTGCTGGCGGACCGCCTCGAGCGAAATCCCGAGGCTCTCAAGGGCCTTGGCGGCGACACCCTCACCCTCGTGGATCAGGCCCAGGAGGATGTGCTCGGTGCCGATGTAGTTGTGGTTGAGCATCCGGGCTTCTTCCTGAGCCAGGACGACAACCCGCCGCGCGCGGTCGGTGAACCTCTCGAACATCGTTAATCGCTCCTCAGAGCGGTCAGGCAGTGGGGGGAACTTCCCCTCCCTGTCCTTCCGCAGCTTAGTCCCGCAAGCGGGGACCGCTCATTCCAACTGCCGACACCGTCGATGGCCTCCTGACCCCGAACGCCGACATCTGCTCCAACCCGATGGTGCGAGACGATGTTCCCGCAGGCCAGGCAGTTACCCCTTCCGCCAGTACGCCCGTGGCGAACGTGAGACGGCCTCGCATGTGTGTCGCCCCCTCCCACTAGGGATGTCTTACCCGCTGCGACGGACAGTCCATGCCGTGAGCCCCCGGTCCCTCCGCTATGGGCGAACAACCTTGCGTCCCTCCGGACCCCCGAGGGCCGCCCTTTCCGGGACTCTGCGCGGTCGCACGCGCACTCAGCGTAACCCGCGCGGGTTTCCGGCGGTTTCAGGTGCATGGCTGGCTCGGCTCCCCTGGCTGCTTCCACGGTCCCTCACCCCCGTCGTCCTCTCGATCCCGTACGGCACTGGTACGAGAACGATCTGGGGTGGCCGACAGTGCCCGCGCCGCCCGGCGAGCCGCTGCGGCTGGTCACGGGCGTGCGTTTCGACGTGCTGGACGTGCCGGCCGGGGCGGGCGCGAAGGCGCTCAGGCATCTGCTGCCGGGCTCTCCGGTGGCGCTCCAGGGCGACCGGATGCGGCTGCTGGTGGCCGCGGGCAGCGCGGAGGAGCTGCCCGGGCTGCTGGACTGGCTGGAGTGGGGCGTGCCGGGCCTCGACCTGCGGGCGCTGGGCGCCGGGGGCCGGACGGAGGCTCCGGCGCGGCCGGGGCGGGCCGAGGGGACCTCGTGGGGGGAGGCGCAGCCCGCACAGGGGGCCGCCGTCTGGTTGCGGCCCCCCGAGCCGGGGCGCGAGGTCGAAATCTCGCTGCCGACGCTGTCGGCCGTGGGGGGCGGTGGGGGCGCCCCCGATCTCGTACGACTGGTGGACACGGTGGCCACCGAGTGCCACCGCATCCGGCTGCGGCGCGCGGACCGCGGGCCGGGGAGCCGTCAGGCGTTGGCGTCCTCGTAGGCCTGCCGAATGGTCGCGGGAACACGGCCGCGGTCGTTGACCTCGTAGCCGTTCTCCTTGGCCCAGGCGCGAATCTGCGCGGTGTCCTGGCTGCCGCCGGAAGCCGCACGGGCCTTTCCGCGTCCGCCCGAGGCACGGCCACCGGTACGCCGGCCGCCCTTGACATAGGGGTCGAGAAGACCGCGCAGCTTGTCCGCATTGGCGGTCGTGAGGTCGATCTCGTAAGTCTTGCCGTCCAGCGCGAACGTCACGGTCTCGTCCGCCTCGCCGCCGTCGAGGTCGTCGACAAGAAGGACCTGAACCTTCTGTGCCACCGGATTTCCTTTCATCGAAAACTTGAGGGCCGGGGGTCCGCGGCGTCCGCCGTTACGCCGCCCCCTGTTATATGCAGTACTGCAGTACGTCGGAAAGCAAACCGCTTTTGCGGAGAAAACACAAACCCCTGGGAGAGACCGAGGGGCCCGCTCCCACCCGGAAACATGCGCGTTTCGGACATAGGGCACCGGGGGAAGACGGGGGCCCGGAATAGCGGATCGATCTCCCGCCCTCTCGGCGATCACAGATGCAGAAGCATCCGGCTGTTGCCCAAGGTGTTCGGTTTCACTCGTTCGAGTCCGAGGAACTCCGCGACGCCCTCGTCATAGGAACGCAACAGCTCCGCGTAGACATCGGTGTCCACGGGCGTCTCGCCGATCTCCACGAAGCCGTGCTTCCCGAAGAACTCGACTTCGAAGGTCAGACAGAAAACGCGGCGAACACCGAGCCAACGCGCGGTCTCCACCAACTTCTCCAGCAACTGATGACCGACACCGGCGCCCTTGAGGCCCGGCTTCACCGCGAGAGTGCGCACTTCGGCGAGGTCTTCCCACATCACGTGCAGTGCGCCGCAGCCGACGACCTCGGCGTTGTCGTCGCGTTCCGCGACCCAGAACTCCTGGATGTCCTCGTAAAGCGTCACCGTGGCTTTGTCGAGCAGGATGCGGTCGCGGACGTACGCGTCAAGGAGGCGGCGCACCGCCTGGACATCGCTGGTCCTGGCCCGCCTGACGGTGATGGCTTTTGCGGTGACTTCGGGGCGCATCGCTGACATGAGCGGACGCTATCGCCCGCCGTGGTCCACCACCGAGCCGGGGTTCTCCTCTTGGCGGACCGGCCGGTCCCGGCGTTCTTCGGGCTCTTCCGGCCTATCCGGTCCCTGCACGATCCGCACGGCGTCGCGCAGAGCCTGGCGCTGTTCGTCGCTCATCATCCCGAAGAAGGCGACGAGAGCGGCGGCCGGGTTGTCGCTCTGTGACCAGGCGTCGTTCATCAGAGCGGCGGCGTAGGCGGCCCGGGTGGAGACGGCCTCATATCGATAGGCGCGGCCTTCGGCCTCCCGGCGGACCCAGCCCTTCTGATGGAGATTGTCCAGAACGGTCATCACGGTGGTGTACGCGATGGACCGTTCCTGCTGAAGGTCTTCCAGGACTTCCCGAACGGTCACCGGGCGGTTCCACTTCCACACCCGCGTCATGACCGCGTCTTCGAGTTCTCCCAATGGGCGAGGCACAGCTCAGACAATAGTGGGAGATCCCGCCAATGGCGTGCCGGACGTGCGCTTTCGCCAACAAACACGGGCAAAAAGGGCGTACGACGGCCCAGAAACCCAGGTGAGCGGGCCGGGGGAGGTGCGGGTCGGCGTCGGCCGGAGGCTCAGGCGTCGCTCTTCGGCGCGGCGGCCCGGCGGACGCCCTCCGCGTGGGCGAAGGCGGCGTCGACGGCCGCGTCCTCCTTGGCCTTGGCGGCGCCCCCCTGGGTCTTCACGATCACCCGGACCAGGCCGATGAAGAAGATGGCCATGACGACCGGAGGCAGCAGCGCGGCGGCGTATTCCATGGGGTCCAGAGTAGCCACGGGACACCGGGCGAAAGGGGCGGGGTGGGCAAACCGCGCCGCAACACTCCCGAGCTGCCCCTTCGCCTTGCGCACGCAGCCCCGGGCCGGTCTCGCCGCGGCCTCCACCCCGCCACTGCCCGCTCGCGCGGTCTCTCGGTCGGTGGTTCAGCCGGTGGTTCAGCCTGCGGCGAGCTGCTGCGGGGGGCCGGCGGGTGGCGGGGTGGGGCGGCGGCGGGGGAAGACCTCGCCCGGGGTGGGGATGGGGCGCTTCGGCGTGGCCGGCTCGGGGGCCGCGGGCCGGGGGGCGGGCCGCTCGGCGGGCTTCTCCTTGGGCTTGCGCTCCGGCTCCTCGGCCACACCGCCCGGCAGGGCCGTCAGACGGGCCCTGGAGGCCGGAACGGCGGGCGCCGGCACCCTGCGGGCACCCTGCGCGAGCCGGGCCCGCACATCGCGCTCGGCGAGGTCCTGGCACCGGGCCAGCAGCGCGGCGGCGCCGGGGTTCCCGCGCAGCGCCCGCAGCGCGGCGAGATCGTCCGGCGTGGGCCGGTGCCCGGCACCGAGCGCCTCCTCCAGGAGGGCCAGGTAGCCGGTGACGGTCCCCGGCAGGGCGGCCCGGTACCGGGCGAGATCGGCCACCAGGAAGGCTCGCAGCCGGGCCGCCTCACGCGTCGCCTCGTCGAGCGACTCGGCGAGCCGATGACAGTGCTTGATGTCGTCGGCGGAGGCGGGACCGGGGTGAAGGGCGAGGGCGAGAGCACGGCGGAGCACACGCAGCTCCTCCGCACCGAACGCCATGCCGCCGCGGGATCCATAGGGCGTGGGCATGGACCGAAGATACGCGTAAATCAGACAAACTCGACATACGGTGCGGGTGTGGCGCGGGAGGGCCACCCACCTGGACGGCGCTCACCGCCAACCCGCCCGCGTCTCACATCCGCGACACGTTCCGCTCGTACACCAGCCGCAGTCCCACCAGGGTCAGCCAGGGCTCGTGCTCGTCGATCACCGAGGACTCGCCCAGCACCATCGGAGCCAGCCCACCGGTCGCGATCACCGTCACGTCGTCCGGGTCGTCCGCCAGTTCCCGTGCCATCCGGCCGACCACCCCGTCGACCTGTCCGGCGAACCCGTACACGATGCCCGCCTGCATGGCCTCCACCGTGTTCTTCCCGATCACGCTCCGCGGCCGGGCCACCTCGATCTTGCGCAGCTGCGCGCCCTTGACGCCCAGCGCCTCCACGGAGATCTCGATGCCGGGCGCGATCACGCCTCCGACGTACTCCCCGCGCGCGGACACCGCGTCGAAGGTGGTCGCCGTACCGAAGTCGACGACGATCGCCGGTCCCCCGAAGAGCTCGACGGCCGCGACGGCGTTGATGATCCGGTCCGCGCCCACCTCCTTGGGGTTGTCGGTCAGGACCGGCACACCGGTCTTCACCCCCGGCTCCACGAGAACCGCCGGCACGTCGCCGTAGTACCGCCGGGTGACCTCACGCAGCTCGTGCAGGACGGACGGCACGGTCGCGCAGATCGCGATCCCGTCGATGCCGTCGCCCAGCTCGTCGCCGAGGAGCGGGTGCATGCCCATCAGGCCCTGGAGGAGCACCGCCAGCTCGTCGGCGGTACGGCGCGCGTCCGTGGAGATGCGCCAGTGCTCGACGATGTCCTCGCCGTCGAAGAGGCCGAGGACGGTGTGCGTGTTGCCGACGTCGATCGTGAGGAGCATGACGTCACTCCGCCGCGCGCAGGTCCAGGCCGATGTCCAGGATCGGCGAGGAGTGGGTCAGGGCGCCGACGGCCAGGAAGTCCACGCCGGTGTCGGCGTACGCGCGCGCGTTGTCCAGGGTGAGCCGCCCGGACGCCTCCAGGAGCGCGCGCCCGTGCACGATCGCGACGGCCTCCTCGCACTCCCCGGGCGTGAAGTTGTCCAGCAGGATCAGGTCGGCGCCCGCGTCGACGACCTCACGCAGCTGATGCAGCGTGTCGACCTCGACCTCGATGGCCAGGTCGGGGAAGGCCTCGCGGACGGCCTTGAAGGCCTGGGCGACGCCACCGGCGGCCAGCACGTGGTTGTCCTTGACGAGCGCCGCGTCGGAGAGCGACATGCGGTGGTTGACGCCGCCCCCGCAGCGCACGGCGAACTTCTCCAGGGAGCGCAGCCCCGGGGTGGTCTTGCGGGTGTCGCGCACGCGCGTGTCCGTGCCCTCCAGGGCGTCCGCCCACGCGCGCGTGGCGGTCGCGATGCCGGACAGGCGGTTCAGGATGTTGAGCGCGCTGCGCTCGGCGGTGAGCAGGTCGCGGGTGCGCGTGGTGACGGACAGCAGCGGCTGCCCGGCCTCGACCCGGTCGCCGTCCTCGACGTGCCGCTCGACCTCGAACTCGTCGGTGCAGACCACGGAGACCACGGCCTCGGCGACCCGGAGGCCCGCGACCACGCCCGCCTCGCGCGCGACGAAGTCGGCGGTCGCCACGGCCTCCTCGGGGATCGTCGCGACGGTCGTCACGTCCACGCCGTTGTCGAGGTCCTCCTGGATGGCCACGTTGGCGATGTCCTCGACCTCCAGGGGGTCGAGTCCGGCGGCGGCGAGGAGTTCGGCGAGCGCGGGGTCGAGCCCGCACTCCAGATACTCCTCGTCGCCCTCGGCGCCACAGGCACAGCCGTCGCCGCAGCCGCCGCCGTCGGCGAGGGGAAGGTCGTTGGTGCTCACGTCTGTCACTGCTCCTGGGATGGCTGGTGCGGCCGGGTAGGGGGGAAGTCTGCGGTGTCGGTGGTGCGTACGGCCAGCGAACGGTCCGGATTGAGCCGTACGACGATGTGCCGCCGCCAGTGTGCGTCGTCGCGGTCGGCGTGGTCCTCGCGCCAGTGGCAGCCGCGGGTCTCCTCGCGGCGGCGGGCCGCCTCGACCAGCACGCGCGCGACGCACAGGAGGTTGGTGGCCTCCCAGGTGTCCACGCCGGGCTCGGCGGTCTTGCCGTTCTCGTCGAGGGCGTCGCGGGCCTCGGTGTGCAGGCGCTGGAGCTGCTCGGCGGCCCTGCCCAGCGAGTCCTCCGAGCGCAGCACCCCGGCGCCCTCCGTCATGATCCGCTGGATCGCGAACCGGGCCTCGGGGACCTGGAGCGGGTGCGCGGGCCGGTCCGGGTGCGGTACCGGGACGGGCACGCGCGCGTGCAGGCGGTCCGCCGCGTGGCGCTCCGTGATGTCGGCGACGATGCGCTCGGCGTAGACCAGTCCCTCCAGGAGGGAGTTGGACGCGAGCCGGTTCGCGCCGTGCACGCCGGTGCACGCGACCTCTCCGCAGGCATAGAGCCCCGGCACGGTCGTGCGCCCGCGCGCGTCGGTGCGCACGCCCCCGGAGGCGTAGTGCGCGGCCGGCGCAATCGGGATGGGCTCGGTCACCGGGTCGATGCCGTGCGCCCGGCAGGCGGCCAGGATGGTCGGGAAGCGGTGCTCCCACATGTCCGCGCCGAAGTGCCGGGCGTCCAGGAACATGTGCTCGGCGTCCTGCTCCTGCATGCGCCGCATGATGCCCTTGGCGACGATGTCCCGGGGCGCCAGCTCGGCCAGCTCGTGCTGCCCCACCATGAAGCGCACGCCGGCCGCGTCGACCAGGTGCGCGCCCTCGCCGCGCACCGCCTCGGAGACCAGCGGCTGCTGCCCCTCCGCGTCGGCGCCGAGGAACAGCACGGTGGGGTGGAACTGCACGAACTCGAGGTCGCTGACCTCCGCGCCCGCGCGCAGCGCGAGCGCCACGCCGTCCCCCGTGGACACCGAGGGGTTGGTGGTCGCGGAGAAGACCTGGCCCATGCCGCCGGTGGCGAGGACCACCGCGGGGGCGTGCACGGCGCCCACGCCGTCGTGCTGGCCCTCGCCCATCACGTGCAGGGTCACGCCCGCCGTGCGCCCCTCGGCGTCGGTCAGCAGGTCCAGCACCAGGGCGTTCTCGATCATCCGCACGCCCCGCGCGCGGGCCGCCTCGACCAGCGCGCGGGAGATCTCCGCGCCGGTGGCGTCGCCGCCCGCGTGGGCGATCCGGCGCCGGTGGTGGCCGCCCTCGCGGGTGAGCTCGATGCCGCCGTCCGCGTCGGTGTCGAAGTGGGCGCCGGTCGAGATGAGCCGTCGTACCGCGTCGGGGCCCTCGGTGACGAGGATCCGTACGGCCTCCTCGTCGCACAGGCCGGCGCCCGCGACCAGGGTGTCGTCCAGGTGCTGCTCGGGGGTGTCGCCCTCGCCCAGGGCGGCCGCGACGCCGCCCTGCGCCCAGCGCGTGGAGCCGTCGTCGAGGAGCGCCTTGGTGACGACGACCGTGGTCAGTCCCGCGGCCTCGCAGCGCAGGGCGGCGGTCAGGCCGGCCACGCCGGACCCGACGACCACCACGTCCGCGTCGATGGACCAGCCGGGGGCGGGCGCGTGCAGTCGTATGCCGGTGCTGGTCACGAGGCGGCTCCGGGGGCGGCGAAGGTGAGGGGGATGTTGTCGATCAGCCGGGTGCCGCCGACCCGGGCGGCGACGGCGAGGACGGCCTCTCCCGTGAAGTCGTCGTCGATGTCGGTGAAGTCGGCGGGGTCGACCAGGACGAGGTAGTCCAGTTCGAGCGGCGGGTCGAAGTGCACGCCCTCGTCCAGGACCGCACGGGCGGCCGCGCGGACCGCCGCGGCGGCGTTCGGCACGGCCTTGGCGACGGCGTGCGCGTCGGCGGCGGCGCGGGACTCCCCTATGGCGCTGAGGGCCTCGGCACGCGCGCGCGTGGACGGCGTTTCGAGGGCCCGCGCGCGCAGTGCCTCCTGCGCCGCGTGCCGGTCGCGGCCGGCGAACAGCGCACGGGAGAGCGTGAGCGCCGTGCGCCGCTCGTCGGCCGACAGGTAGCGGTTGCGGCTGGACAGCGCGAGTCCGTCGCTCTCGCGCACGGTCGGCACGCCGACGATCTCGATGCCGAAGTTCAGATCGCGCACCATGCGCCGGATCACGGCCAGCTGCTGGGCGTCCTTCTGCCCGAACAGGGCCACGTCGGGGCGGGTGAGGTGCAGCAGCTTGGCGACGACGGTGAGCACGCCGTCGAAGTGACCGGGGCGCGAGGCACCCTCCAGGAGGGTGCCCATCGGGCCCGCGGTGACCCGGACCTGGGGCTGCCCGCCCGGGTAGACCTCGTCGACCGAGGGGGCGAAGACGGCGTCCGCGCCCGCCTGCTCGGCGATCTTCAGGTCGGCTTCCAGCGTGCGCGGGTAGCGGTCAAGGTCCTCGCCGGCCCCGAACTGGAGCGGGTTGACGAAGACCGTGACGACGACCTCGCCGTCCGGGCCCGCGATCTCCCGCGCGGTGCGGATCAGCGTGGCGTGGCCCTCGTGCAGGGCGCCCATGGTCATCACGACGGCGCGGCGGCCGCGGCGTACGCGCGCGTGCAGTTCGTCGGCGGTGCTCAGCAGGGCGGTGGTCATCGGGCGTTCCCCTCGGGGCCTTCGGTGCCGTCAATGCCGTCGGTGCCGTTCGCGTGACCGGCACGGTTCGCGAGGACGCCGAGGAGGTCCTCGGCGAGTTCCGGCTTCAGCAGGCCGTGCGCGAGGGCACGGTCGGCCGTCGCGCGGGCCATCGCCAGGTAGCCGTCGACGGCCTGCGGGGCGTGCCTGCGCAACTCCGTGACGTGCGCGGCGACGGTGCCCGCGTCCCCGCGCGCGACCGGCCCGGTCAGCGCCGCGTCACCGGAGCGCAGGGCGTTGTCCAGGGCGGCGCCCAGCAGCGGGCCGAGCATCCGGTCGGGGGCCTCGACACCGGCGGTGCGCAGCAGCTCCATGGACTGGGCGACCAGGGTGACCAGGTGGTTGGCGCCGAGAGCGAGGGCCGCGTGGTAGAGCGGGCGGTTCTCCTCGGAGATCCACTCAGGTTCGCCGCCCATCTCGATGACCAGGGCCTGCGCCGCCATCCGCAGTTCCTCGGGCGCGGTGACGCCGAACGAGCAGCCGGCCAGCCGCTGCACGTCCACCGGTGTCCCCGTGAAGGTCATCGCGGGATGCAGGGCCAGCGGCAGCGCGCCCACGCGCAGGGCGGGGTCCAGGACCTTCGCGCCGTAGCGTCCGGAGGTGTGCACGAGCAGCTGACCCGGGCGCACCGCGCCGGTCTCGGCGAGGCCGGTGACCAGGCCGGGCAGCGCGTCGTCGGGGACGGTCAGGAGCACCAGGTCGGCACGCTGGAGCACCTCGGCGGGCGGCACCAGCGGGACGTCGGGCAGCATCGCCTCGGCGCGCCGCCGGGAGGTGTCGGAGACGCCGGAGACGGCCACCGGACGGTGGCCCGCGAGCCGCAGGGACGCGGCGAGCGCGGGGCCCACCCGGCCGGCGCCGACGACGCCCACGGTGAGCCGTGCGGGGCGGTCGCTGGGATCTGGCTGTTGGACTGTGCTCACGCGGCAGTGCCTTCCCGTTCCAGTCCGCTCTGGGTACCGGACGATTTCTCGTCATGTTAACGCTATCGGGTCCGGGCCCAGTTGGCCGTCCACAGGCTGTGGGTGACCCGTCACACCGCAGCGGACACCGCCGGGACAGGGCGCCGGATGCCGCCGGGCGGAAAAAGCCGGGCCGCACGGACCCGCGCCACGGCATCATCCAGGGCATGAGCGACCAGCCCACCCCCCAGGACGGAACCGGCCCGGGCGACACCCCCGGGGACGAGATCCGCGGCACCGAGCGACCGGAGACACCCCTGTCGGCCGAACAACGGCTGAAGGAGCGGCGCGCGACCGCCTACCGGACGGCGGAACGCGTCCTCGCGCGCGTGAACCTGCGCGCCACCCTCAGGGAACAGCTCGCGCGGCTCCAGGAAGCGGCCCCTGGGGCCTACGACCTGGACGAGTCCGTGGACATCTACGGCAACGGTGTCGTCGAGGCCCTGGAGAAGCGGGTCGCGGACCTGCTCGGCACGGAGGCCGCCGCGTTCTTCCCGACCGGCACGATGGCCCAGCAGGTCGCCCTGCGCTGCTGGGCGGCCCGCACCGGCAGCCCCACGGTCGCCCTGCACGCCCTCGCCCATCCCGAGGTGCACGAACTCGACGCCTTCCGCGAGGTGGCCGGCCTGCGCACGGTGCGTGTCACCGGTGAGCCCCGGCTCCCCACCGCCCAGGAGATACGCGACTTCGAGGAGCCGTTCGGCGCCCTGATGCTGGAACTGCCGCTGCGGGACGCCGGTTTCGTGCTGCCCTCCTGGGAGCAGCTCACCGAGGTCGTCGAGGCGGCCCGGGAACGCGACGCGGTGGTGCACTTCGACGGCGCGCGCCTGTGGGAGACCACCGTCCACTTCGGGCGGCCGCTGCCCGAGATCGCGGACCTCGCGGACAGCGTCTACGTGTCGTTCTACAAGTCCCTGGGCGGTATCGGCGGGGCCGCGCTGGCCGGCCCCGGGAGCCTGGTCGAGGAGGCGAAGACCTGGCGCCACCGGTACGGCGGGATGGTCTTCCAGCAGTTCCCGACCGCCCTCGCGGCGCTCATCGGGCTGGACCGTGAACTGCCCCGCCTGCCGGAGTACGTACGGCACGCGCGCGTGGTGGCCAGGGCGCTGCGCGACGCGCTCCGGGAGACCGGCGTCCCCTGGTCCCGGGTGCACCCCGGGGAACCGCACACCCACCAGTTCCAGGTCTGGCTGCCGTACGACGCGGAGGTGCTCACGGAGGTGTCGCTCCGGCAGGCCGAGGAGACCGGCACCTACCTGTTCGCCGGCTTCTGGAACGCGAAGGGCCCGGGCGTCTCGATGACCGAGGTGACGGTGGCGGCGGCGGGCCTGGACTGGACGCCGCAGGAGGTAGCGGCGGCGGTCGCGGACTTCGCGGGCCGCCTGCCCGAGGCGCCGCTTTCCTGAAGCCAGGACCCGAACCATGGCCGCGGGAACGCCTGAGGGCGGCCCAGGGGAGCGTGTTCTTCGCGGGGCGGCCGCACGTGGCCAGGCCGGCGGGGCGTTGTCAGTGGCGGGGTGCACGATGGGGACATGAGCGTACGCATCGACATCGCGGGGCTGCGGCCCGAGCGGGTCGCTGTCGTGCCCTCACCGCTGGCCGAGCTCGGCATGGCGCTGCACGCGCTGTCCGAGCCGGGGCACCACCCCGGCCTCCAGGGCTGGGTGACGGGCGTGACCGCGCGCCTGGAACCGGACCTGGCGGACCGGATGTCCGAGGCGGACTTCCTGTGGCGGTCCACGTTCTCGGACCTGTTCCTGCCCTGTGCGGGCCTGCCGGGCGCGGTGCCGGCCGGGACGCTCGCGGAGGAACTTGACCAGCTGGACAAGCTGACGGACGCCCAGTTCGTGGACGCCGCCCTGGAGTTCACCTGCGTGTGGTCGTACGACACCCGGGCACCGGACATCCTGGCGGACCCCGTGGTGCGTCGGCGGGCGCTGGAGGTGGCGGCCTCGCGCGGCCCCCGGCAGGTCCGGTTCGCCCAGCGCCTGCTCGACGACCCGCCGAGCGTGCGCGCCTGGCTGCGCCGGTTCCTGGAGGACTGCGCGACCGCGTTCTTCGACGAGGCCTGGTCGCGGCTGCGCCACCAGCTGGCGGCCGACGCCCGGCACAAGACCGAGCTGCTGCGGCGCAAGGGGCTGGCCGAGGCGCTGACCGCGGTCTCGCCGTCCGTGACGCTGGACGGGACGGGTTCGCGCATCATCGTGGACAAGCTGACCGACGGGCACGCGGTGACGGACGCCGACGGGCTGCTGCTGGTGCCCACGAGCCTCGGCTGGCCGCACCTGATGGTGCTGCACCGGTTCGGCTGGCAGCCGGTGCTGCACTATCCGGCCGATGCGCCGGAGCTGGCCTCTCCGGCGTCCGTGGAGCAGCTGACGCTGCGGATGGCCGCGCTCTCCCACCCCGTGCGGATGCGGCTGTGCCGGTACCTGGCGCGCAGCGCGTACACCACCAGCGAGCTGGCGCAGGCGCACGGTCTGTCGGCACCCGAGGTGTCCCGGCATCTGGGTGTGCTCAAGAAGGCGGGCCTGGTCACGACGCGCCGCCGCGGGCGGTACGTGCTGCACCAGCTGGACGTCACGGTCGTCGCCCGCCTGGGCAGCGACTTCCTGGAGGGCATACTCCGCTAGCCCGCAAGCCGCGCGCGAGGGGGGCAGCGCCCGCGAAGGGGGCAGCGCCCGCGAAGGGGGCAGCGCGCTCGAAGGGGGCAGCGCGCTCGAAGGGTGTCAGCCGCGTCCGCCGCTCGCCCGGACCAGCCCGGTCTCGTACGCCAGCACGACGACCTGGACGCGGTCGCGCAGCCCGAGCTTGGTCAGGATGCGGCCCACATGGGTCTTCACGGTCGCCTCGGACAGCACCAGCCGGCCCGCGATCTCGCCGTTCGACAGGCCCTGCGCGACCAGCACCATGACCTCGCGCTCACGGTCGGTGAGCCGCTGCAGTTCCTGGTGCCGGGGCTCCTTGCCGGCCGAGGGCAGCATCGGCGCGAACCGGTCGAGCAGCCGCCTCGTGGTGGAGGGCGCGACGACGGCGTCACCGCTGTGCACGGACCGGATCGCGGCCAGCAGCTCGCCCGGGGGCACGTCCTTGAGCATGAAGCCGGAGGCGCCCGCCTTCAGCCCGGAGAAGGCGTACTCGTCGAGGTCGAAGGTGGTCAGGATGAGCACCTTGGGCGGATCGGGCTCGACGCAGATGCGGCGGGTGGCCTCCACGCCGTCCAGCTTGGGCATGCGCACGTCCATCAGCACCACGTCCACCTCGGTGGACCGCAGCACCTGGAGGGCCTCGACGCCGTCGCCCGCCTCCGCGACGACCTCCATGTCCGGCTGGGCGGCGAGCACCATCCGGAACCCGGTGCGCAGCAGCACCTGGTCGTCGACGAGCATCACGCGGATCGTCATCGGCTCCTCTTCCGTTTCCGTTCGTCTGTTTACGCCCGGATTCTCCGGGGCGTGACAGGTGTCAACCGGGGGCGTGCGTCAGTGTCAGTGCGCCGGTTTGAGCGGCAGCAGGGCACTGATGCGGAATCCTCCGCCAGGGCGGGGGCCGGCGTCGAGGGTGCCCCCCACCATGCCGACCCGCTCGCGCATGCCGATCAGGCCGTGGCCCTGGCCGTCGGCGCCGCCCTCCTCGTACATCTCGTGCGGGGCGCCCGTACCGTCGTCCTCCACCAGCAGGCCGAGGCCGTCGTCGAAGTACACCAGCCGCACGCTCGCGCCCGCGTTGGGCCCGCCGTGCTTGCGGGTGTTGGTCAGCGCCTCCTGCACGATCCGGTACGCCGTGAGCTCGACGCCGCTGGGCAGCGGGCGCGGGGTGCCCTCGACCTTGAAGTCGACGGGCAGTCCGGAGGTGCGGCACTGCTCGACGAGGTCGTCGATCTGCTCGACGTCGGGCTGCGGGACGTACTCGCCGACCTCCTTGTGCTCGCCGGTACGCAGCACACCCAGCAGGCGGCGCATCTCGGCGAGGGCCTGCCGGCCGGTGGACGAGATCGTCTCCAGGGCCTTCTTCGCCTGGTCCGGGGCGGCGTCCAGGACGTAGGCGGCGCCGTCGGCCTGGACCACCATCACCGACACGTTGTGCGCCACCACGTCGTGCAGCTCGCGCGCAATGCGGGCGCGCTCGGCGGCGACCGCGACCTTGGCCTGCGCCTCGCGCTCCTTCTCCAGCCGGGCGGCACGCTCCTCCAGCTGCGCGAAGTAGGCGCGGCGGGTGCGCATGGAGTCGCCGAGCACCCAGGCGAGCACGAACGGCACCGTCTGGAAGAGCACGATCGCGACATGGCCGGGGAGACTCGCGTCGTGCTGCGGCCAGCGGATCTCCGCCAGGGGCGCCGCGCACAGGCCGCCGTACAGGCCGAACCGGGACGCCCAGCGGGCGCCCACCGCGGCGTTGGTGCAGACGATCACCAGCATGGCGAAGTTGGCGACGGTCGTCTCCACGTCCAGCACCAGCTGGGCCAGGCCGGTGGCCGCGGCCAGCAGCAGCATCCGCTCCGGGAACCGGCGGCGCAGCGCGACGACGACGCCCATCACGACCGACACGGCGACCATGGCGGCGGTCGAGCCGTGGTGGTCCGGACCCAGGGCGAGCCTCCAGGCGCTCGCGCCGGAGAGCCCGAACAGGACGACGGCCCAGAAGGTGTCGACCCATGTCGGGTGCCTGCGGAGGAAGTCATAGAGGCGCTGCACGTAACCCAGAGTAGGGAAGCGTGATAGGTGCAGGGGTCAACCGGAGGGCCGATCCCTGTTCCGCACGCGTACTCCGCAAGGTGGAGAAGGTGATCACCTGTGCGCCTAGTCTGGCCCGGTGACGGATGAGGCGACGCGAGAGACGGCCGACGACGCCCGGGGCTGGCGTGCGGCCACCGAGGCGGCCCTGTACGGCCCCGGCGGCTTCTACCGCCGCCCGGAGGGCCCTGCCGGGCACTTCCGTACGTCGGTGCACGCCTCGCGGCTGTTCGCCGAGGCGGTGGCCGAGCTGCTGTGCCGGGTCGACGAGGCGCTGGGACGCCCCGAGGAGCTCGACTTCGTCGACATGGGCGCCGGCCGCGGCGAACTGGTCACCGGTGTGCTCGCCGCGCTGCCCGCCGAGGTGGCGGCCCGCACGCGCGCGTACGCCGTCGAGATCGCCGACCGCCCGGCCCGCGTCCCCGACCGGGTCACCTGGCTGACCGAGCTGCCGCGCACGGTCACCGGTCTGCTGTTCGCCAACGAGTGGCTGGACAACGTCCCGGTCGACGTCGCCGAGGTGGACCCCGCCGGGGTGGCCCGGCTGGTGCTCGTCCGGCGGGACGGCACCGAGCTGCTGGGCGAGCCGGTGTCGGGCGCGGACGCGGAGTGGCTGGCGCGATGGTGGCCGCTGGGCGCCGAGCCGGGGCTGCGCGCGGAGATCGGCCTGTCCCGGGACCAGGCGTGGGCGTCCGCGGTCACCAGCCTCCAGCGGGGGCTCGCGGTGGCCGTGGACTACGCGCACACCGCGGCCGCCCGTCCGGCCTTCGGGACGCTCACCGGCTTCCGCAGGGGGCGTGGGACGGCGCCCGTGCCGGACGGGGCGTGCGACATCACGGCGCACGTCGCGCTGGACGCGTGCGCGGCGCTCGACCCGGCGCTCAGGCTGCCCGAGGCGCTGCTGTGCACCCAACGCGACGCCCTGCGCGCCCTGGGCGTGGTCGGCGCCCGCCCGCCGCTCACGCTCGCCTCCACGCACCCCGCCGCCTACGTACGCGCGCTCGCCGTCAGCGGCGAGGCCGCCGAACTCACCGCCTCCGGCGGCCTCGGTGACTTCGGCTGGCTGGTCCAGCCGGTCGGGATCAAGGACGCACTCCTGTAGCAGCCGGCTCGGCGCCGTGCTGTGGCAGCCGGCTTGGCGCTGCCTACGTGCCGCTGCCTACGTGCCGCCGCCTACTTGTCGATGTCCCCGACGACGAAGAACATCGACCCCAGGATCGCCACCATGTCCGCCACCAGGGTCCCCGGCAGCAGTTCGGTCAGGGCCTGGATGTTGTTGTACGAGGCGGAGCGCAGCTTCAGCCGGTACGGGGTCTTCTCGCCCTTGCTGACCAGGTAGTAGCCGTTGATGCCGAGGGGGTTCTCGGTCCAGGCGTAGGTGTGGCCCTCGGGCGCCTTGAGGACCTTGGGGAGCCGCTGGTTGATCGGGCCGGGCGGCAGCTCGGCGACCCGGTCCAGGCAGGCGTCGGCCAGGTCCAGGGCGTTGTGCGTCTGCTCCAGGAGGCACTCGAAGCGGGCCAGGCAGTCTCCCTCGGACCGGGTGACCACCCGGAGGGTGTCCTGGAGCTCGCCGTACGCCAGGTAGGGCTCGTCGCGGCGCAGGTCGAAGTCGACGCCCGAGGCGCGCGCGATGGGCCCGCTCACGCCGTACGCGTGCACGGCCTCCGGCGCGAGTACACCCACGCCCCGCGTCCGCCCCCGGAAGATCTCGTTGCCGATCACCAGGTCGTCGAAGACGTCCATCCGGGAGCGCACGGCGGAGACGGCAGCACGCGCGCGTGCGGTCCAGCCGGCCGGCAGGTCCTCCTTGAGGCCGCCCACGCGGTTGAACATGTAGTGCATCCGCCCGCCGGAGACCTCCTCCATGACGTTCTGGAGCACCTCGCGCTCGCGGAACGCGTAGAAGACCGGCGTGATCCCGCCCAGCTCCAGCGGATAGGAGCCGAGGAACATCAGGTGGTTCAGCACCCGGTTCAGCTCGGCGAGCAGGGTGCGCGTCCACACCGCGCGGACCGGCACCTCCATGCCGAGCATGCGCTCGACGGCGAGGACCACGCCCAGCTCGTTCGAGAAGGCCGACAGCCAGTCGTGACGGTTGGCGAGCATGATGATCTGCCGGTAGTCACGCGCCTCGAAGAGTTTCTCGGCGCCCCGGTGCATGTAGCCGATCACCGGTTCCGCGGAGACGATCCGCTCGCCGTCCAGCACCAGCCTCAGCCGCAGCACGCCGTGCGTGGAGGGGTGCTGGGGGCCGATGTTGAGCACCATGTCGGTGCTCTCCGCGGCGCCGCCGATCCCGACCGTGGTCTCCGTCGTAGGAGTCATGCACCCAGTCTCCCCTACGTACGCTGGGCGCATGGAGACGGGGAGCGCCGCCGGCGCCGAGACCACGGGGACCGAGCCGGTGTGGACGGGGCTGCCGCCCGGCCTGCTCCGGATGCGCCGGCTGTTGCTGGTGGTGTGGCTGGGGCTGACCGCCCTCGCCGTGGGGCTGCTGCTGGGCCTGCTCGCGGGCGCGGTGTGGGCGGCGTTCGCGCTGCTGCCGCTGGCCGTGCTGGCGTGGGGCTGGGTGCTGCTGGGCCGCAACTGGCGGTCCTGGCGGTACGCCGAGCGGGCCGACGACCTGCTGATCAGCCGTGGTGTCCTGTGGCGCGAGGAGACCGTGGTGCCGTACGGGCGGATGCAGCTGGTGGAAGTGACCTCGGGGCCCGTCGAGCGGCACTTCAAGCTGGCCAGCGTGCAGCTGCACACCGCCGCCGCGGCCACCGACGCGACCATCCCGGGCCTCGACCCGGCCGAGGCGGAACGGCTGCGCGACCGGCTCACCGAGCTCGGCGAGGCCCGATCGGCGGGCCTGTGAGCACGTCCGGCGTCGACGACGCCATACGCCCGGACGGGCCGGACGGGATCGTCGCCGAGCGCCGGCTGCACCCCGTGACACCGTTCCGGCGGGCCTGGGCGCCGGTCGCGGTGATCGCCGGCTGGGCCGTGCACGACCCGAACCAGGCGCAGGAACAGCTGACCAGGCTGACCACGACCATGCTGCTCGGCGGACTCGCCGTCCTGGTCGCCGCGGGCTCCCTGTACGGCTTCCTCACCTGGTGGTTCACCTACTTCGCGGTGACCGAGAGCGAACTGCGCATACGCACCGGCCTGTTGTTCCGGCGCACCGCGCACATCCGGCTGGAGCGGATCCAGGCCGTCGACGTCACCCAGCCGCTCCTCGCGCGCGTGGCGGGCGTCGCCAAGCTGCGCATAGACGTCGTCGGCACCGACAAGAAGGACGAACTCGCCTTCCTGGGACAGGGCGAGGCACGCAGACTGCGCGCGGAGCTGCTCGCGCGCGCCGCCGGTTTCGCGCCCGAGACGGCGCACGAGGTCGGCGAGGCACCGGCGCACGAGCTGATGCGGGTGCCGCCGGCCAAGCTGGCGCTCTCGCTCGTGCTGACGGGCGCCACGTGGGGTTCGCTGGCCGCCGCGCTCGTCGTACCGCCCTTGCTGTGGCTGGCCACGCACAGTGTGTGGACGGTCCTCGCCACCGCCCTGCCGCTGCTCGGCGCGGCGGCCACGGCCAGCGTGGGGCGGTTCGTCTCGGAGTACGACTGGACGCTCGCCGAGTCCCCGGACGGGCTGCGCATCGACCACGGGCTGCTGGACCGCACCCACGAGACGGTGCCGCCGGGGCGGGTGCAGACCGTGCGGATCGTGGCGCCGCTGCTGTGGCGGCCGCTGCGCTGGGTGCGGGTGGAGCTGGACGTGGCCGGGTCGGAGAACTCCGTGCTGGTGCCGGTCGCCCCGCGCGCGGTGGCCGAGTCCGTCGTCGCGCGCGTGCTGGCCGGGGTGACCGTGCCGGGTGAGCTGTCGCGGCCGCCGCGACGGGCCCGCTGGTGCGTCCCGCTGTGGTGGCGCGGCCACGGTCTGGCGGTCACGGACGCGGTGTTCGCGGCGCGGCACGGACTGCTGCGCCGGAAGCTGTCGCTCGTGCCGCATGCCAAGGTCCAGAGCGTACGGGTGACGCAGGGGCCGTGGGGGCGGTTGTGGCGGCTCGCGGACGTCCACGTGGACACGGGAGCCAACAAGACCGTCACGGCCCGCCTGCGGGACGCCCAGGAGGCCGCGGGCCTGCTGCGCGAGCAGGCCGAACGCTCACGGACGGGCCGCCGCTCGGCCCGCCCGGACCGCTGGATGGCTTGACGCCCAGAGCACTGGGGCCGACAGGTCGTCGGCCGGGTGCGGCGCCGCCGTGGCCGATCGCGCAGTTCCCCGCGCCCCTTCGGGGGCGCCCTCGACAACCGCAAGCCCTGAACGAACGGATAGCTCATCGGCCGGGCGCGGCGCCGCCGTGGCCGATCGCGCAGTTCCCCGCGCCCCTTCGGGGGCGCCCTCGACAACCGCAAGCCCTGAACGAACGGATAGCTCATCGGTCGAGTGCGGCACCGCCGTGGCCGATCGCGCAGTTCCCCGCGCCCCTTCGGGGGCGCCCTCGACAACCGCAAGCCCTGAACGAACGGATAGCTCATCGGTCGGGCGCGGCGCCGCCGTGGCCGATCGCGCAGTTCCCCGCGCCCCTTCGGGGGCGCCCTCGACAACCGCAAGCCCTGAACGAACGGATAGCTCATCGGTCGAGTGCGGCACCGCCGTGGCCGATCGCGCAGTTCCCCGCGCCCCTTCGGGGGCGCCCTCGACGACCGCAAGCCCTGAACGAACGGGGGCTCATCGGCCGGGTGCGGCGCCGTCGTCGCTGGGCGCGCAGTTTGCCCGCCCCTTCGGCGGTGGTGCGGGAAGCGCCCCTTCAGGTGCGCGGGCGCACCCGAACGGCGACCCGTCGGGCCCGGAACGGTCTGAGCCGGGGCGCCCCGTGGGGTGCCCCGGCTCAGGATCGCCGCGTGTTCAGGACCCGGCGCTGCTTCAGGACGCGGCGCTGCGTAGGCCTCCGAGGTTGATCTGCTCCGTCTCGTCGTGCGCGGTCAGGTCGATGACCTGGCCGACGCCCCGGGACTCCGGGTCCGCGGGCTTGAAGTCCGCCTCGGACTCGGCCTTGTGGAGCGCGAGCGCCTCCTGGCCGACGACGTCCGCGAGGTCCTCGTTGTGCATGGAGTCGAGGCCGCCCGACGAAGCGCCCTTCTGCGTGCCGAAGAAGTCGAAGCCGCCGGTGACCAGCGGGCGCGGGATGGGCGCGGCCGGCAGCACGGCCACGGCGGTCGGCACCGTGAAGTGCCCGGAGGGCTGCACGGAGTTGGCGGACGGCGCCGTGCTGACGTGCACGTCCTCCTCAGCGCCGCGGACGTCCTCCTCGGTGCCGCGGACGTCTTCCTCGGCCTCCGCCGCCGGGGCGGTGGGCTCCGGCGCGGCCGGGGTGTCGGCGGCCGCGCGCGTGTGCCCGTCGGCCGCCTCGGGCTTCCCCTGTGCCTCGTCCTCCGGGGCCTCCGGCGCGGCCGCCGCCTTCGGCGCCGCGTGCTCGGTGGCCTGCTCCGGCGCGGCCTCGGTGTCCGCGTCGGCGGCGGCCGCCACCGCCGGGGCGTCGCCCTCGTCGAACCGGGCCAGTGCCACCTTGGCCCGCAGGAACAGCTTGGAACCCGCCGGTGAGAACACCGCGGGAACCTCGGGAGCGGTCCCCTCGGGAGCGTTCTCCTCGGAAGCGGTCCCCTCGGCCGCGTCCTCGGCCGCCGACGCCCCGTCCGTCAGCGCACCGTCCGTCGGCGCCTCGTCCGTCGGCTCCGCGGGGTCGTCCCCGCTCCGGGCGGCCGGCAGCGCGTTCGTCGGTTCGGCGGCCTCGATCTCCAGCAGGCGGCGGCCCTCCAGCGCGCTGGCCCGCTCGGTCTCGGCGGTGGCGTAACGGCGCAGCAGGGACGCGTGCTCGTTACGCAGGCCCGCCAGCTCGGTCCGCTTCGCGCGCAGCCGCTGCTCCAGCTTGGTACGCAGCTCCCGCGACTCCTCGAGGTCGGTCTCCAGCTCGGCGATCCGCTCCTCGTGGCGCCACTCGTCGCTCGCCCGCGCGCGGGACAGGTCGGCCACCTGCTTGCCCGCCTCGCTGTCCCAGCGGCGCATGACGGCGGCGCCGACCGCGGCGGTGGCCGCGGCTATCGCGGCCAGGGTGCGCAGCACCGTCCGATCCGAGAACAACCAGGGGCCCAGGGCGCAGACGAGGGAGACACCGGCGATCGCCGAAGGAGGCAACAGCCTGTGCAAGGGCGGGGAATGACGGTGGCGTCCACGTGGCATGGCCAGAAACTTACCGCGCGTAGGCGAATGATGGTGCCAGGGGCCGTAAAAACACGGCGACAACGAAGTCTTCACACGACTTCGCCGGCGCCCGCGTTCAGCGCTCGGCCAATCGCCCGCTGATCCACTCCAGTGTCGCGGGGATCTCACGGCGCCAGGTATTGAAGTTGTGACCTCCGCTGTCGAGGATGATCGACGAGATCCGGGTCCGGTTCGTGGCCTGCACGCGCGCGATGAATTTCAGCGTGTCCTTGTAGTTGGATTCCCCGACCTTGCTGCTGGTGACCAGCAGCGAGGTGTCCGGAGCCGGTTCGTGGGCGAGGAACCACCACAGGTTCGCGCGGTTCTTCAGTCCCTGGTCGCCCTGGAAGAGGTCTCCGGTCGTGGCGTCCTTGGGCGCCTTGTACGAGGGGGAGAGCCCGGCACCGGCCCCGTACACACCGGGGTGGTGCATCGCGAGCTTGAGCGCGCAGTAGCCGCCCGTCGAGTCGCCGACGATCCCCCAGCCGCCCGGCTTCCCGTCGACCCGGTAGTGCGCGCGTACGGCGTCGGGCAGGTCCTTGGCGAAGAAGGTCTCGGTCCCCGGCCCGTGCGGCACGTCGACGCACTCGGTGTCCCGGGGCGGGGCGACCGTGGGCCGCAGCATCACCAGGATCGTCGGCCGCATCCGGCCGGCCTGCACCAGGTGCTGCGCCGTGCGCGGGTAGTGCAGTTTGTCGACCAGCGCCCGCGCGGTGCCGGGGTAGCCGCTGAGGACGACCAGCACCGGGAACGTACGCGTGCGGTACTGCGGCTGGAAGTACTCCGCCGGCAGGTACACGTACGCGGGCGTGGCGATGTGGGTCGTACGGCCGACTATGTCGACCTGCTGGATCTGCCCTGCCGTCCGGGGCAGCGAACCGCCCATGCCGTGCACCTCGGACGTCGCCACCAGCCGGACCGGTCCGGCCGCCGAGCCACCCGGGGTGTGGTCGACGACGACCCCCTGGTCGGTTTCGGTGCCCATCAGGTCCGCCCAGCTCGCGTAGAAACCGAAAGCCTGGTTGACCGCTATCCCCACGCACGCGAAGAGCGCCAGCTGGGTGGCCAGCAAAAGACCGACGCGGCCGCTGACGGCGCGCCAGTTGCGCCGGGCGAGCCGGGGCCACAGCCACACCGTGCCTGCGAACAGCAGAACGGCGCACAAGATCGTCAATGCCAGCATTTTATTGCTCGTGAGACCCATGAGGTGCTTCCTGCCTGCGCTTTCCCCCGTGCCGCCCGCTGCTTTCAGCAAGGCTTGCCCCGGGCTTTCCCTGGCCTTTGAACCGGCTTTCCGGTGAGGAGTGAACCTCTCCCCCCGAGACACCGTCCTAGAGGGCGCAATGTCGCCGGATGCCCGAATCGGCACCGGAATCAAGGTCTCTCGCGGAACTACGGGATGCGATGTCTGTCAGGATAGATGGGGAAATGTCGGGCGAGGTTCCGAGCCGATCAGGCCGGGCGCGGCGCATAGTCCGTGGTCCGCGCCCCGAGGCCGTCCCCGCCCTGGTCGGCAGGGCGTGTGCCGTCGTGGGCGTCCTGGACATCGCGGCGGGCGTGTTCCCGCGCTTCCGGCACAGCCGCATGCACGCCATGGCCGAGGTGCTGCCCGGGTCGCTCGGGCCGTTCGCCGCCGCGCTGTCGCTCAGCGCCGGCGTGCTGTTGCTGCTGCTCGCGCACGGGCTCAAGCGGCGCAAGCGCCGGGCGTGGCGGGCCGCCGTGGCACTGCTGCCCGCCGGCGCGGTCTCGCAGTTCGTGTACCGGCACTCGGTCATCGGCGCGCTCATCTCACTGGCGCTGTTCGTGCCGCTCGTGATCCACCGAGACGAGTTCAAAGCGCTGCCCGATCCGCGCAGCCGATGGCGGGCGCTCGCCAACTTCGTCCTGATGAGCGCCGGTTCACTCGCGCTCGGCCTGGTCATCGTGAGCGCCCACCCGAAGCGCACGATCGGCGACCCGAGCCTGGCCGACCGCCTCACGCACGTCCTGTACGGCCTGTTCGGCTTCGAGGGCCCCGTGGACTACGAGGGCTCCACGTCCTGGACGGTCGCCTTCTCGCTCGGCGCGCTCGGCCTGATCACCGCCGTCACCACCATCTACCTGGCGTTCCGCCCCGAACACCCCGCCGCCCACCTCACCGAGCAGGACGAGGCCCAGCTGCGCGCCCTCCTCGAGAAGCACGGTGCCCGCGACTCCCTCGGCCACTTCGCGCTCCGCCGTGACAAGGCGGTCGTCTTCTCGCCCAGCGGCAAGGCGGCGGTCACCTACCGGGTGGTCTCCGGCGTGATGCTGGCCAGCGGCGACCCGATCGGCGACGTCGAGGCCTGGCCCGGTGCCATCGAACGCTTCATGGACGAGGCCAAGGCCCACTCCTGGACGCCCGCCGTCATGGGCTGCTCCGAGACCGGCGGCGAGGTGTGGACCCGCGAGACCGGCCTGGACGCCCTCGAACTGGGCGACGAGGCGGTGGTGGACGTGGCGGATTTCTCGCTCGCCGGACGCGCGATGCGCAACGTGCGCCAGATGGTCAAGCGCATCGAGCGGGCCGGCTACGAAACCCGGGTACGGCGTATCCGTGACCTCGGCGACGCCGAACTGGAGCGCATCCGCCGCGCCGCGGAGGACTGGCGCGGCACCGACACCGAACGCGGCTTCTCGATGGCGCTCGGCCGCATCGGCGACCCCGCCGACGGCGACTGCCTGATCGCCACCGCCCACAAGGCCGACGAGACACCCGGCCCCTACGGTGACCTCAAGGCGATCCTGCACTTCGTGCCCTGGGGCACCGACGGCGTCTCCCTCGACCTGATGCGCCGCGACCGTGCCGCCGACCCCGGCATGAACGAACTGCTCATCGTGGCCGCCCTCCAGGCCGCCCCGAAACTCGGCGTCGCCCGGATCTCGCTCAACTTCGCGATGTTCCGCTCGGCGCTCGCCCGCGGCGAGAAGATCGGCGCGGGACCGGTGCTGCGCGCCTGGCGCGGACTGCTGGTCTTCCTCTCCCGCTGGTTCCAGATCGAGTCGCTGTACAAGTTCAACGCCAAGTTCCAGCCGCGCTGGGAGCCGCGCTTCGTGGTTTACCGGGCCTCCGGCGACCTCCCGCGCATCGGGCTCGCGGCCATGCAGGCCGAGGGCTTCGTGAGCCTCGCCCTGCCGCTGCCGCGCTTCCTGCGCCGCGGCGGCGCCCCGGCCCGTCCCTGCCCGCACCACGCCGCCGAACGCGACATCCGCGCGGCCTGACCCGACAGACCGGCCCGAGCGGACGCCCCTCCCCCTCCAGCCCGGGGGGCTCCGCTCGGGCCACCGCCCGCGGGCCGCGCTCAGGCCACCGCCCGCGGGCTCCGCTCGGGCCACCCGGGCTCCCGGGCCCGGCCTGGGCCTACGCTGAACGTATGAGCAACCACAGCGGGCGTGGCCAGGTGACAGGGCTTCCGGCATGGGACCGGTGCGCGGTCATGGGTGTCGTGAACGTGACCCCCGACTCCTTCTCCGACGGCGGCCGCTGGTTCGACACGACGGCCGCCGTCAAGCACGGCCTCGCCCTCGTGGACGAGGGCGCCGACCTGGTCGACGTCGGCGGCGAGTCCACCCGCCCCGGTGCCACCCGCGTCGACGAGGCCGAGGAGCTGCGCCGGGTCGTGCCCGTCGTCCGCGGCCTCGCCTCCGAAGGCGTCGTGGTCTCCGTCGACACCATGCGCGCCTCGGTCGCCCGGCAGGCCCTCGCGGCCGGCGCCGCACTCGTCAACGACGTCAGCGGCGGTCTCGCCGACCCCGACATGATCCCGGCCGTGGCCGACTCCGGCGCCCCCTTCGTCGTCATGCACTGGCGGGGCTTCCTGGCGGGCGGCAACGTCAAGGGGGTGTACGACGACGTCGTCACCGAGGTCCTCGACGAACTGCACGCGCGCGTGGAGGCCGTGCTGGCCGGCGGCATCTCCCCGGACCGGATCGTCGTCGACCCGGGGCTCGGCTTCTCCAAGAACTCCGAGCACGACCTGATCCTGCTCGCCCACCTCGACCGGCTGCACGCCCTGGGCCACCCGCTGCTCGTCGCCGCCTCCCGCAAGCGGTTCCTCGGCCGGGTCCTGGCCGGACCCGAGGGGGCGCCCCCGCCGGCCCGGGAGCGCGACGCGGCCACGGCCGCCGTCTCCGCGCTCGCGGCGCACGCCGGCGCGTGGGCGGTACGCGTGCACGAGGTGCGCGCCACGGCGGACGCGGTACGCGTCACGCGCGCCATAGAAGACGCGCGCACGGCGACCGCCACGCCCGGCGTGCCCGCCACGCCCGGCGTGCCCGGCGCCGAGCGCGCAGAGGGAGCCCGGTGAGCGCCCCCCACACCGACGTCGAGCACGTCGAGGCCGCCAACACCGCCTTCTACGAGGCACTGGAACGCGGGGACTTCGAAACCGTCTCCGGCCTCTGGCTCACCCCCGCCGACCTGGGCGTCGACGAGGAGTACCACGACCCGGCCGACACCGGCGCGATCTCCTGCGTGCACCCGGGCTGGCCGGTGCTGACCGGCCGGGGCGAGGTCCTGAGGTCGTACGCGCTGATCATGGCGAACACCGACTACATCCAGTTCTTCCTCACCGACGTGCACGTCTCCGTCACCGGCGACACCGCCCTGGTGACCTGCACCGAGAACATCCTCAGCGGCGGCCCGGCCCCCGAGGGCAGCCATGAGCTCGGTCCGCTGGTCGGGCAGCTGGTCGTCGCCACGAACGTCTTCCGGCGCACCGACGACGGCTGGAAGCTCTGGTCCCACCACGCCTCCCCGGTGCTGTCCGAGGCCGACGAGGACGAGGAGGAGGACACCCCTTCCTGAGGAGGAAGACGTTCGTCCTGACACGGCCCGGGTGCTCCGAACGGCCCCCACGGCCCGCACCCGCCGCAGAAGTGGCTGGAATCACGAACTCGCCGGTAGCTCCGGCCACCGGCCCGTGAGCCACCGGGTTCTACCGGGGAAACTCGCGGTGAACCCTGGCCCGCCCGGCACACGCCACCGCCCTGTACCCCCGGCACTGTCGGTGCCCGCAGGTAGATTCGTCAGTGGCCGGTCCATCGTCCGCACGCGATGCGTCCGCGCCGTCACCGACGATTGCAGGAGTGATTCGCGTGGATCGTGTCGCGCTGCGCGGCCTGAGGGCCCGCGGGCACCACGGTGTCTTCCCGAAGGAGCGCGAGGAGGGCCAGACCTTCCTCGTGGACCTCGTCCTCGGCCTGGACACCCGGCCCGCGGCGGCCGACGACGACCTGGCGAAGACCGTGCACTACGGCATCGTGGCCGAGGAGGTCGTCGCCGTGGTCGAGGGGGAGCCGGTGAACCTGATCGAGACGCTCGCCGAGCGGATCGCCCAGGCCTGCCTGAAACACGAGGGGGTAAGAGAGGTCGAGGTCTGCGTTCACAAGCCCGACGCACCCATCACCGTCCCCTTCGACGACGTCACCGTCACCATCACCCGGAGCCGAGTATGACCGCATCCTCCCTGCGCGGGCCCAGCGACCCGACCGTACAGCCGGTGCCCGCCTCCGTCGTCGAGCAGGTCGACGCCGCCGACACCACCCTGTCCAACCCCAAACGCGCCGTGGTCGCCCTCGGCTCCAACCTCGGCAACCGCCTGGAGACCCTCCAGGGCGCCGTCGACGCGCTGGAGGACACCCCCGGCGTCCGCATCAAGGCCGTGTCCCCGGTGTACGAGACGGAGCCGTGGGGCGTCGCCCCCGGCAGCCAGCCCACGTACTACAACGCGGTCGTCGTGCTGAAGACCACCCTCCCGCCGTCCTCCCTGCTGGAGCGGGCGCACGCGATCGAGGAGGCCTTCAACCGGGTGCGGGACGAGCACTGGGGCCCGCGCACCCTCGACGTCGACATCGTCGCGTACGCCGACGTCGTCTCCGACGACCCGCGGCTCACCCTCCCCCACCCGCGCGCCCACGAACGCGCGTTCGTGCTCGCGCCCTGGTACGACGTGGACCCCGAGGCACTGCTGCCCGGCCGCGGCCCGGTGGCCGAGCTGCTGACGGCCGTCACGCGGCACGGTGTGGAAGCACGCGGGGACCTGGAACTCCGACTGCCCGAGTAGTCGTTAAGGTCGAGACGACCACATCGCTGCGGGGGAGCTGAAGGAAGACAGTGAAAGAGCTGCGGATCAGGGTGCTGGCGGGCGTCTTCGTCGTGGCGGCGGTGCTGTCCTGGGCGGCCGCCCGCCTGTGGAACTCGGTGGGGACCCTGCCCAGCGTGCCGGTGGCCGCCCCGATCGTCCTGGCGCTGATCGCGGTGGTCCTGCTCTCCACGGCGCTCTCGCTGCGCGCCCGCTTCCGGGCCCAGCGCGAGCGCCGCCCGGGCGCCAAGGGCGTCGACCCCCTGATGGCCGCCCGCGCGGTGGTCTTCGGCCAGGCCAGCGCCCTGGTCGCGGCCCTGGTCGCCGGCATGTACGGCGGTGCGGGCCTGTTCCTCCTGGAACTCCTCGACATCCCCGCCCGCCGCGACCAGGCCCTCTACGCGGCCTTCTCGGTCGTCGCCGGCATCGCCGTCATAGCGGCAGCCATCTTCCTGGAACGCGTCTGCAAACTCCCGGAGGACGACGACGACAACCACACCGGGGCCGAGCCGGTGGCCTGACCCCTGTCAGGGATCAGCAAGAATCAGCGGGCCATGATGAGGCTCATCGCCTCGTTCCGCGTGGCCGCGTCCCGCAGCTGGCCGCGCACCGCCGACGTTATGGTCTTCGCGCCGGGCTTGCGGATCCCCCGCATCGACATGCACATGTGCTCGCACTCGATGACCACGATCACGCCCCGCGGCTCCAGGATCTGCATGAGGGAGTCGGCGATCTGCGTGGTGAGTCGTTCCTGCACCTGCGGACGGCGCGCGTAGACGTCGACCAGCCGGGCCAGCTTGGACAGCCCCGTGATCTTCCCGCTCTCCGACGGGATGTACCCCACGTGGGCCACGCCCCGGAACGGGACCAGATGATGTTCACATGTGCTGTAGACCTCGATGTCCTTGACCAGCACCATCTCGTCGTGGCCGATGTCGAACGTGGTGGTCAGAACGTCCTCGGGCTTCTGCCACAGCCCCGCGAAGATCTCCTTGTACGCCCGTGCCACCCGCGCCGGGGTTTCCCGGAGGCCCTCTCGGTCGGGGTCTTCGCCGATTGCGAGGAGGAGTTCGCGTACGGCGTTCTCGGCGCGTTTCTCGTCGAACTCGCCGATGGTTCCCTCGCCGTCCAGGGTCACGGGGTCGGTCATGTGTGCCTCGTTCCTCAACCTGTACACGTGTGGATCACGCGCCTCATGTGCGGGCATTACCGAAATGCCGCGCCCCCCAGGCTAGGTCCTGGGGGGCGCGGCATCCATTCCGGGCCGGGTGGGGCCGGTGAGGTCAGCTCTCGGGGCGGTCCTCCGGGGCCGGCTCGGTCGCCGGGGCGGACTCGGCCGCCGTGGACTTCACCGTGCTGATCGCCGGCGTGGAGCCGTTCGCCCCGTTGGTCAGTGCGAGCTCCTTGGGGGAGAGCACCGGCGGGCGGGTGGACGGCGTACGGCGGGAGGAACCGGTCCAGGCGGGCCGGGCCGGGCGCTTGACGATGGCGGAGAAGATCTCGGCGATCTCCTCCTTGCCCAGGGTCTCCTTCTCCAGGAGCTGGAGAACGAGGTTGTCGAGGACGTCGCGGTTCTCGACCAGGATCTCCCAGGCCTCGTTGTGCGCGTTCTCGATGAGCTTCTTCACTTCCTCGTCCACCAGGGCGGCGACCTCTTCCGAGTAGTCGCGCTGGTGGGACATCTCACGGCCGAGGAAGGGCTCGGTGTTGTCGCCGCCGAACTTGATCGCGCCGAGACGCTCGGTCATGCCGTACTGCGTGACCATGGCGCGCGCCGTGGACGTGGCCTTCTCGATGTCGTTCGCGGCGCCCGTGGTCGGGTCGTGGAAGACCAGTTCCTCGGCCGCGCGGCCGCCCAGCATGTAGGCGAGCTGGTCGAGCATCTCGTTGCGGGTGGTGGAGTACTTGTCCTCGTCCGGCAGGACCATCGTGTAGCCGAGGGCGCGCCCGCGGGACAGGATGGTGATCTTGTGGACGGGGTCGGAGTTCGGGGAGGCCGCCGCGACCAGGGCGTGTCCGCCCTCGTGGTACGCGGTGATCTTCTTCTCCTTGTCCGACATGATCCGGGTCCGCTTCTGCGGGCCCGCGACCACACGGTCGATCGCCTCGTCGAGCATCTGGTTGTCGATGAGCTTGCGGTCGCTGCGGGCCGTGAGCAGGGCCGCCTCGTTCAGCACGTTCGACAGGTCGGCGCCGGTGAAGCCCGGCGTGCGGCGGGCGACCGCCGCGAGGTCGACGTCGGGCGCTACCGGCTTGCCCTTCTGGTGGACCTTGAGGATCTCCAGACGGCCCTGCAGGTCCGGCGGGTCGACCGCGATCTGGCGGTCGAAGCGGCCGGGGCGCAGCAGCGCCGGGTCGAGGATGTCGGGCCGGTTCGTCGCGGCGATGAGGATCACGCCGCCCTTGACGTCGAAGCCGTCCATCTCGACGAGCAGCTGGTTCAGGGTCTGCTCGCGCTCGTCGTGACCGCCGCCGAGGCCGGCGCCGCGGTGGCGGCCGACCGCGTCGATCTCGTCGACGAAGACGATCGCCGGGGCGTTCGCCTTGGCCTGCTCGAAGAGGTCACGCACCCGGGAGGCACCGACACCGACGAACATCTCGACGAAGTCGGAACCGGAGATCGAGTAGAAGGGCACCCCGGCCTCGCCGGCGACGGCACGCGCGAGGAGCGTCTTGCCGGTACCGGGGCGGCCGTAGAGGAGCACACCCTTGGGGATCTTGGCGCCGACGGCCTGGAACTTGGCCGGCTCCTGCAGGAACTCCTTGATCTCGTGGAGTTCCTCGACGGCCTCGTCACAGCCCGCGACGTCCGAGAACGTCGTCTTCGGGGTGTCCTTGGTGATGAGCTTCGCCTTGGACTTGCCGAAGTTCATGACCCGGGAGCCGCCGCCCTGCATCTGGTTCATCAGGAACAGGAAGACGACCACGATGAGGACGAAGGGGAGCAGGGAGAGCAGGACACCGACGAAGGCGTTCTGCTTGGTCGGCGAGACGGTGTAACCGTCGGGGATCTGCTTGTCCTGGTACTTGGTCTGCAGCGTATTGGCGATGGTGACGCCCTGGTCGCCGATGTAGCTCGCCTGGATCTTCGAGCTGCCGTCGACCTTCTGGCCGTCCTTGAGCGTGACCTTGATGGTCTGCTCGTCACCGGTGGTCAGCTTCGCCGATTCCACCTTGTTGTCGTTGATCGCCGCCACGACCTGGCCGGTGTCCACCGTCTTGTAGCCGCCGGACGAGCCGACGACCTGCATCAACACGACCACGGCAAGGACGGCCAGCACGATCCACATGACCGGCCCACGGAAGTATCGCTTCACGTCCATCCATACGGAGCGGTGTCGCCCCGTCCCTCCTGCCATAGTGAGTTTGATAAGACAGTTCTTCTGACGGTACCCCAGCATTGTCGCCCGAAGCCGCACGAAGCTGCTCGGACGGCTGGCAAACCCGCCTCTGCTTGCTCCAACGGCGCGAAACCCGCTGGGGTTCCCGATCGTCTTACGTAAGTGGACCCTCCGGCGTATCAGCCGGGGTTCAGCCGCCGTAGACGTGGGGCGCGAGCGTACCGACGAACGGGAGGTTGCGGTACTTCTCGGCGTAGTCGAGGCCGTAGCCCACGACGAACTCGTTGGGGATGTCGAAGCCGACCCACTCGACGTCGATGGCCACCTTGGCCGCGTCGGGCTTGCGCAGCAGGGTGCAGATCTTCAGGGTCTCGGGCTCGCGGGAGCCGAGGTTGTTGATCAGCCAGGACAGGGTCAGCCCGGAGTCGATGATGTCCTCGACGATCAGGACGTGCCTGCCCTTGATGTCGGTGTCGAGGTCCTTGAGGATCCGCACCACGCCGGAGGACTGGGTGCCCGCGCCGTAGGAGGACACGGCCATCCAGTCCATGGTGACGGGGGTGGACAGCGCCCGGGCGAGGTCCGCCATGACCATCACCGCGCCCTTGAGGACGCCGACGATGAGCAGGTCCTTGCCCGCGTACTCCGCGTCGATCTTCGCGGCCAGCTCGGCCAGCTTCGCGTCGATCTCTTCTTTGGTGATGAGCACCTGCTGGAGGTCGGCACCCATGTCTTTCGCGTCCACCCGCATCACTTTCGGTCGGTCGTCCCACCGGCCTACCCAGCCCTCGGAGGGGTCCTCCGGGAGGCCGGGATTCAGCCTTGCCGAATCACCAGTCTGCCACCCTGCCGCTGGGCGACGACTTTGCCGGGGAGATTGATGGCTCCCTGGCCGCGCCAGCCGGTGATCAGGCGGTCGACTTCCTCGATGTGCCGGGCGAACAGGGAACCGGCCGGTGCGCCCGCCTGGATGGCGGCACGGCGCAGGATCCGGCGGCGCACGGCGGGCGGCAGGGCGTAGAGCTTGGCGCACTCCAGCATGCCCGTGGCGTCGCGTACGGAGGCCTCCGCTTGGCTGGCCCAAGTGTCGAGGGCGTCGGCGTCGTCGCGGGAGAGCTGGGCGGTGCGGGCGAGGGCCTCGACGACACCCTTGCCGAGCGCCTTCTCCAGGGCGGGAAGTCCTTCGTGGCGGAGCCGGGAGCGGGTGTAGGCCGGGTCCGCGTTGTGAGGATCGTCCCAGACGGGCAGGGCCTGGACCAGGCAGGCCTTGCGGGCGGTCTGCCGGTCCAGCTGGAGGAAGGGGCGCCGGTAACGGCCGTCGGCCCCCGAGACCGCGGCCATTCCGGACAGGGAGCGGATGCCGGAGCCGCGGGCGAGTCCGAGCAGGACGGTCTCGGCCTGGTCGTCCCTGGTGTGGCCGAGCAGGATCGCGGTGCCGCCGTGCCGTTCGAGGGCGGCGTCCAGGGCGGCGTAGCGGGCGTCGCGGGCGGCGGCCTCGGGGCCGCCGTCGCGGCCGACGGTCACCGTGATGGACTCCACCGGGTCGAGGCCGAGTTCGCGCAGTCGCAGGACGACTTCCTCGGCGCGCAGGTCGGAGCCCGGCTGGAGGCCGTGGTCGACGGTGATGCCGCCCGCGCGGACGCCGAGCTTGGGGGCTTCGAAGGCGAGGGCGGAGGCGAGTGCCATGGAGTCGGCGCCGCCGGAGCACGCCACGAGGACGAGCGGGGAGGGGGTCCGCTCGTTCGGGGCCTGGCCGTTCGGGGCCTGGTCGTTCGGGGTCTGCTCCGGGATGTCCCCGGCGGGGCGTGCGAGGCGCGCGGTGATGCGCCCTCCGGTGCGTTCGCCGGTGGTGCGGCTGAGACGGCTCTGGTCGGTGAGGATGTCGTGGAGGACGCGGCGGACCGCCAGGCGTATCGCCGCGACCGCAGGATGGGGACCCATGTCCGGTTCCCTTCATGAAGTTTTCGGGGGGTGAGCCCGGGATCGGTCACTCAGAGTGTGTCGATGGTGACAGAAACGGGCCGTTCCCCGAGCATCGCACGCCTACCCATCGCTCACGGTCCCTCGGACGGGTGATTGAAGGGGCGTTCGCCTGCCGCGTGCCGGATCCGGTTCACCCCGTCCCGACCGGTTCACGACTCGGCCCTGCGGTGCACCCGCGCGACCCAGTCCGCCGGTTTGGCGATCTCCGCCTTGGTCGGCAGGGTGTTCGGGGAGGTCCACACGCGGTTGAAGCCGTCCATGCCGACCTGGTCGACGACGGCCCGTACGAAGCGCTCGCCGTCCCGGTACTGGCGGAGTTTCGCGTCCAGGCCGAGCAGTTTGCGCAGGGTCATGTCCAGCCGGGAGGCGCCCTTGGCGCGCCGCTGCTGGAACTTCTCGCGGATCTCCGCGACGGTCGGTACGACGGCCGGCCCGACGCCGTCCATGACGAAGTCGGCGTGGCCCTCGAGGAGGGACATGACGGCGGTGAGCCGGCCGAGGATCTCGCGCTGCGCCGGGGTCTGCACCAGTTCGACGAACGACCGTCCGCCGTCGTCCTCCTCGGTCTCGGGGCGGCCGCCGGCGAGCGACTGGGCGGCGTCGCGGACGCGTTCGAGGACGGTCATCGGGTCGACGTCGGTCTCCGACAGGAACGCCTGGATCTCGCCCTCCAGATGGGCGCGCAGCCAGGGCACCGCCGTGAACTGGGTGCGGTGCGTCTCCTCGTGCAGGCACACCCAGAGGCGGAAGTCGTGGGGCTGCACGTCGAGTTCGCGCTCCACGTGGACGATGTTCGGGGCGACGAGCAGCAGCCGGCCGCCGCCGTGCTCGTCCGCCGGGAGGTCCCCGGAGGCCGGGGCGAAGGTCTCGTACTGGCCGAGGACGCGGGAGGACAGGAACGAGAGCAGCATGCCGAGTTCCACGCCGGTGACCTTGCCGCCGACGGCGCCGAGGACCGCGCCGCCCGGGGTGCCGGAGCGCCGCTCCTGCATCTTCTCGAGGAGCGGCTTGAGCAGTTCGCGGAACCCGGCGACGTTGGCCTTCACCCAGCCGGGGCGGTCGACCACCAGAACGGGGGTGTCGTGGACGTCGTCGGTCCCCATACGAGTGAAGCCCCGGACGTGTTCCTCCGAGGCTTTCGCGTGTCGTCGCAGTTCCGCGACGATGGCCCGGGCCTCGTCGCGGCTCACCTCGGGTCCCGGCCGCACGAGCCGGGTCGCGGTCGCGACCGCGAGATTCCAGTCGACCATCCCAGAAGAAGCAGCGCCACCGATGCTCGTCATGCGTCAACCGTACGTTAGCGCTACCGCTTGGGGCAGGCCGTGGAGGTTGGTGGGGCTGGCGTGACTTGTCGGTCCCCGGCGCGGCCGGCGGCGGCTACAGCCCCGCCAGGGCCGTGGCCGTCCGGTCCAGTGCCTCCTGGGCCTCCTGCGGGTTCGTGGTGTCCGACATCAGGAACGCGAAGGCCAGCAGGCGGCCGTCCCGGTCGACGAGGGTGCCCGCCAGGGTGTTGACGCCGGTCAGGGTGCCGGTCTTCGCGCGGACGACGCCGGCCGCGCCGTCCGTGTAACGGCTGGCCAGGGTGCCGGTGAAGTGGGCGACGGGGAGGCCGGTGAGGACCGGGCGCAGGCCCGGCAGGTCGGCGTCGGCGGCCTTGGCGAGCAGGGCGGTGAGGAGGTCCGCGGTCAGCCGGTCGTCGCGGTCGAGGCCGCTGCCGTCGTGGAAGGAGGCTCCGGTCATCGGCAGGCCCAGCTTGGTCAGCCGGGCGTCGATGGCGGCCGCTCCCCCGTCGAAGCCGGCCGGCCTGCCGGTCGCCAGTGCGGTCTGCCGGGCCAGCGCCTCGGCGATGTCGTTGTCGCTGTTGGTGAGCATGCGTTCGACGACGGAGGACAGCGGGGGCGAGGAGACGGTGGCGAGGGTGCCGGCCCGCCTGCTCGCCTTGGCGGTGCCGGGGGCCGAGGTCTTGATGCCGGCGTCGGCCAGGAAGGCCGCGAACTTCCGTGCCGCGTCGGCCGCCGGGTCGCTCACCCGGGCCGCCGGGCCGCTGACGGAGCCGTCGGTGCGGCCCTCGTCGGCCATGAGGGGGCTCACGCGCGCGAGGTTGTCGTTGACGCCGATGGGGTGCTGGTCGGGGCCGGTGTAGAGCGAGGTGTCGTAGGAGAGCGTGATCTGCCGGATGCCGCGCTCGGTCAGTGATCTGGCCGTCTCGGTGGCGAGGGTGCGCAGGCTGGCCCAGCCGCCGGAGTCCTGGCGGGCGGTGAGGGTCGGGTCGCCGCCGCCGATCAGGACGACCTGCCGGGTGCCGGGTTCGAGGACGGCGCGGGTGGTGAGGCGGTGGTCGGGGCCGAGGGCGGAGAGAGCGGCGACGGCGGTGGCGATCTTGGTGGTGGAGGCGGGGGTGAGGGCCGTGTCGGCGCCCTCGGCGTAGAGCCGCTTGCCGGTGGCCACGTCGAGGACGACGGCCGTGCGGGTGCGGCCGAGCTCCGGGGCGTCCAGGAGGGGCCCCAGGAGGTCCGTGAGGGCCGCCGGGGAGGCGCCTGCGTCGTCCCCGGTGGATCCGGTGGCGTTGGCGGTCGGGGCCGACTTCACGGTGTCCGTGGCGCTTCCCAGGCCGGTGAGGACGGGACCGGCGCTCGGGGCGGCGGCCGGGTCCTGGGCGGCCGTGCGGGAGCCGGTGCCGTGATCTGCGCCACCCGGCCGCTCCAGGGCGGCCGCCCGGTCCCGCTCGGCCGTACGCTGGCCGTCGGCGTCCCAGGGGCCCGCCGCGGTCGCCACTCCGGCGGCCAGCGCGAGCCCGGCCGTGGTGGCGCCCGCGGTGTACTGCCAGGTCCTGAGGGTCCGGGACCCTCGAGGGCCCTGGGGTCCCTGAGGACGAGGAGCACGGGGGAGGCGGACCAGGGTGGCAAGCCGGGGTCCACTCGCGCGCGTGATGCGGGCAAGCCGCGGTCCTACTGCCTGCCGAAACCGCGTGACCTGCGGTTTCGTGGCGGTCGCCAGGCGTGCCAGACGCGGTCGCACGGCGCCCGCGATCTTCCGCACCCGCGGTTTCGCGGCCTGCCAAGGCCTCAGCTCTGGCACGACCACCAGCCCCTTTCGCGATCACACACCTGCGTGAGGGACACTTAACCACCAGAACTATGTGTTGATCATGGAGGAGCCACCGGTGGAGTTCGACGTCACGATCGAGATCCCGAAGGGTTCGCGGAACAAGTACGAGGTGGACCACGAGACCGGTCGGATCCGCCTGGACCGTCGTCTCTTCACCTCGACCGCCTACCCGACCGACTACGGCTTCGTCGAGAACACCCTCGGCGAGGACGGCGACCCGCTGGACGCGCTGGTCATCCTGGACGAGCCCACCTTCCCGGGCTGCCTCATCAAGTGCCGGGCGATCGGCATGTTCCGGATGACGGACGAGGCCGGCGGCGACGACAAGCTGCTGTGCGTTCCGGCCACGGACCCGCGCGTGGAGCACCTGCGCGACATCCACCACGTGTCGGAGTTCGACCGCCTGGAGATCCAGCACTTCTTCGAGGTCTACAAGGACCTGGAGCCCGGCAAGTCCGTCGAGGGCGCCGACTGGGTGGGCCGCACCGACGCCGAGGCCGAGATCGAGCGGTCGTACAAGCGCTTCAAGGACCAGGGCGGTCACTGACCCCCCGGACGTCCTCGGAAGGCGGGCCGCACACGCGTGTGCGGCCCGTTTTTCGTGCCTGGTGTGGGGCAGTGCGCATACTGAGGCGTACGTGAGGATGTCGTTCAGGGAGCGTTACAGCAGTGACGGAGGCGGAGGACCGCAAACCCAAGTCGGACGAGGCGAGGTACGACCCGGAGATCACGTCGGAGTTCGCCGTTCCGGCGGGCGTCGCGGTCTCCGAGGCCGGGACCGAGCCGGAGACCACGTCCGAGTTCGCGGTGCCGGACGGGTTCCAGGCGCGGGAGCCGGTGAGTGCGGAGCCGGAGGGCTCGGCGTTCAGCGTGCCGCGTACCTACAGCGCCCATGACGCCCCGGCCGCCTTCACGCCCGCCTCCGGGTTTCCCGCCGCCAGTCTGATCAAGGACGCTCCCTGGCAGGACCGGATGCGCACGATGCTGCGCATGCCGGTGACGGAGCGGCCGGCGCCGGAGCCGGTGCAGAAGGCCGAGGAAGGCGGTCCCGCCGTCCCGCGCGTGCTCGACCTGACGCTGCGCATCGGGGAACTGCTGCTGGCGGGCGGGGAGGGCGCGGAGGACGTGGAGGCCGCGATGTTCGCGGTCTGCCGTTCCTACGGCCTCGACCGGTGCGAGCCGAACGTCACCTTCACGCTGCTGGCGATCTCCTACCAGCCCTCGCTCGTCGAGGACCCGGTGACCGCGTCCCGGACGGTACGGCGGCGCGGGACCGACTACACGCGCCTCGCGGCCGTCTTCCGGCTCGTGGACGACCTCACCGACCCGGAGACCGGTGTCTCGCTGGAGGAGGCCTACCGGCGGCTCGCGGAGATCCGCCGCAACCGGCACCCGTATCCCGGCTGGGCGCTGACCGGTGCGAGCGGACTGCTCGCCGGGGCCGCCTCCGTGCTGGTCGGCGGTGACCTCCTGGTGTTCGTGGCCGCCGCGATCGGCGCGATGCTCGGTGACCGGCTGGCGTGGCTGTGCGCGGGGCGGGGGCTGCCGGAGTTCTACCAGTTCATGATCGCCGCGATGCCGCCGGCCGCGATCGGGGTCGCGTTCGCGCTCGCCCACATCGACGTCGCGGCGTCCGCCGTGGTCACCGGTGGGCTGTTCGCGCTGCTGCCCGGGCGGGCGCTGGTCGCGGGCGTCCAGGACGGGCTGACCGGCTTCTACATCACCGCCTCCGCGCGGCTCCTGGAGGTCATGTACTTCTTCGTCGGCATCGTCATCGGGGTGCTGACGGTCCTGTACTTCGGCGTGAAGCTGGGCGGCCGGCTCAACCCGGACGCGGCGCTGACCGGCTCCGACCGGCCGTACCTGCAGATCGCCGCGTCGATGGTGCTGTCGCTGACCTTCGCGGTACTGCTCCAGCAGGAGCGGTCCACCGTGCTGGCGGTGACCCTCAACGGCGGCGTGGCGTGGTCGGTGTACGGCGCCATGCGCTACGCCGGGGAGATCTCGCCGGTCGCCTCCACGGCCGTCGCGGCGGGTCTCGTGGGGTTGTTCGGGCAGTTGCTGTCCCGGTACCGGTTCGCGTCCGCGCTGCCGTACACGACGGCGGCGATCGGGCCGCTGCTGCCGGGGTCGGCGACGTATTTCGGGCTGCTGTCGATGGCGCAGAACCAGGTCGACAAGGGGCTGGTGTCGCTGGCCAAGGCGGCTTCGCTCGCCATGGCCATCGCGATCGGGGTCAACCTGGGGTCGGAGATCTCGCGGTTGGGGCTGCGGGTGGGGTCCGCCGGGAAGCGGCGGGCCGCCAAGCGGACCAGGGGGTTCTGAGCGCCGTCCGTGGGGGCCGGTGAGGTGCGTCGGCGGGTGCGGGTTGCGTTGTGGCTGGTCGCGCAGTTCCCCGCGCCCCTTTCGGGGCGCTTCAGCTCACGGGGCTCGGTACTGCTGTTCCTCGTTGTACGGGTACTGCTGCTGGTCGTAGTAGCCGTTCTGGTCGTAGTACTGCTGCTGGGGCTGGGCGTACTGCTGCGGCTGGGGCTGGGCGTACTGCTGCGGCTGCTGCTGCTGTTCGTACGTCGGCTCGATCCTGCGGAGCCGGGTCGTGGCGTCGTCCATCACCGGGGCCGGCGGGTACTGCTGGAAGGGCTGGAACTGCTGCTCCGGCGGGGCGGCCGCGGCCTCCTTCTTCGCCTTCGAGCGGGCCCGCAGGAACTCGATGGCGATCGGGACCACCGAGATCAGGACGATCAGGATCAGGATCGCCTCGATGTTGTTCTTGACGACGTCGATCTTGCCGAGCCAGGAGCCGAGCAGGGTGACGCCGGCGCCCCAGAGGACACCGCCGATGACGTTGAACGTCAGGAACGAGCGGTAGGCCATGCCGCTGACGCCGGCGATGATCGGCGTGAAGGTGCGGATCACCGGCACGAAGCGGGCCAGGATCAGGGACTTCGGGCCGTGCTTCTCGAAGAACTCGTGCGCCTTGGCGACGTTCTCCTGCTTGAAGAGGCGGGAGTCCGGGCGGTTGAAGAGCGACGGGCCGACCTTCTTGCCGAACATGTAACCCGCCTGGTCACCGAGGACCGCGGCGAGGCAGATCAGGGCGATGGCGCCCCACAGCGGGAAGTCCAGCTGGTGCGAGGTGATCAGCAGGCCGCAGGTGAACAGCAGGGAGTCGCCCGGCAGGAAGAAGCCGATCAGCAGCCCGGACTCGGCGAAGACGACCAGGAGCAGGCCCCAGATGCCGAACGAGTCGAGCAGGTTGTTCGGATCCAGCCAACTCGGGCCGAGTGCGAGCGTCATCGCGGTTCCGGTCGTCACGGTTCCGGGCTCCTGAGGGGTGAAGGCACGTCGAGGTCCTCGTGCCGGGCGCACAAAGCTATCAACGTAATGTGTCCACCCCAGGTTCCACCGGTGGAACCTGGATGCACTGTGCCCGCCCTGGGGAACACCTGTGGACATGGGTATCGAAGAATACGGCGGCGGCCAGGGGCCCCAGCCGGACGTGCTGGTCGTCACCACGAACGACGTCCCCGGGTACCGCGTGCGCGAGGTCGTCGGCGAGGTCTTCGGACTGACCGTGCGCTCCCGGCACCTGGGCAGTCAGATCGGCGCGGGCCTGAAGTCGATGATCGGCGGGGAGCTGAAGGGCCTGACGAAGACCCTGGTGCAGACCCGCAACCAGGCCATGGACCGGCTGGTGGAGCAGGCACGCGCGCGGGGCGCCAACGCGGTGCTGGCCTTCCGGTTCGACGTGACCGAGGCGGCGGACGTGGGGACCGAGGTGTGCGCGTACGGGACCGCCGTGATCATCGACAGGGACGGCTAGCTCACCCCGCGTGCCGGGCCGCGTTCGCCTCGATCGCCTCCTTCAGGTGTTCGGCGAGGCCCGGGGCCATCGCGTCGTAGAACGCCTTGAAACGCTCGTCCGCGACGTACATCCCGCCGAGACAGCGGTGCGTCTCGTACGGGCAGTCGTAGAACCAGACGCGGATGTGCCGGCGGTGTTCCTCGGCCATGTCCATGGCCCGTTCGCCGCCCGGCGGCTCGGCCGCGGTCACCAGGGCGGCGTAACGCGCGCCCCAGTCGTCGGCCTCGGCCTTCATGCGCTGCCAGTCGGCCTTGGTGTAGCGGGCCGCGCGGCGCTGCGACTCGGCGAAGGCCTCGGTGCCGCCCCAGCGCCGCTCGGCCTCCTGCGCGTACTGTTCCGGGTCCTTGTCGCCGAAGACCTCGAAGCGTTCCTCGGGGGTGAGGTCGATGCCCATCCTGCGTGCCTCCATGGCGTCTTCCACGGCCTCGGCCATCTTCCGCAGCTGTTCGATCCGGGCGGTCAGCAGGTCGTGCTGCCGGCGCAGGTGCGCGCGCGGGTCCGCGTCGGGGTCGTCCAGCAGGGCCGCGACCTCGTCGAGCGGGAAGCCGAGCTCCCGGTAGAACAGGATCCGCTGGAGCCGGTCGAGGTCGGCGTCGCCGTAGCGCCGGTGCCCGGCGGCGCTGCGCTCGCCCGGGACCAGCAGGCCGATCTCGTCGTAGTGGTGCAGGGTGCGCACGGTGACCCCGGCGAAGCCCGCGACCTGTCCTACGGAGTAGCTCACTTCCGCTCCTTTCCGCGCTCCACCCTGGGTCCTCACGCCACGTGAGGTGCAAGCCCGGTCACGCTCCGGATGTTGTGCCGGTTTTGCCCGCTTATGGTGGGCCCGTGGCCCAGGACACCGCGCGGCAGGCGCTCCCCACCCCGCCCTCGGCCCCCGCGCGGGCCCTGCTGCCGCTGATCCTGCCCGCCCTGGTCGTCGGCGTCGGCAGCAGCCTGCTGTTCGTGCTGGTGAGCTCGCTGGCCGAACGGCTCCAGCACGTGCTGTGGAACACCCTGCCGGACGCACTGGGCGTCGGGCGGTACTCGGTGCTGTGGATGCTGGTGATGCTGACCGCCACCGGGATCGTGGTGGGGCTGGTGGTGTGGAAGGTGCCCGGGCACGCGGGACCCGATCCGGCCACCATGGGCCTGGAGGCGGTGGCGCTGCCGCCGGCCGTGCTGCCGGGGCTGGTGCTGGCGACCGCCCTGATGCTGGCGGGCGGGCCGAGCCTCGGTCCGGAGAACCCCCTCATCGCCGTCAACGTCGGGCTCGCGCTGTGGCTGGGGCGGCTGGCGATGCCCCGGCTGCCGGGTTCGCTGTGGCCCGCGCTGGCCGACGCGGCGACACTCGGCGCGCTGTTCGGGACGCCGGTGGCGGCGGCCCTGGTGATCTCCGAGGCACTGGCCGGGAAGCCGCTGAGAGGCGCCCTGTGGGACAACCTCTTCGGGCCGCTGACGGCCGCGGCGGCGGGCGCGATGACGACCGACCTGCTGGCCCGTCCGACCCTGGACCTCGGGCTGCCCGCGCTCGACAGGACGCGCTGGCCCGATCTTCTGGCCGCCCTGGTGATCGCGCCCGCGGCCGCGCTGCTCGGCATGTGCGCCGTCCGCGCCTTCCCGTACGTCCACGGCGTCTTCAGGCGCCTCGGGCACCCCATGGTGGCGCTTCCGGTCGGCGGGCTCGTGCTGGGCCTGCTGGGGGCGCTGGGCGGCCCTCTGACGCTCTTCAAGGGGCTGGACCAGGTCGCGGCGCTGGCGAAGGACCCGGAGGGCTGGTCGGCGGGACAGTTCGCCGTGATGACGGTCGTCAAACTGGCCGCGCTGACGGTGGCCGCCTCCTGCGGATTCCGCGGTGGCCGGATCTTCCCTTCGGTGTTCATCGGCTCGGCCTTCGGGCTGTGCGCCCACGCCCTGGTGCCCGCCGTCCAGCCGTCGGTGGGCGTGGCGGCGGGTGTGCTGGGCATGTTGTTGGCGATCACCCGGCAGGGCTGGGTGAGCCTGTTCACCGCCGCGGTGCTGGTGGCCTCGCCGACCGTGATCGTCCTGCTGTGCGTCGCGTCGCTGCCCGCGTGGCTGCTGGTGACCGGGCGGCCGAGAATGCAGTTGCGGACGGACGGTACCGCGCTGCGCTGACCCCCTCGAAGCGAACCATGTGAACTCTCCCAGGAGGCACCACTCATGCCGCTCCACAAAGGCCCCGAGAAGCACCAAGAGCGACCGATGTCCGTCAACCCGTTCTTCGGGGAGGCGAATCCGGTCGGCGGCATGACCGAGGCCCCGCCCACGCACCGGCTGCCGGACGCCCCGCTGCCGCCGAACACGGCGTACCAGCTGGTCCACGACGAGCTGATGCTGGACGGCAACGCCCGGCTGAATCTGGCCACTTTCGTCACCACCTGGATGGAACCCCAGGCCGGCGTCCTGATGCAGGAGTGCCGGGACAAGAACATGATCGACAAAGACGAGTACCCGCGCACCGCCGAACTGGAGCGGCGCTGTGTGGCGATGCTCGCCGACCTCTGGAACGCGCCGGACCCGTCGGCCGCCGTCGGCTGTTCCACGACCGGTTCCAGCGAGGCCTGCATGCTGGCCGGGATGGCGCTCAAGCGCCGCTGGACGCAGCGCAACGCCGACCGCTACCCGGGCGGCGCCCGGCCGAACCTGATCATGGGCATCAACGTCCAGGTCTGCTGGGAGAAGTTCTGCAACTTCTGGGAGGTGGAGGCCCGGTTCGTGCCCATGGACGGCGACCGCTACCACCTGGACCCGCAGGCCGCCGCCGACCTCTGCGACGAGAACACCATCGGGGTCGTGGCCGTCCTCGGCTCCACCTTCGACGGGTCGTACGAGCCGGTCGCCGACCTCTGCGCCGCCCTGGACGCCCTCCAGGAGCGCACCGGGTACGACGTCCCGGTGCACGTGGACGGCGCCTCCGGGGCGATGATCGCGCCCTTCCTAGACGAGGACCTGGTGTGGGACTTCCGGCTCCCCCGGGTGGCGTCGATCAACACCTCGGGGCACAAGTTCGGCCTGGTCTACCCGGGCGTCGGCTGGGCGCTGTGGCGGGACAAGGAGTCACTGCCCGAGGAACTGGTCTTCCGGGTCAACTACCTGGGCGGCGACATGCCGACCTTCGCCCTCAACTTCTCCCGCCCGGGCGCCCAGGTGGTCGCGCAGTACTACACGTTCCTGCGCCTGGGCCGGGACGGCTACCGGGCGGTGCAGCAGGCGTCCCGGGACGTGGCGACCGGGCTCGCCGAACGCATCGAGGCGCTCGGCGACTTCCGGCTCCTCACCCGGGGCGACGAGCTGCCCGTGTTCGCGTTCACCACGGCCGACCACGTGACGGCGTACGACGTCTTCGACGTGTCCCGGCGGATGCGTGAGGGCGGCTGGCTGGTGCCGGCCTACACCTTCCCGGCGAACCGGGAGGACCTGTCGGTGCTGCGGGTGGTGTGCCGCAACGGGTTCTCGAAGGACCTGGCGGACCTGTTCATCGAGGACCTGACCCGGCTGCTGCCGGAACTGCGCCGCCAGCCGCATCCCTCGACCCGGGACAAGGACGCGGCCACCAGCTTCCACCACTAGGGGTTCACGAACCCTGTTCCAGGGCCACCAGTTCGAAGGCCGTCTTCCCGTCCAGGGACTCGCGGATGATGTCCGCGTGGCCGGCGTGGCGGGCGGTCTCGCGGATCAGGTGGAGGCAGACCCAGCGCATGGAGACCCGGCCCTCCGGCGGGAACCAGGGCTGCGGCGGGAGCGGGAAGGTGTCGTCGAGGCTGGGGACCGAGCGGATGAACTTCTCGGTCTCGGCGGCGACCTGTTCCCAGTGGGCGAGCTGGGAGGCCACCGTCTCGTCGCCGACCAGCTGGAAGGTCTCGTGCCAGTTGGACTGGTCGCGCTGGATCGCCGGGGGCTCCTGCCTGGCGCGGGCGATCCAGCTCTGCTCGACCTCGGCGCAGTGCTTGAGCACGCCCGCCAGGGACAGCTCGCTCGCGCTGGGTTTGCTCGACGCCTGCTCGTCGGTCAGGCCGAGCAGCGCCCGGCGGACGCCGCCGCGCTGCTCCTCGATGAAGGAGAGCAGTGCTCCGCGCTCGTCGCCCTGTGCTTCCGCGGGAACGTGGGTGACCATGGCCGGCCGCCTTTCCTCGGGTCGTGTTTCCCTGTCCCGACCGAAGCTACGGGCCCTCTAGGACAGAACGCGTCCTAAAGGGCCCGGGGCACGCGGATTCGCCGGCTGGGCGGACGCGCGGGCTAGAAGGGGAAGCCGCTCCGGCCGTGCTGCACCGAGATCCACTTCAGGGTGGTGAAGGCCTCCAGGGTGGTCTCGCCGTTCAGGCGGCCGATGCCGGAGTGCTTCTCGCCGCCGAAGGGGACCAGCGGCTCGTCGTGCACGGTGCCGTCGTTGACGTGGAACATCCCGGTGTCGATCCGCTTGGCGAAGGCCACGCCGCGCTCGACGTCCCCGGTGTGCACGGCACCGCTGAGGCCGTAGGGGGTGTCGTTGACGATGCGTACGGCCTCCTCCTCGCCGTCGAAGGGGACGAGGAAGGCGACCGGGCCGAAGACCTCCTGGCGGAGCAGCGCGGAGTCGGCGGGCACGCCGGTGAGGACCGAGGGCTCCACCAGGTTGTCGGTGGTGGCGCCGTGCACGAGGGCGGTGGCGCCCTCCGCGAGGGCCTGCTCGACGGTGGCCGAGATCGACTCCGCCTGCTGGGAGTTGATCACCGGGCCGATGATCGTCCGGGGGTCGCTCGGGTCACCGGTCCTGAGGGTCCGCACCTTGGCGACGAACTTCTCGGTGAACGCGTCCGCGATCGAGCGGTCCACCAGCACGCGGTTGGCGGCCATGCAGACCTGCCCCTGGTGGACGTACCGGCTGAAGACCGCCGCGTCCACCGCGTAGTCGAGGTCGGCGTCGTCCAGGACCACGATGGCGCTGTTGCCGCCCAGTTCGAGCACCGAGCGCTTGAAGAGCGAGGCGCACACGGTGGCCACGTGGCGGCCGACCTTGTCGGAGCCGGTGAAGGAGATGACCTTGGGGACCGGGTGCTCGATGAAGGCGTCGCCGATCTCCGCGATGTCGGTGACGACGACGTTGAGCAGGCCACCGGGCAGACCGGCGTCCTCGAAGATCTTCGCGACCAGGGTGCCGCCGACGATCGGGGTGTTCTGGTGCGGCTTGAGGACCACCGCGTTGCCGAGCGCGAGGGCCGGGGCGACCGACTTGATCGAGAGCAGGAAGGGGAAGTTGAAGGGGCTGATCACGCCCACGACACCGACCGGTTCGCGGTAGAGGCGGTTCTCCTTGCCGTCCACCGGGGAGGGCAGGATCTTGCCCTCGGGGCGCAGCGCCAGGTGCACGGACTCGCGCAGGAACTCCTTGACGAGGTGGAGTTCAAAGCCGGCCTTGAGGTGCGTGCCGCCGAGTTCGGCGATGATCGCCTCGGTGATCTCGCCCTCGCGCTCCTCGACGAGGCGCAGGGCCTTCTCGAAGACGGCACGGCGGGCGTAGGGGTTGGTGGCGGCCCACTGCTTCTGGGCCCGCTGGGCGGCCTGGTAGGCCTGATCTATCTCCTCGACCGCGGCTATCGTGATCGACGCGAGCTTCTCCCCGTCGTAGGGGTTGAAGTCGATGATGTCCCAGGAACCGGTCCCCGGGCGCCACTCACCGTCGATGTACTGCTGGGCCAGTTCAGTGAAGTACGACGACATGTGCACCCCAAATCAGTAGCAGACACATGATCGACATCACGGTCTGATCACGCGTCATCCTACGTGCGTCACAGGGCAGTTGGGGACGGAGAGCGAACTTCTGGGGAGAGCTGCGGGAAGGCTCCGGGAGAGCGGGAAGCCCTAGGAGAGCTGGAGGAGGCCGCGCAGCAGGTCCCGGCTCTCGTCCGGTCCCGGGCTGTCCTGCTGGAGCTCCTTCAGTGCCTGCTCGTACTGGGCGACGTCCTCGCGCTTGTCGAGGTAGAGGGCGCTGGTGAGCTGCTCCAGGTAGACGACGTCCGACAGGTCCGACTCCGGGAAGCTCAGGATCGTGAAGGAGCCGCCCTCCCCGGAGTGGCCGCCGTAGCTGAACGGCATGATCTGGAGCCGTACGTTGGGGCGTTCGGAGATCTCCACGAGGTGCTGGAGCTGTCCGCGCATCACCTCGCGGCCGCCGTAGGGCCGGCGCAGGGCGGCCTCGTCGAGGACGATGTGGAAGTCGGGGGCGTTCTCGGCCACCAGGTACTTCTGCCGCTCCAGGCGCAGGGTGACCCGGCGTTCGACGTCCGCCTCGCCGGCCCCCTTCATACCGCGGCGCACCACCGCGCGCGCGTAGTCCTCCGTCTGCAGCAGACCGTGGACGAACTGCACCTCGTACGCGCGGATCAGGTGCGCCGCGCCCTCCAGGCCGACATAGGTGGGGAACCAGGTCGGCAGGACGTCGGAGTAACTGTGCCACCAGCCCGCCACGTTGGCCTCCCGGGCGAGGGAGACGAGCTGCTCGCGCTCGGCCTCGTCGGTGATGCCGTACAGCGTCAGCAGGTCTTCCACGTCCCTGGTCTTGAAGCTCACCCGGCCCAGCTCCATACGGCTGATCTTCGACTCGGAGGCACGGATCGAGTACCCCGCGGCTTCGCGGGTGATCCCCCGCGCCTCGCGCAGCCGCCTGAGTTGCGAGCCGAGCAGCATTCGCCGCACCACCGATCCGGGCTCTCCCGCGCTCACGTTCGCCAGCCTCCCCAACCGTCTTCAGGGCCCGCAGTCTGCCACTAAAACACTTCGAGCAGTACTCGTCCGGTTACGGAAACGGAAAGCGGCCAAAGTTTAAGCACAGGAACTGGCAAGCAGGTAGTGAGCCATCGGCACGAAGTTGGCGGAAAAAATGGCCAACAAGCGGTACGGGAGGGTCCAATTCGGTCTCGTGCACGTGCATCTGCCCTTGCATCTGCTGTACGCATCCGAAACCATGGTCCCGCGCCACCGCTGCATCGCAACGACCGCGAATTCCCGGGAGTGCCTCGCATGGGGACGAATGGATCGACCATGCTCAAGCCGTTACGGCAGGGCCTTCCGCCGCTTGATCCCGCGGCTGTGTCCAACGCCGCCTCCTGCGCTCTGCCCGCCCGTTACGAAGCCGTGCGCGAGGCCCGCCTGTTCACCCGCAGAACGCTCGGCCAGTGGGATGTCGGCGACCGCTTCGACGACGTCTGTCTCGTCGTGTCGGAGCTGGTCACCAACGCGCTGCGGCACGCGGTGCCCGGCGAGAGCGAGTGCGCGGACGCGCCGCAGGCACCGGCCGTGCGACTGCATCTGCTGCGGTGGACCGAGCGGCTGGTCTGCGCGGTGCGCGACCCCAGCCACGCGACCCCGACCCCCCGTGACTCCGACGACTTCTCGGCGGAGTCGGGCCGCGGGCTGTTCCTGGTCGACTCGTTCAGCGACAGCTGGGGCTGGCACCCGCTGGCCGGCACCCTGAGCGGCAAGGTCGTCTGGGCGCTGTTCCGGCTCCAGTCGCCCGAGTAGCGGACCCGGCGCCTTCTGACGCCGGGTTTCTACGCGCGTTACCGAGCGTTGTGCCGCGAATGCACCGGGTTGCCCCCGGCCGGGACCGCCGTCAGCTCGTGATCAGGTGGTCGAACTCGCCGTCCTTGACGCCCAGGAGCATCGCCTCTATCTCCGCGCGCGTGTAGACGAGGGCCGGGCCGTCCGGGAAGCGCGAGTTGCGGACCGCGACGTCACCGCCCGGCAGCCGGGCGAACTCGACGCAGGAACCCTGCGAGTTGCTGTGCCTGCTCTTCTGCCAGGCGACTCCGTCCAGCTGCGTCGCAGCCATGCCGTTGTACACGTCAAACCCCTCGTACACGCCGTCAACGTCGAGGTCCACAGGTCGCTCCCCGGTGGTGCACTAACTGGCTGATGTGACCATTGATGCTGTGGTCAACTGACCCGGATCATAACCCTGTTCATGTGCAGATGCATGAGCAGATGCACGTGCACGCGGGGTGTTCCTGCGGTTACAGCTTTGACGTCCGCTTTACCCAGCCCGTTCCTGCGTCTGCCCCAGAGCTGCGAGGACATGCGGCCACCGGCCCCCGTCCAAGATCACGCGCGCCGTCTGCCGCGGGATCGTCCAGATCGAAACCATCGTGTACTAGGAACAGACGCGTACCGCGGCCGGGGTGTTCCAGTGTCCGTGTGATGGTCCGGTGAGCGAGACGCACAGGACCGGCCACAGCGGATCCCTACCCGGCATACACAGGTCCCCCGGGTGCGTGCTGGTAGCTTGCCGCTGTCGCCCGGGCAGCCGGGCGGCCGACCCCCTAGAACCCGGGAGCGTTGCGGTGACTACGGCTACGGCTACGGCGAGTACGCCCATGACGCGTACGGCTACGACGCGTACGGAGACGGTGGCCGGGCGGTCGGCCGTACGGCTCGCGGTGGCCGCCGCCGGGCTGGCGGGCGCGCTCACGCTGACCGCGTGCAGCGGCGGTGACTCCGGCGGCGGCTCCTCCGCCACCCCCTCCGGGACGTCGTCCGCGGCCGCGACCGCCTCCGCCGGTTCGGGCAGCGCCACCGCCTCGTCGGACGCGTTGCAGGGCAGCTGGATCACCACGAGCGGCGGCAAGATCGTCGCCCTGGTGGTCACCGGGAAGCAGGCCGGGCTCTTCGAGACCGGCGGAGCGGTGTGCTCCGGGACCGCGGGCGAGGAGGCCGGGATGCGGATGATCCACCTCGCCTGCACGGACGGCAGCAAGAACCGGGTCACCGGAATGGTCGACACGGTCAGCAAGGACAGCATGAAAGTCACCTGGTCAGGTAAATCCGGCGAGGAGACCTACACCAGGGCCGAGGGCGGCAAGCTGCCGTCCGGGCTGCCCACGGCGAGCCTCGGACAGTAGGGCCGGGTGAGCGGGACCGGGCCGTGGGCGTGATGATGCAGGGACACGTCACGACCTCGATGGGGATCTGCTCATGCGCGCCATTCCGCTCACCGTCACCGCCCTAGCCGCCGCCCTCGCCCTGACCGCCTGCGGCAACGACGGCTCGGGCACCAACAGCAAGAACGGCTCGGCCTGCGAGATCGGCACGGTCTCCGTCCAGGTCGGCTCCGCGAGCGTGGCACCGGCCACGGGGGACACCGGCGAGGTGCCGGTGAGCATCACCAACCAGAGCGCGCCGTGCACCCTGGACGGTTTCCCCGGGGTCACGCTGAAGGCGGGCGGCACCTCCGTGACCGTCGCCGCGCAGTCCGGCGCGAAGACCGGCAAGCTCAAGCTCGCCAAGGGCGACTCCGCGACGTTCTCGGTCAGCTACGTGCGCGGCAAGGACGGCGACAAGGCGAGCCTCGCGGCCACCTCCATGACGGTGTCCCTGCCGGGCAGCGACGCGACGCAGAGCTTCCCGTGGAAGTACGGCCCGGTCGCCGGCAAGGGCTCCGCGGAGAAGGTGGACGCGACGGTGAGCACGTTCCAGCAGGCGGGGGACTGACTGACCGCAGGCCGCCGGGCGCCTCATGACGGCCGGAGCTGTGCGCCTCATGACGGCCGGAGCCGTGGGCGTCATGACGGCCCGAGTTGTGCGCGGGACCGGACCTGTGCCCGGTCCGCCGCCCGCGTGCCCTCCGTCCAGCCCGCCTCGTCGGTCACTCCGCGCAGCCGGGTCGTGGTCGTCTCCGGGAACATCCGCTCCATGCGGCCGGTGACGGCCACCGCCCTGCTCGCCAGGACCGGGAGCAGGTCCGCCGACGCCGCGGTCCCGGACACCGCCGCCTCGGCGGCGGCGGCCAGGCGGTCTCCGACGCGGTGGGCGTAGGCCGCCAGGAAGGACTGCCGGAAGGTCTTCGTCCGCTTCCGGCCGCCCGCACGCTGGGCCGCCTCCGCCTTCGTCATCGCGTGCGTGGCCTGCACCAGCAGCGAGGTGTAGAGGAGTTCGACCGACTCCAGGTCCGGCTCGAAACCGACGACCGTGGAGAAGGCCAGCGGCTCGTTCCACACCGCGCGGCAGTGGTTGGCGGTGGCCACCGCGTCCAGCAGCACGGCCTTGGCCTGTTCGTACGGCGGTTCGACGCCTATCCGGCAGGCGCCGGGCGTGTCCGGGGCGGGCGCCCCCGCGGCGAGCAGCGCCTCGTCGACGCTGTGCCGGGCCATCAGCTCCTGCGCCTTGGCGCTGAGCGCCTCCGCCTCCTCCGGGAAGCCGGTCGCCTCAGCCTTGGCGAGCAGCGCCCGGATCCGGGTCAGCATGCGGGACTCCGGCCGGTGCGCGTCCGCGCGGTGTCCGGGTTCGTCGAGGGGCTCCAGGGCGGGCAGCCGCAGCAGCAGCCGGTACAGCTCCAGGACGGCGGTGGCGTGCGAGAAGCGGTCACCCACGCGCGCGGGGCCGTCCGGCAGCGTGTCGAGCTGGGCCCGCCAGCGGGGGCCGCGCGGCCGGTCGTCCGGCACCTGCGCCCTGATCAGGCCGGCGGTGAGCCGCAGGTGCGGTTCGTCCAGCTCGCGCCGGACCAGCCGTACGACGTCGGCGGGCTGCCAGCCGCGCCGCCAGGCCGCCGCGACGAACTCCCGGCCCCGGCGTTCGAGTTCCGCGTCCGCGCCGGAGTCGGCCGCGAGGAGGGACGCGCCCGTGTCGAGGCCGGAGTCGGTGCCGTCGTAGAGCGCGGCCTGGAAGGCTCGGTCGACGGTGCTGGGCTCGGTGCTGGTCACCTGTCGATCGTGCCATGCCGTGCGGACCGGGCGCGGCGGCCGTCCACACCCTGTGGACAACATGCGGAGCACCCGCCTCGGGGTGTCAACGCCGGGTTGACACCTAGGGGGTGTCAACCTATGGTTGACACATGGCGACCAACCCGAACATCACGGCATCCGTACGCCTCGACGACCTGATCGCGGCGATCAAGAAGGTCCATCCGGAACCCCTCGACCAGCTCGAGGACGCGGTGATCGCCGCCGACCACCTGGGCGACGTGGCCGACCACCTGATCGGCCACTTCGTGGACCAGGCCCGGCGCTCGGGCGCGTCCTGGACCGACATCGGCAGGAGCATGGGCGTGACCCGGCAGGCGGCCCAGAAGCGCTTCGTGCCGAAGGAATCGGCCGACCTCGACCCCAACCAGGGCTTCAACCGCTACACCCCGCGCGCCCGCAACGTGGTCATGGCGGCCCACAACGAGGCGCTCGCGGCCCGCAACCCGGAAGGCCGGCCCGAGCACCTGGTCCTCGGCCTGCTGGCCGAGCCGGAGGGCATCGCCGCGAAGGCGATCCTCGCGCAGGGCGTCCTGCTCGACACCGTGCGCCAGACGGCGACGGCCGCGCTCCCGCCGGCCGCGGACGAGGTCCCCGACCTCGTCCCGTACGGCCCGGAGGCCAAGAAGGCCCTCGAACTCACCTTCCGCGAGGCCCTGCGCCTCGGCCACAACTACATCGGCACCGAACACCTGCTGCTGGCCCTCCTGGAGCACGAGAACGGCGACGGTGTCCTCAGCGGTCTGGGCATCACCAAACCCGCGACCGAGGAGTACATCGCGAAGGTGCTGGGACTGCTGCTGGAACAGAAGAACGCGGCGGCGGAGGCGGCGGGCGCCGCGGAGGCCGCGGCCGGCGGGCCCGAGGAGCCGGAGGCGTGAGCAGCCGGCCGAGAAGCCCTCGGAGTCGGTGAATCGGCAGGTCAGAGCGATTGTCAGTGCCGCCTGCGACACTCTCGGCATGACCGACCGGTGGGCTCTCGCTCCGGCCGAGGACGGTGGCGTGGACGTCGCCCCCCTCGGCCCGGACGGGCTGCCCGCCGGGCCGGTGCGGCGGGAGCCCGATCCCGCCGCGGCGGTCGGGGGCCGCCCGGAGGTCACACGCTGGGTGTGGCGGTCGACCGCCGAGGTCTACCCGCGCCTGCTCGCCACGGGGGTGCGAGTGGAGCGGTGCTACGACATCGAGGACGCCGAGACACTTCTGCTGGGCCACGAGGGACGGTCCGGTGAGCCGCACTCGGCCGCCGCCGCCCTGGCCCGCCTCCGCGGCGGCCCCGTACCGCCCGATCCACCGCAGCGCGCGGCCGAACCGGGCGCCCAGTCCCCGCTGTTCGAACCGCACGGCGGCACGGCCCCCCTGACACTCGACGAACTCCTCACCGTCTACGCCGAGCAGCAGCGCCGCCACGACCGGGCCGAGCACCCGGAGCGGATGCGGCTGCTGACCGCCGCCGAGTCCGCGGGGATGCTGGTCGCCGCGGAGATGAACCGCGCGGGCGTGCCCTGGAGCGCCGGGGTCCACCGCGAGGTGCTGCGCGAACTGCTCGGCGAGCGGTACGCGGGCGGCGGCGAGCCGCGGCGGCTGGCCGAACTGGCGGACGAGGTGTCGGCCGCGTTCGGCAGGCGGGTCCGCCCCGACCTGCCGGCCGATGTGATCAAGGCCTTCGCGCAGGCCGGGATCAAGGTGAAGTCGACCCGCCGCTGGGAGATCTCGGCCGTCGACCACCCGGCCGTGAAACCGCTCCTGGAGTACAAGAAGCTGTACCGGATCTGGGTGGCGCACGGCTGGACCTGGCTCCAGGACTGGGTGCGCGACGGCCGGTTCCGGCCCGAGTTCCACGCGGGCGGCACGGTCACCGGGCGCTGGGTGACCAACGGCGGCGGCGCGCTGCAGATCCCGAAGGTGATCCGGCGGGCCGCGGTCGCCGACCCCGGCTGGCGGCTGGTCGTCGCCGACGCCGACCAGATGGAGCCGCGGGTGCTGGCGGCGATCTCCCGCGACCCCGGTCTGATGGAGGTCGCGGGCCGGGAGACCGACCTCTACCAGTCCGTCTCCGACCGCGCGTTCTCCGGTGACCGCGCACAGGCCAAGCTCGCCGTCCTCGGCGCGGTCTACGGCCAGACCTCGGGCGACGGCCTGAAGAACCTGGCCGCGCTCAGGCGCCGCTTCCCCAGAGCGGTGGCCTACGTCGACGACGCGGCGCGGGCCGGCGAGGAGGGCCGGCTGGTGCGCACCTGGCTGGGCCGGACCTGCCCGCCGGCGGCCGGTGCGGGCGACGGCACCGAGGAGGGCGGCATGCCCCAGGAGGAGGCGGAGGACCCCTCGGCCGACGGCTGGGTGCCGGGCTACGCGTCCACCAACTCCCGTGCCCGGGGCCGCTTCGCGCGCAACTTCGTCGTCCAGGGCAGTGCCGCCGACTGGGCGCTGCTGATGCTCGCGGCGCTGCGCCGGGCCTGTGCGGACATGGCGGCGGAGCTGGTCTTCTTCCAGCACGACGAGGTGATCGTGCACTGCCCGGCGGAGGAGGCCGAGACCGTCGTGGCGGCGATCCGGGAGGCGGCGGAGCTGGCGGGGCGGCTGACGTTCGGGCAGACGCCGGTCCGCTTCCCGTTCACCACGGCGGTGGTGGAGTGCTATGCCGACGCCAAGTGATCAGTCCGGCCGGGCCAGCAGGTCCCCCAGCTCGGCGATGACCTCGGTCTCGTCCGTGCCGTCCAGGGCCGTCAGGGCCTCGCGCCAGACCTGGTGCGCCTCGCTCGTACGGCCCTGCTCCCGCAGGAGCAGACCCAGTTGGTGGCGCGCGAGACCTCCGCTGTAGCGGTCGGCGCGGGCGTCGGCGCGCCGGAGGAGTTCGGCGCACTCCTCATGGGCGCGGTCGGTGCGGCCGAGCCCGCGCAGCGCGCGGACCAGGCCGAGCCGGGTCTGGGACTCGCCGTGCCAGTCGCCGTGCCGGCCGAGGATGCGCAGACTCTCCTCGAAGTGCACGGTGGCCGCGGCCGGTTCGCCGAGCGTGAGATGGGCGAAACCGATGTTGCAGTGCGCCGAGTGCCGCACGATGACGGCGCCGATCGCGTCCCCGATCGCCAGTGAGCGCCGGTGCTGCTCGATGGCGGCCCGGGGGTCGGTGTGCTCGTAGAGGTTGCCGAGGTGGCTGCGGGTGACGGCCTCGCCGTAGGGGTCGTTCAGCTGCCGGGAGCACTCCAGGCTCTGCCGCAGCGCCTCGCCCGACTCCTCGTACCTGCCGAGCCCTTCCAGGAGCAGGCCCCGGTTGTTCAGGCAGCGCCGGATCCAGGACGCGGCCTCCAGCCGCCGCCAGATGGCGAGCGCCCGGTCGGTGAGGTCGAGGGCCTCCCGCTGGCGGCCGGTGAGGAAGCGCAGCCCGGCGAGGTCGCCCAGGGCGTAGGCCTCGGCGGGTTCGTCGCCGAGGCGGCGGGCGGCGGCCAGGGCGGCCGTGCCGAGCACCTCCATCTCGGCGACCCGGCCACGGCGCAGCACGTACGGGAAGAGCAGCCGGACCAGCACCGAGAGGTGGGCGTTGATCCGCGCGTCCGCCGTGTCGGCGTACCGGGCCACCAGGGCGACGATGTTCTCCAGCTCCAGATCGCCCCAGGCGAAGGCGTGCTCGGCGCATTCGAAAGGGGGCACGGCGGCGGTGTACGCCTGGTGCCCGGGCGGCTGGGCGGTGGTGGGGCGACGGCGGTCGCCCTGGTCCGGGCCGGGTTCGAGGATCGCGACGAGGACGTGTTCGGCGACGGCGGCGAACCAGCGCAGGGCGGTGAGCGCGGGTTCGGTGCGGTCGGCGCCCGCCGTGAGTTCCCGGGCGAAGTCGCGTACCAGGTCGTGCGGGGTGTAGCGGCCGTACGCGGTCTCCTCAAGGAGGGCCACGTCGACCAGCCGGTCCAGGGCGGCCTCGGCGCGGTGCTCGTCGGTACCGGTGAGCCGGGCGATCAGGGGGGCGCCGTAGGTGGGGAGGTCGAGGGCGCCGATGTGGCGCAGGGCGTCGGCCGCGTCGCGGTCGGGGGCACGGTCGGCGGCGGCGAGGGCGTCATGGGCGACGGCGAGGGACCGCCGGACGCTCAGGTCGTCGTACTCGAGGTGGCGCAGCCTGCCCTCGGTGGCGGCCAGTTGACCGGCCAGCACATCGGGTGTGAGGGCCCGGCGGGCCGCCAGCCGGGCGGCGACCACGCGCAGCGCGAGGGGCAGCCGGCCGGTGAGCCCGACGAGCGGGTGACCGGCGCCGATCTCCTCCCGCCCGCTGACCGCGCGCAGCAGCGCCGCGCTGTCCTCGCCGGTCAGCGGTCCGAGCGGAAAACGCCGGGCGCCGTCCAGCGTGGTGAGCGGCGACCGGCTGGTGACGATCACCGCGCAGCCGGGGCCGCCCGGGAGCAGCGGCCGTACCTGCGCGGCGCTCGCGGCGTCGTCGAGCACCAGCAGGGTGCGGGTGGGCGCCAGCAGGGAGCGCAGCAACGCGGCGGCCGCGTCGGGGTGTCCGGGGATGTGCCGGGGGTCGACGCCGAGGTCGCGCAGCAGCGCGGCGAGTGCCTGGCCGGGGGCGAGCGGGGGCACGCCCGGGGTGGCGCCGTGCAGGTTGAGGTGGAGCTGACCGTCGGGGAAACGTTCCCGCACCTGGTGGGCGACGTACAGGGCGAGCGCGCTCTTCCCGACCCCGGCCATACCGCTGACGACGACGAGGGCGGGAGCGGGCGCCGACGCGAGGGCACCGCGCAGCTCCTCACGGACGGCGACCCGCCCGGTGAAGTGAGCGGGAGCCGGGGGAAGTTGGGCGGGCGCCGGCGCCGAGGAGTCGGCGCGCGTAGACCCGCCACCGCCGACTGACGCAACGAACGCACCGGACCCCCCGGCTTCACCGACACGGGCAGCCGATTCGGCGGCCGGGCTGGACTCCGTGGATTCACCGGCACGGACGGGCGATCCGGCACGCGGGGTGGACTCCGTGGGTCCACCAGCGCGGACGGGCGATCCGGCAGGCGGACCGGCTTCCCCAGACTCACCGGCACGGACGGGCGATCCGGCGGGCGGGCTGGACTCCGTGGGTCCACCAGCGCGGACGGGCGATCCGGCGGGCGGGCTGGACTCCGTGGGTCCACCAGCGCGGACGGGCGATTCGGCAGGCGGAACGGACTTCGCGGTTTCCCCGGCGCGGGCGGGCGATACGGCGGGCGGGCTGGACTCCGTGGGTTCACGGGCGCCGTCGCCTTGCTGCTGACGGCTCACCGACGCGCCCCCCAGGGGCGCGGGGAACTGCGCGACCGGCCACGACGGCGTCGCACCGGCCTCGTCTCCGCCACCCACCACTTCGGACGCCGCCCCTTGGGGCGCCGCTTTTTCGGACGGCCCGGCTTCGGACGGCCCGGCTTCGGACGGCGCGGCTTCGGACGGCGCGGCTTCGGACGGCCCGGTTTCGGGCGCCGCTCCTCCGGGCGGTGTCGGCTCTCGCGTTCCGCTCCCCCGCAGCACCTCCACGTGGGCCGCGCGGATCGCCGGCCCCGGTTCGATGCCCAGTTCTTCTCTCAGGCGGTTGCGCAGGTCCCGGTGGACGGCCAGAGCCTCCGCCTGCCGGCCCGTGCGGTGCAGGGCGAGCATCAGCTGCCGGTGGTAGGCCTCCCGGAACGGGTACTCGGCGACGAGCGCCGCCAACTCCGGTACCAGGCCCCCCGGTCGGTCGTCGCCGAGGGCGAGCTCCGCGTCGTAGCGCCATTCCAGCAGGAGCAGCCGGGCGGCCTCCAGCCGCTGGACGAAGGAGTAGCCGCCGAAGTCGGCGGGAAGCCCGCTGAGCGGGGCGCCCCGCCAGAGTGCGAGCGCGTCGTCGCAGGCACGCAGCACCACCGGCCATTCCTGCCGTCCGTGCGCGGCCCGCGCCTGCGCGACCAGGGCGTCGAACACGTCGGCGTCCAGCTCACCGTCATCGACCCGCAGCAGGTACCCGGGGGCAACGGCCCGAAGCCGCTCAGGGTCGTCGAGGAGCCGGCGCAGCCGGGTGACGTGGTTGTGCAGCGAGGCCTGCGCGGACACCGGGGGCGCCCCGCCCCACAGCGCCTCCTTGAGCGACTCGACGGAGACGACCCGCCCGGCGGCGAGCAGCAGTGTGGCGAGCAGTACCCGCACCTTGGGGCTGCCGATGGGCCGTACGTCGTCGGTGTCGACGAGTACAGGAGGGCCCAGCAGTCCGAACCGCAGCTCGTACCGCCGCATCGCTCCGCCCATCGCCTTTCCGCGGTCATGACAGCCCGCGTCACACGGCGGGGGTGTCCGCCGGTCCCTGGATCCTGCCCGGGGATCCTGGCGGAATCCCATCACGTCGGGGTCGGATTCCCGCCATCTTCTGTGTGCGGTCGGAGCCGGAGAACGCCTGGTTTCCGGTGTATTTCGGGAGTCGTACGACCGCTTCTCGCCAACCGGTCGGCGACCTCCGGGAGAACCGCTGGCCACATGTTAGCGATCCGTTGGCGAGCCTTGATGTGATCTTCGCATCGGATCGGGTCCGACGGCGCGCGCGTATGCCGCGCTGACTCGGGGGAGTGTCGCCGCAGGCCTTGATCCGGGGACGCGAGAGGGTTCCGGTCGGCGGAGGTGATCGACCGGAACCCTCGTCCCGTATCCAGGACCGCTTTTCACAGTCCCGTTTGCCGCAGGGCCGTTTGCCGCAGGGCCGTTCTCAGATGATCGGCGGGCGTCCGAGGCGGGTGAGCTGCCAGACCGTGCGCCAGCGCATGGGCCGCCGCTCGCCCGCGGGCTCCCGCAGGCCCTCGACGAAGCCAGCGAACCAGGCCCGCAGCCCGGCCGCCGAACGGGCGCGCAGCAGGGTGATGAGTGTCCAGACACCCAGGTGGACCGGGATCAGCGGCAACGGCAGCCGGCGGCGGGTCAGCCAGACCCGGTTGCGAGCGGTGACCCGGAAGTAGACGGCGTGCCGCGCGGGCGAGGTGCGAGGGTGCCGGAGAAGCAGCTCGGGCGCGTAGAGGATCCGCCAGCCCGCGTCGGCGGCCCGCCAGGCGAGGTCCGTCTCCTCGTGTGCGAAGAAGAACTCGGCGGGCCAGTCGCCGATGTCGGCCAGCATGTCCATGCGCAGGGCATGGGCGCCGCCGAGGAAGCCGGTGACGTAACCGCCGCGCATCGGATCGGAGTTGCCGACCCGCGGCACGTGCCGCCGCTGGGTGGCGCCGTGCTCGTCGGCGATCCGGAAACCGACGATGCCGAGGCGGGGGTCGGCCGCGTACAGGTCGCGGACCTGCCGGAACACCTCGACGTCCACGAGCAGCCCGTCGTCGTCCAGCTCGACGACCACGTCCACGTCGCCGAACGCGCGCAGCCGGGCGAGGGCGACGTTGCGGCCGCCGGGGCAGCCGAGGTTCTCCTCGACCTCGACGGTGGTGACCTCGCCGGGCAGGTCGAGACGGCGGGCGAACTCGGGAAGCCGGCAGCCGTTGCCGACGATCACGATCCTGGTGGGGGCGAGATCCTGTTTGGCGACGGACCTGAGCAGGGCGTCGACTTCGTCGGGACGGTTCCCCATGGTCACCACGGCGACCCCGAGTCCCGGCTCCTGCATGGCCTTCACCCCATCCGGACGACGGCGGCTTTCGCACCTGCCCTCAAGGATGATTATTGTTCACCAAGGCGTCACCACTGGTCGGTCGATACTCCATAAATGGGCCCTGCCCCGCGGCGCCGGGCGCACCGTCGCATTCGCGTCACACCCACGTTCACGCGCGCCGTCACACCCACGTTCACGCGCCCCGTCACACCCCGTTCACACGCACCGTCACCCGCGCCTCGGACACGCCATGGAGCGCCTCCGAGGGGGCGAGGCTGCGCGGTAAATTGCCGGTCCATGCTCTGTGTTCAGGTCCTGGGACCGATCGGTGCCGACATCGACGGTGCACCGGTCCGCCTGGGAAGTCCCCGGCAGCGCGCGGTCCTCGCCCTGCTGGTGGCGAACCGCGGCCGGGTGGTGCCCGTCGACCGGCTCATCGACCGGCTGTGGCGGGGCCGGCCCCCGGAGAAGGCGGCGGCCTCCCTGCACGTCTACGTGTCCAACCTGCGCCGGGCGCTCGAACCGGGCCGGGCGCCCCGTACCCCCGCCGGTGTCCTGGTCAGCGTCGCCCCCGGGTACGCGGTGCGGTTGCCCGAGGACGCGGTCGACGCCTGGCGGTTCGAGGCGGCGGTGCGGCGGGCCCGTACGGCGCCTCCGGCCGAGGCCCGGCACCTGCTGGAGGAGGCCATCGGGTGGTGGCAGGGGGCGGCGTACGGCGAGTGGGCCGACGAGGAGTGGGCGGTCACCGAGGCCGCCCGGCTGAACGAACTGCACCTGACGGCACGGGAGCTGGCGATCGGGGCGACCCTCGCGTCCGGGGCTCCGGCGGAGGCGGTGCCGGCGGCCGAGGCGCTCGTGCGGGAGCACCCGCTGCGGGAGGAGGGCCGGCGGCTGCTGGCCCTCGGGCTGTGGGCCGTCGGGCGCCGCGCCGACGCGTTGGCCGAGTTGCGGCGCGCCGCCGCCGTCATGGCCGACGAGCTGGGTCTGGGGCTGGGCGACGCCCTGACCGAACTGGAGAACGCACTGCTGACGGGGCGGACCGAGGTCCTGCGCGCGTCGGTACCGCCGGCTCCGGTGCCGTCGGCTCCGGTGCCGTCGGCTCCGGTGCCGCTTCCGGCTGTCCCGCACATACCGTTCGCCCACACCGGGCAGGGTTCGGCCGGCGGGGCGGACGGCCAGGGGGTGACAGCCGGGGCCGCGCCGGAGCGGTCCGTACCGGCCCCGGACAGCGCGCCAGGGGGGTCGGACGCGGAGGTCGCCACGGCGGGGTCGGCGGGCGCCGAGGGCATCACGCCGGGGTCGTCGGTCGCGGGCTCCGGGACGGCTGTCGACGTCACGCCCGGCCGGTCCGGGGCGGTGCCGGCCGGTACGCCGGGGTCGTCCGCGGAATCCACGGTCACGGCCGGCGGGGTTCCGGCAGGCGAGGAGACTTCGGCGGGTGAGGAGTTGTTCGTGGGGCGGGAGGGAGAACTGCGGAAGCTGGACGAGGTCGCGCGCGACGCCCGGCGGGGCGGGGGCGTCGTCCTGGTGACCGGGGAGGCCGGGGCGGGCAAGTCGGCGCTGCTCGGCCAGTATCGCCGGCGGTTGCGGGAGCGGGGCTGGACCGTGGTGGTCGGCCGCTGCCCCGAGTTCGACGGCGCTCCCTCCGCCTGGGCCTGGGTGGAGGCGCTCGGCGAGCTCGCCCGCCGCGTGCCGCCCACCGACCCCGCCGCGCTCGGCGCCCTGCTCCAAGAGGCCGACTACGCCCACCGGGACGCCGGTGGCGAGGACGGCGCGGTCCCGGGTCCGGACGGTGGCAGGGCGTCGGCGGGGCGGTTCCGGCTGCACCGGGCGTTCGGCGCGTGGCTGCGGGAGGCCGCCGCGGGCGCACCGCTCGCGGTCGTCGTCGACGACCTGCACCGTGCGGACGGCGAGACGCTGGCGCTGCTGGAACGCGCCGCCGAGCTGGTCGGCTCCCCGGTGCTGGTGATCGCCGCGTACCGCCCGGCCGACGCGGCGGACCGGCTGACCAAGACCCTCGCCGAACTCGCCCACCGCTCGCCGTTCCGGCTGGCGCTCGGCGGGCTGCCGCTGCCGGACGTGGCCACGCTGGTCGGGGCGGTGTGCGGGGAGCCGGTCGACTCGGCCATCGTGACCGCGCTCGCCGAGCGCACCGGCGGCAACCCCTTCTACGTCCGCGAGAGCGCCCGGCTGCTCGCCGGTGAGGGCGCCCTGGTGGCGGTCTCCGAGGTGCCGCAGGGCGTACGGGACGTGCTGCGGCGCCGGTTGCGGCAGCTGCCCGAGGGGGCACCGGCCGTCCTCCAGCTCGCATCGGTGGTGGGCCGGGAGACCGAGGTCGGGGTGCTCGTCGAGGCCGCGGACCCGGCGCGGCACGGCGAGCACGAGGTGCTCGACGCCGTCGAGGCCGCCGTCGTGGCCGGGCTGCTGACCGAACCGGCGCCGGGGGTGGTGAGGTTCGCGCACGCGCTGGTCCGCGACACCCTCTACACCGACCTGGTCGGTGTACGGCGCGCACGGCTGCACGCCCGGCTGGCGGAGGTCCTGCGCCGGCGCCGGCCGGACGACCTGACGGCCCTCGCACACCACTTCGCGCGCGCGGCGAACGGGCGGACGGCCGCGCTCGCCGTCGAGTACTCGCTGGGGGCGGCCGACCTGGCCGAGCGGCGCTATGCCCACGACACGGCGGTCGAACTGCTGACGCAGGCGATCGAGTCCTTCGCCCTGATACCCGCCGGCACCGTGGACGACGACACCGCCGGCGTCGCCGGCGTCGGCGGCGGCGGCGGCGTCGGCGGCGGCGGCCGGGAGGGCCGGCTGGTCGCCCTGCTCGGGAGGCTGTTGCGGGCCGAGATACGGGCCGGGGCCATCATGGCGGCGCGGTACACCCGGCAGCGGGCGCTGGCGGCGGCCGAGGGGGTCGGGAAGGACGAACTGGCGGCCGCGGCCCTCGGTGCGTCCATGGGACCCGAGCGGTTGCCGGGCGGGGCCCTCAGCGGGCCGTGGGGGCTGGTCGGACCGGCGGCGGTCGACGCCTTCGTGGACCGCCTCCTGGCCCGCGCCGACCTGGACCCAGCCGTCCTCACCACCCTCCCCCACCAGGTTCCGGGTGCGGGGGGCAGCAGGGAGGCCGCCGACAGGTGGGACGGTGACGGTGAAGCGGGCGGGGTGGGAGCCGGTGTCGGGCCGGCACCCGGTGAGGCAGGGGCCGGTGGCGGGGCAGGGGCCGACGGCCGGGCGGATACCGATGGCGGGGCAGGCCCCGGCGGGGCCGGGGCGGATGCCGGTGGCGGGGCAGGCCCCGGCGGGGCCGGGGCGGATGCCGGTGGCGGGGCAGGCCCCGGCGGGACCGGAGCGGATACCGGTAGCGGGGCAGGCCCCGGCGGGACCGGAGCGGATACCGGTAGCGGGGCAGGCCCCGGCGGGACCGGAGCGGATACCGGTAGCGGGGCAGGCCCCGGCAGGACAGGGGCGGATACCGGTAGCGGGGCAGGCCCCGGCGGGACCGGAGCGGATACCGGTAGCGGGGCAGGCCCCGGCGGGGCCGGGGCGGATGCCGGTGGCGGGGCGGGTGCCGGTGGCTGCGCGGGTCTCGGTGGGGTGAGGGCCGGTGGCCGGGCGGAGGCCGGTGGTGGGGGTGGGCTTGAGGAAGGGGTGGCTCGGGGGTTGGCTGTTGCGCGGGCGGTGGGGGATCCGTTGCTGCTCTCCTCCGCGCTGACCGTCGCGTCCGTCGTCACGCCCGGCACGTTCCCGGACCGACGTGCGGCGCTGGCGACCGAACTGCGACTGCTCGGATACGCCCACGACCTGCCCGCCAACAGCTGGGTGCGGGAGCACATCGGGGCCATGGCCGCCGGTGCCCGCAACGACGTGGCGCAGGTCCGCCGGCACACCGAGGAGGGCCGGACCGTCGCCCGGCGGCACCGGCTGGCGGAGGCGGAGGTCATGAACCTGACCACCCTCGCCATGCTGGCCCGCGTCGAGGGCCGCTTCGCCGAGTCCGAGGCCGGCTACGCGGAGGTGCGCGAGCGGCTGCGTTCCCGCGGATCGCCGTACGGGGACCTGGTGCACGTCCTGGGGCTGACGACCGTACGGCTCGGGCAGGGCCGAGCGCGGGAGGCCGAACCGCTGCTACGGGCCCTGCTCACCGGCCCCGAACCGGAACCCACCGCCGAGCTCGCCCTCGGCGTGGTCCTGGCCCGGCTGGGCGAGCACGAGCAGGCGCACGCGCTCGGCCGCCGCACCGAGGCCGCCGTACCGCTCGTACCCGACCACCTGTACGGCATCGCCCTGTCCCTCCGTGCCGAACTGGCGTTCCTGCTGGGCGACATGACCACCGCGCTGGAACTGGTCCCGCTGCTGCTGCCGCTGCGCTCCCAGCTCGCCGGGGCCGCCAGTGTCTCCTTCACCACCCGGCCGTTCGCGCACTCGCTGGGCGAGTTGTACCGGCTGCTGGGTGATCGGACGGAAGCGGCACGGCAGTTCGCGCTCGCCGAGGACGTGGCCCGGCAGTGGGGCTCCCCGCACCTGGTGGCCGCGGTCCGGGCCGCCGCACGGGACACGGTCCCACGGAGATGACGGGACGGCGGCCGGGATCAGGCAAGGTGCCACTTCTGGTTGGACGTTCCGGCGCAGTCCCACAGCTGGAGCCGGGTGCCGTTGGCGGTGCCCGAGTCCTTGGCGTCCACGCACTTGCCGATCACGGAGTTGACCAGGTCGTGCGAGCTGTTGAGGTTGAACTTCTGGGCCCAGCCGCCGTTGCAGGTCGCCAGCTGGACGGTCGCGCCGTTGTCCTGGGAGGCGTTGGCGATGTCCAGGCACAAACCCATGGAGCGCACACTGCCGTCGGACTTGAAGACCCACTTCTGCCAGGCGTCGCCGTCGCACCCCCACAGTCGTAGCGGGGAGCCGTCCACGCCGGCGTGGGCGCTCACCTCGATGCACTTCGAGGACGCGTAGCCGGCGATCGCGTCACCGGGCGCGGTGGCCGAGGAGGCGGCGTGGGTGGCGGCCGGCCGGGACGTCGACGTGCTCGACTTCGTACCGCCGCTGCCGTTGCCGCCGCTGCTGCCGGCGGCGTGGGTGGACTTGGCGCCGGACGCCTTGTCCGGGTGGGCGGGGTCCGCGTCCGCGGACGAACCGCCGGTGGTGTGCGCGTCCTTGTCCTTGCCGGACTTCGAGCCCTTCGGGTCGTGCGCCGGGCGGTGGCTGCCGGACGCCGACGCGGACGCGGAGCCGGTGGGCCATGCCGAGGCGCCCTCGGTGAGCTGGGGGGCGGCGCCGTCACCGACGGCGGCGGCGTGCGGCGTGGCGTCGTCGTGCTGGGGCAGCGCGACGAACGCCGCGCTGCCGAGGCCGAGGACGAGCAGGACACAGGCGGCGACCACGGCTCCGACGACCCGCGCGCCGCGTTCCGGCCGGGCGTCCCCTGAACTCCCGTCATCCTGTGCACCGGCCTGCCCCACCGGACCGCCCGCCGACCGGAACAGCCCCCCGGCCCCACCTTCTGAGCCCACGGGCACCGACCCGGGAGCGGGGGTGGAGGCAAGCGGGGATGCGGGGGCCGACGTGAGCGCGGGAGTGGAGGCCGTCGTGGGTGCGGAGGTGAGGGCCGGCGTCGGCGCGGGCGTGGTCCCGCCGCTGCTCTCGGTCCCGGCACGGGACGGGGACCGTACATCGGCCGTCTCGGAGACGGCACCTGTCTCGGCAGCACCTTCGGACACCGGCTCGGAGACGGTTTCTGACTCAGGCCTCTCGGGCTCGGGGGCGTGCTCGGGCTCCCGCTCCGGTCCCGTTGCCGACTCCGGTCCCGTTGCCGACTCCGGCTCCGTTGCCGGTTCCGGGGCGGTTTCCTGGAGCCATGGCAGTGGCCGTTCCCAGACGGCCGGTTCCTCCGGTGTCTCCGGCTGTTCTGCGGTGTGCCCCATGTCTGCCTGCCCGTCTCCGCGTGTGATGTTCCCCGGCGCGCGAATCTAGGGGTGCGGTGAGGGGCGGCCCGCCGATCGCCGCGGACTCTGCCCCGCAGGACCGGAAACCCTTCCCCTGCGGGCCGGTGGGGTTGCTCGCGCAGTTCCCCGCGCCCCTACGGGGCGCGCTGCCGATCCCAGGCAACACCTAGGTTCCCCGAACCACCCCCGTAAGCCCGCCCGCAGCCCACACCCCCACCCGCACGGTCGCCCTGGCCTCCGCCCACACCCCCGCCGTCGCCCGTACCCTTCACCCACGCCCAAGCGGTCGCCCACACGCCCGCCTACACGCGCCCCGACTCACGCCCACGCGGTCGCCCACACCCCCGCGCACCCACATCCCCGCCCACACGCGCCTCTCCCTCTCCTACAGCGTTCCCGTGCGGAGGGCGAAGGCTACTGCGTGGGTTCGGTTGCGTAGGCCCAGGCGGTTCATCATGACGCTGACGATGCTTTTGATGGTGCGCTCGGAGTAGTTCAGCTTCTGGGCGATCTCCGTCGTCTCCAGACCCTCGGCGAGCAGCCGCAGCACGTCCACCTCGCGGGCTTCCAGACCGGACGCGGTCAGCCCGTGCGGCCCGAGCACCTCGCGCTGGACCGCCCGTACGTGGTCGACGAGCCGGCCCTGGACCGCGAGCGGCAGCGCGGCCCCGCCGTCGGCCACCGCCCGCACCGCCTCCGCGACCTTGTCGTACGTGGTCTCCTGGCGCCACATCACCCCGCGCAGGCCATGGTGCAGCGCCCGGAGCAGGTGGGCGTCCCCGATGTACCCGGTGACCAGCACGACCCCCATGCCGGGGTTGGCCGACCTGGCGGCCACCGACTCCATCAGCAGGACCGTCTCCTCGGTCACCTCCGGCGTGATCACGAGGACCACGTCGGCGTGCCGGTGCTCCTCCTGGGGCACCACCTTCAGGCCCGGGTACCTGCGCAGGCACGAGACCGCTCCCTCACCGGTCAACGGGTCACCGGCGAGGACCGCTATCGAGATCATCCCCAACGTTCTTGCTTTCCTTCCGGGAGTGGACCGTCGCTCACGAGCGGCGCGCGAGGATCGTCACCGGACCGCCTTAACGCCGACTTGGCGTGTACTTGGCGAAGCTGCCCCTCCGGCCAGGCTTCGCTGTCCGCGCGGGCGGACATCGGCCCGTGCGGCACGGACGCCGGCGGCCGCCTGCCTAATCTCCACGCGCGGACCCCCCGCGCGCACGCCACGAAAAGCCGGAAGCAGAAGAGAAGAGAGCACGTTGAGCACCGTCGTCGCCAAGCGCTCGCCGCGTGCCGAAGGCCCTCCGATGCCGGAGGGCCAGGTGGAACTGGCCGAGCCCCCGGTCCTCGGCGAACCGGCCACCGCCGACTTCGGCTCGGTGCTGACCTACCTGCCGATGGGCCTGGGCGCCGGGGCCATGGTGCTGATGTACTCGGTCGGCAGCGGCGGTACGTCCATGTACATGATGACCGGGATGATGGGCATCGCCATGGTCAGCATGACGTTGACCCAGATCGGCCGGCCCGGCGCGGAGCGGCGCCGCCGGATGCGCGCCGAGCGCCGGGACTACCTGCGCTACCTCGGTCAGAAGCGCGCACAGGCCCGGCAGGCGGCCGACGCGCAGCGCGCCGCGCTGCTGTGGGACAACCCCGAGGCGTCCGAGCTGTGGGCCCTCGCCGGCGGTCCCCGGCTGTGGGAACGGCGGCCCGGGCACGAGGACTTCGGCCGGGTCCGCATCGGTCTCGCGACCCGCCGCGCCGCCCTGGAGTTCCTGCCGCCGCAGACCCGGCCGGTGGAGGACCTGGAGCCGCTGTGCGCGATCTCGCTGCGCCGGTTCACCAAGGCCCACCAGACCGTGCCGCTGCTGCCCGTGCCGGTCTCGCTCCGGCGTTTCACCAGCGTCGAGTTCACCGGCGGGACGGCGGAGGCGGTGGCCCTCGCCCGGGCGATGCTCGGACAGCTGGCGGTCCTGCACTCCCCCGACGAGCTGCGGATCGCGCTGCTCGGCGACGAGGCCGCCCGCCAGGAGTGGGACTGGCTCAAGTGGCTGCCGCACAACGCCCATCCGACGGCCGAGGACGCGGCGGGGCCGGTACGGCTGGCCGCCGGGGACCACGACGAGCTGATGGACCTGTTCGGGCCGGACCTCCGCGACCGCCCCGACCACGACCCGGCCTCCTCGCCCAGCGTGGCCGAGCCGTTCACGGTGATCGTCGCCCAGGGCGTGCCCGTCCCCTCCACGTCGAGGCTGTCGGGCGGCGGCATCCGCGGGGTGGTGCTGCTGGACCTCACCGGCGCGGTGCCCGGCGGCCCCAAGGTGCTGCGGCTGACCGTGCGCGGCGGCCGGGTCGACTTCCCGAGCGGCACCGAGAGCGTGAGCGGCCGGGCCGACCGGCTGGGCCCCGTCGAGGCCGAGCACCTGGCGCGGGCGCTCGCCCCGATGCGCACCGGCGGCGTCGTCGACCTGGTGGACCGGCCGCTGGAGTCCGACTTCGACCTGGCCACCATGCTCGGCATCCGCGACGTGCGGAACTTCGACGTGGCGGCCAAGTGGCGGCCCCGGCTGGCCCAGGAGGCCCGGCTCAAGGTGCCGATCGGGGTCACCGAGGACGGTGAGGTCGTCGAGCTGGACCTGAAGGAGTCCGCGCAGGGCGGCATGGGCCCGCACGGACTGCTGATCGGCGCCACCGGCTCCGGCAAGAGCGAGCTGCTGCGCACCCTGGTGACCGGCCTGGCCGCCACCCACTCGTCCGAGATCCTGAACCTGGTCCTGGTGGACTTCAAGGGCGGCGCCACCTTCCTCAACATGGACCGGCTGCCGCACACCTCGGCCGTCATCACCAACCTCGCCGACGAACTCCACCTCGTCGACCGCATGCGGGACTCCATCAACGGCGAGATGATCCGCCGGCAGGAGCTGCTGCGGGAGGCCGGGTACGCCTCGCTCTACGAGTACGAGAAGGCCCGCGCCGCCGGGGCGGCCACCCTGGCGCCGCTGCCCTCGCTGCTCGTCATCGTCGACGAGTTCTCCGAACTGCTGGCCAGCAAGCCGGAGTTCGTGGAGCTGTTCGTCTCCATCGGACGGCTCGGACGCAGCCTCGGCGTCCACCTGCTGCTGGCCTCGCAGCGGCTGGACGAGTCCCGGATCCACCGGGTCGAGGGCCACCTGTCGTACCGGCTGGCGCTGCGCACCTTCTCCTCCATGGAGTCGCGCAGCGTGATCGGCACCTCCAGCGCCTACGAGCTGCCGTCCGCGCCCGGCAACGGCTACCTCAAGGTGGACACCACCAACCTGGTCCGCTTCAAGGCCGCTTACGTCTCCGGGCCCGCGCCCGCAGCGCCGGGTCCCGAGGAGACCGCCGGGCGGCAGGGCGTCGTACGGGAGGTGACCGCGTTCGGGCTGGAGCGGCACGGACCGCCGGCCGCGGACCAGGAGGCGGAGGAGGCCGCCCGGCTGGTCTCGCTCGCCGAGGAGAACCTGCGCGACCAGGAGACCGGGACCGCGGAGGAGGAGACCGACGGCGGCGAGGACAGCCTGCTGGAGGTGTTCGTCGGACGGCTGGAGGACAGCGGCCCGCCCGCCCGGCAGGTCTGGCTCTCCCCGCTGTCCGAGTCGCCCGGCCTGGACCAGCTGCTGCCCGGCATCGTGCCCGACGCCGACCGGGGCATGGGTGCCGCCGACCCGCACGTGCAGGGCGCGCTGCGCGTCCCGCTGGGCATGGTGGACCGTCCCTTCGAGCAGCTGCGCGAACTGCTGACCGCCGACCTGTCCGGCGCCGACGGCCACATCGGCCTGGTGGGCGCGCCGCAGACCGGCAAGTCGACCCTGCTGCGCACCCTGATGCTGTCCCTCGCCCTGACCCACACGCCCCGCGAGGTCCAGTTCTACTGCCTGGACTTCGGCGGCGGCGGTCTGGTCTCGACGGCCGGGCTGCCGCACGTGGGTTCCGTCGCCACCCGCCTGGAGCGCGACCGGGTGCTGCGCACGGTGGAGGAGCTGACCCAACTCCTCGAACAGCGAGAGCAGTTGTTCACGTCCCGGGGCCTGGAGTCGATGGCCGCCTACCGGGCGCTGCGCGCGGACGGCTCGGTCGACGACCCGTTCGGTGACGTCTTCCTCGTGGTCGACGGCTGGGCCACGCTCCGCCAGGACTTCGACGACCTGGAGCAGCGGATCATGGAACTCGCCGCGCGCGGCCTGTCGTTCGGTCTGCACGTGGTCGCCTCCGCGGTGCGCTGGTCCGAAGTACGGCCCCGGCTGCGGGACATGCTGGGCACCAAGCTCGAACTCCGCCTCGGTGACTCCATGGAGTCCGAGGTCGGCTCGCGGGCCGCAGCCGGCGTCCCGCACCGGCCGGGACGCGGTCTGACCGGTTCGGGCCACCACTTCCTGTCCGCGCTGCCCCGGCTCGACAGCTCCTCGCGCACCGACGACCTGACGGCCGCCACCAAGGCCGCGGTCGCCGAGATCGACACGTTCTGGACCGGCCCCCGGGCCCCCGGCGTACGGCTGCTGCCGACCCGTCTCGACGCCCGCCGGCTGCCCGCCCCCGCCGACACCCGCGACCTCAGGTTCTGCCTGGGCTGGGACGAGCAGCGGCTCGCCCCCGTCTGGCACGACTTCGGCGCCACCCCGCACCTGCTGGTCTACGGCGACGGCGAGACCGGCAAGACCAACGCCCTGCGGCTCGCCATCCGCGCCATCACCGCCCGCTACCGCCCCGAGGAGGCCAGGATCCTGCTGGCCGACCCCGGCCGCGGGCTCCTCAAGGACGTCCCCGAGGAGTACCGGGTCGGGTACGTCGTCGACAACGACGCCCTCGGCAAGCTCGCCGACAGCGCCGCCGTGTCCGTGGCCAAACGGGCCCCCGGCGCCGACGTCACCCCGGAGCAGCTGGAGAAGCGGGACTGGTGGACCGGCCCGCTGCTGTTCGTCCTCGTCGACGACTACGACCTGTTCGCCGGCGCCCCCGGCACGCCCTCCCCGATGATGCCGCTGGTGCCGCTGCTGGCGCAGGGCGCCCACATCGGGCTGCACCTGGTCGTGGCCCGCTCCACCTCCGGCGCCATGCGGTCCGTGATGGACCCGCTGATCCGCCGGATGTGGGAGCTCGGCAACCCGGCGCTGCTCTTCTCCTACCCCAAGGAGGAGGGCAAGTTCATCGGCGAGGCCAAGCCCCGCACCCTGCCCGCCGGCCGGGCCCAGCTCGTCACCCGGCGCACCGTCCAGCTCGTCCAGACCGGCCTGGTGTCGGCGGCGCCCGTCCCCACAGGAGCACGATGACCACCGCCGCACCCGTCACCGGGTCCGCCGCCGGATCCCCGACCGGATCCCCCACCGGTCCGGGCAGCACGTCCGCACCGCCCGTCCGGGCCACCGAGGTGTGCCGTCTCACGGTGGAGGCGCCGGCCGGCCGGGCCGACCTCGCCGTCCCGGTCACCACCCCGGTCTCCGCCCTGCTCCCGGTGCTGCTGCGCCAGGCCGTCGGCCCCGACCTCCAGGGCACGCCCTGGGTCCTGCAACGGCTCGGCGCGGACCCCCTCGACCCGGAGGCGACCCCCGAGAGCGCCGGGCTGCGCGACGGTGACGTGCTGCACCTGCGGCCGGCCGACGCGACGCTGCCCGCCCTGCACTTCGACGACGTCTCCGACGGTGTCGCGCACACCGTCGGCGCCGGACCCGGCCGCTGGCAGCCCGGACTCACCCGGCAGCTCGGTCTCGCCCTGTCCTGCCTGGCGCTCGCCGCGCTCGCCGCCACCCTGCTCGGCGCCGGCCCCGGACCGCTCACGTCGGCGGCAGCCGGGGCGGTCGCCCTGGTGCTGGCCGCGTGCTGCGCGGTGGCCGCCCGCGCGCGGGCCGACCGCGGCGGCGTCCTGGTCACCGGCGTGGGCGCGTTCGGCTTCGCCGCACTGGCCGGGGCGGCCCTGCGGGAGGGCCCGTCCGGCGGCTTCGCCCCGGGCACGACGGGGACGCTGCTGGCGGCCGGGTTCGTGGTCGCGCTGGCCGGCCTGCTGCTGGCGCTGGGCGCGCTGCCCCTCGTCGTACCCGGCACCGTGCTGCTCACGGCGGTCGCCGCCGCGATCGGCGCGGGACTCGCCCGGGCCACCGGGCTGCACGGGGTCCAGGCCGCCGCGGTGGTCGCGGTGGGCCTGTTCGTCCTCGGGCACCTGGCGCCCCGCCTCGCCCTGCGCACGGCCCGGCTGCGGGTACCCCAACTCCCGCATGACGCCGAGGAACTACAGCTCGACATCGAACCCGAGACCGGCGGGACGGTGGCGAACCGGGTCGCCGTGGCCACCGCCTGCCTCGACATGATCGGCATCTCCTCGGCGCTGGTGTGGGCGGTCGCCCTGTGGCTGCTCGCCGACCGCGAGCACGGCTGGGCCGGCTGGCTGCTCCCGGTCTCGCTCAGCCTGGCCGTCCTGCTCCGCGCCCGCGGCACCAACGGCACCCTCCAGCGGGTGCCCGCCGTGCTGGCCGGCGCCTACGGCCTCGGGCTCGTCCTCATCGTCCGGGTCGCGCCGACCGGCCCCGGCGGCCGGGCCGCCGTCCTCGCGGTGCTCCTTGCCGCCGCGCTGCTGCTGCTCGTCGGCGCCTGGCGGCTGCCGCGGGCCCGGCTGCTGCCGGTGTGGGGGCACTTCGGCGACCTGCTGGAGACCGTCACGGCGATCGCGCTGCTGCCGCTGCTGCTCCAGGTGCTGCACGCGTACGGCTACTTCCGCGGTCTCGCGGGCTAGGGACGGCGGGATCCATGCAGACGCGACGCGATCACGTACAGGCCTACCAGTTCGCCATGGGCCGGCTCGCCTCCGCCCTGGTCAGCGGCGACCCCGGCCGGGGCGACAGCCCGACCCGGCGGTCCGCGCTCGGCTCCGTCTTCGGGGTGGGCGCGGCGGTACTGCTGTGCGCCGGGTTCGGGGTGTACGGGCTGATCTCACCGGCCGCCAAGGACGACTGGCGCAAGGACGGGGCGATCGTCCTGGAGGAGGACACCGGGAACCGGTACGTGTACGCGCGCGGTGAGCTGCGTCCCGTACGCAACTACGCCTCCGCGCTGCTCATCGCGGGCGGGCGCACCGCGCCGCGGACGGTGTCGGCGACATCCCTGGCGGGGATCCCGCACGGCACCCCGGTCGGCATCCAGGGCGCACCGGACACCGTCCCGGACGCGACCGCACTGGCGACCGGCGCGTGGGCACGGTGCCTGGCGGCACAGGGCCCGGGGGGCACGGGGACGGAGAGCACGGGCGCGGGGGGCACGGGCGCGGGGGGCACGGGCGCGGACCGCCGGGTCGGGCTGTCGACCCGGCCGGGGTCGCCGCTGACCAGGGCGGAGGCGAGCCGGCCCATGGCGAACTGGTAGC
>NZ_JAKQYH010000050.1:0-106509 GCF_022343545.1 Streptomyces arenae
CCGCGCCCCACCCCCACCGCACCAGCACCCGCACCCGCACCCGCACCCGCACCCGCCGAGGACCCTCCACATGACCACCCTCAAGACCACCCTTCTCGTCATCGCCAAGGAACCGAGGCCCGGCCGGGTCAAGACGCGCCTCACACCGCCCTTCTCCCCGGAACAGGCCGCCGCTCTGGCCGAGGCCTCGCTCGCCGACACCCTGGACGCGGTGGCCGCGGCCTCCGCCGCCCGCCGCGTCCTCGTCCTCGACGGCAGCCCCGGCCCCTGGCTGCCGTCCGGCTTCGACGTCGTGCCGCAGTGCGGTGGCGGTCTCGACGCGCGGCTCGCCGACGCCTTCGCCGGCTGCACCGGACCCGCCCTGCTCATCGGCATGGACACCCCCCAGGTCACCCCGGCCCTGCTCACCGTGGACTTCGCCGACTGCGACGCGTACTTCGGACCGGCCGAGGACGGCGGGTTCTGGGCTCTGGGGCTGGCCGACCCGGATCCCGGGCTGCTGCGCGGTGTGCCGATGTCCGCTCCGCAGACGGGTGCCGTCCAGCGGCGGCGGCTCGTCGCCGCGGGACTGCGGGTGCGGGACCTGCCACTGTTGCGGGACGTGGACACCGCGGCGGACGCGGCCGCCGTCGCCGCGCTCGTCCCGCACGGCCGGTTCGCCGCCCGGTTGGCCCGGTGCTCGGCGCAGCGCGGTACGGAACGCCGGTGACCACCTGGGCGCCCCTCGCCCGGACCGGCGCCGACCCCTACGCGGCGGCGCTGCGCGCCGGGCACGGCCCGCTGTTCCTGCGGCGCGCCGACGGCTGGCTGCTGCCCCTGGAGGTCGAGCGCTGGTGCGCGCGGGCCGACCCGGTCGACCGGGCGGTCCTGGACCGTTGTGAGGGCGCCGTCCTGGACGTCGGCTGCGGCCCCGGCCGGCTGGTCGCCGAACTCGCCGCCCGGGGCCGTACCGTCCTCGGCGTCGACGTCAGCACGGCCGCCGTCGACCACACCGTGCGCCTCGGCGGGCAGGCCCTGTGCCGCTCGGTCTTCGAGCCGCTGCCCGGCGCGGGCCGCTGGGGCACCGTGCTGCTCATGGACGGCAACGTCGGCATCGGTGGCGATCCCGGCCTGCTCCTGGACCGTGTCGGTCAACTCCTCGCACCCGGAGGCCTGTTGATCGCCGAGACCGCTCCGGTGGACGTCGACGAGCGGGTTCACGTCCACCTCACCGACACCCGTGAGGCCGTCGGGGAGCCGTTCCTGTGGGCGCGGCTCGGCACCCCGGCCCTGCTGCGGTACGCGCGCGGCTGGACGCCTGCTGGTCAGTGGGCGGCCGGTGGCCGCCGCTTCGTGGCCCTGCGCACCCGCAGTGCCAGCAGCAGCGCCGAGCCGCCGAAGAGCACGGCGGTGATCAGCAGCCAGCGGGCCGCGAAGCCGTCCGGGGACTGGCCGGTGGCCGACCGGTAGTGCCCGGCGACCGTCCCGCTGATCAGCGGGAACCACACCAGCAGGAGCAGCCCGGAGAGCGCGGCGGGGACGCGGACGTACATGGTCCACTCCCGGTGCCCCGCGACGCCGAGACCGCGTGTCACCGTCCGGTCGGCCAGCGCGTACAGCGGCAGCAGCACCAGGTCGTGCAGCAGGGCCGCACCCACGATCCACAGCGCCACACCGAACCAGTCGCCGGCCAGCAGCCGTACACCGGCGTAGGCGGCGAGCGCGAACGAGCAGGCCAGCAGCAGGATCTGGAAGGGGCTGCCGACGGCGAGGCGGGGGCGCGTCACGAGACGGGGGCGCATCACAGGTCTCCGAAGGTCATCCGGGCCACCCACTTGGTGTTGAGCACACCGGGAGCGGCCGGCACGATCACGCGGGCCGGGTAGCCGTGGTCGGGGGACAGGTCCTCGCCGTTGACCTGCAGGGCGAGCAGCGAGCGCGGGTCGGCGACCTGGTTGGCGCGCAGCGCGGCGCGGCGGAAGGCGCCGTGCAGTTGCAGGGACTCGACGAGGACGTCCGGCGGATCGCCGTCGTGTCCGACGAGGGCGGCGAGGTCGCGGAGCCGTACCCCGCGCCACCACTGGTCGGCGGTCGACCAGCCCTCCACGCAGGCGATGGGCAGGGCGGCGCTGTGCTGCGGGAGCCGGAGGAGGTCGGCGCGGGTGAGCCGGACGGTCCGGCCGCCCCGCCCCGTGACGACGAGCCGCCAGGTCTCCGCCGCGGTCTGCTTCGTGCCGACGCCGGCGTACGCGGCCGTCTTGTTGATCTGGAAGCCGTTCGGACCGCCGCCCGGGTCGGCCCAGCCGTGCGGGGCGAGCAGCGCGGTGCGGCGCAGCGCGCCCCCGATGCTCTGTCCGGCCGTCGTGAGGAACAGCAGCAGGGACGCGCCCCCGACGAACCACAGCGCACCCCGCCGGTCCACCGTCGGCGCGTCCGGCCGCGGTGACGCCGGTCCGTCCTCGTCGGGCCCGGGTGACGCCTGCCCGTCCTCGCCCCGGCGCCGCTCGCGCACCGCCCGCAGCGCCTTGGGCGTCTTCAGGGCCGCGTGGGCCAGGAAGGCGGCGAAGAACACCCAGGCGCCGTAGAAGTGCAGGGGGTAGAAGGAGCCGGGGAAGACGTAGTCCAGCTGGACGTTGAGGACACCGGTGGTGAACTCGAACAGGCCGCCGCCGACCAGCAGCAGCAGCGAGATCCGCTCCAGGGCGTGGGCGAGCGAGCGGGCCGGGGGCAGCGCGAACAGCTTCGGCACCACGGACCACAGCTTGGCGAGCAGCACCGGGATCAGGGTGATCCCGAGGGTGACGTGCAGGCCCTGGGTGAGCCGGTAGAGCCAGGACGGATTCGTCGGCCAGGAGAAGAGGTAGAAGCCGAGGAGGCCCTTGTCCGGGGTCTGGTCGTTCACCGGTGCCAGGTCCGGGTTGTACGCGGCGTACGACACCAGTCCGGTCACGAACAGCACCGTGACGCCGACGAGCAGCACCAGGCCGAGCACCGAGGTGAACCAGGTGCCGCGCAGCGGACTGCGCCAGAATCCGGGTGAGGTGGGAAGCCGTGGATCGTCGTCTCGCATGTTCCGACCGTAGGCCGGGGAAACCCCTGGATCCCGTACCCGGCCCATGACGAAAGTCTGACGTCGGCCCACTGATCCACGGCGCCCCCGGCTCGCGGGCCTAGCGTTCCGGTGTGACCCGCGATTCCCTCCGCGGCCGGTACGCCGATCTGTCCGCCGTGCTCGCCGCCGCCCTGCTCGTACTCGCCGCCGTCCTGGTCGGCCGGCACATCCAGGACACCTACCGCACCCTGTTCGTGCACTGGCCGCCGCTGTTCGCCGACTGGGACCCGCACGTGGGCCCGGGGACACCGGCCGCCGTGCTCGTCGGGGCCGCGGTGGTGGCGTACGGGCCGAACCTCGCCGTACGGCTGCCGTGGCGCGGGCTGCTCGCCGCGGCCTGGGGCGGCTCGCTGGCCTGGACGTGGTCGCTGGCGCTGGTCGACGGCTGGCAGCGGGGTGTGGCGGGCCGGCTCACCAGCCCGAACGAGTACCTCACGGTCATCGGGCGCTTCCACGACATCCCGGCGACCCTGCGGGACTTCACCCACCACATCGTCAGCGGCACGCCCGCGCCCTGGCCCGCGCACATCGCCGGGCATCCGCCGGCGGCCACCCTCACCTTCGTCCTGCTGGACCGGGCCGGGCTGCACGGCGGCGGCTGGGCCGGGGCCTGGTGCGTCACCGTCGGGTCCACGGCCGGGGCCGCCGTACTGGTCGCGGTGCGGGCGCTCGCGGCGGAGCGGCTCGCCCGGCGGGCCGCGCCCTTCCTCGTACTGCTCCCGGCCGCCGTGTGGGTGGGCGCCTCGGCCGACGGGTACTTCGCGGCGGTCGCCGCCTGGACGGTGGCGCTGCTGGCCCTGGCGGTGACGGGACGCTCCGTGGCCTGGGCCGCGGCCGCGGGACTGCTGTACGGGCTGACCTGCTATCTGTCGTACGGTCTGACGCTCTTCGCGCTGATCGGGGCGGCGGTGCTGATGATCGGCCGACGGCGGGTCCGGGCGCGGCCGGTGATCCTGGTCCTGCTGGTGGCGGGGGCGGCGGTCGTGCCGCTCGGCTTCACGTTCGCCGGGTTCGACTGGTGGCAGGGGTACCGGCTGCTGGTCACCCGCTACTACCAGGGCGTCGGCGGGACCCGGCCGTACGGCTACTGGGTGTGGGCCAACCTGGCCTGCACGGTGATCATCACCGGCCCGGCGACGGTGGCGGGGCTGCGCCGGGCCGGCGCCGTGCTGGTCCACCGCCGTACCGCGCCCGGGCCGGAACTCCGGCTGGCCTTCCTGGTGTGCGTCACCCTGCTCGCGCTGCTGATCGCCGACCTGTCCGGGATGAGCAAGGCGGAGACGGAGCGGATCTGGCTGCCGTTCGCGATGTGGCTGCCGGCCGCCGGTGCGTTCCTGCCCGGGCCGCGGATCTGGCTCACGGCACAGGCGGTGCTCGCGCTGCTGCTGAACCATCTCCTCTTCACCGGTTGGTGAGCCGGCGCGCCCACCGGCTCAGGCGGTGGCCGGGCTCGGCGCGGACGGGTGCCGTGGGGCGGCGGTAGTGGCGGTGGCAGCGGGGCCCGGGGCGGCGGTGGCGGCGGGGTCCGGTGCGGCGGTGGCGGCGGGGTCCGGGGCGGCGGCCTTGGTCAGTTCGGGGAGCAGGCGGGTCAGTGCTCCCCCGTCGGCCATCTCGGCGAGCAGGCGGGCCTGGTCCGCGTGGACCCGGAGGGCGGTGCGCCGGTGCAGGTCGGCGCCGCGCGCGGTGAGGTGGAGCAGGACGCGGCGCCGGTCGTGCGGATCGGGGCGCCGGTGGACGAGGTTGTCGGCGACCATGCGGTCCACCAGCTTGGTCAGGCTGGGCGCCGGCATCAGCGCGTGGCCGGCGATCTCCGACATCGGATGCCCCGCGCCGTCGCCGACCAGCGACAGCACGCGCCACTCCTCGACGGTGCAGTCCTCCTCGGCCAGCACCGCCGCCAGCCGCCGGACGACCCGGCGTTCGGCGTGGCTGAGGAGGTGCGCGAGGTCCGGCGAGGAGGGTACGGACGGCATTGCCGGTGTCCTTCCGTCAGGTCTACTGTGCGACGCAGGATACGAGCCCGGGCGAGGGCGCCGGGGCCCGGGACCGTGGTCCGCGCTCTCCCGCCCGCACGGAGGTGGCCCGATGCGTCCGCCGCCGCGCGGGACGCGTACGACACTGAACGTCGCCCTCGTCGTGCCGTTGCAGGGTCCGGCGGGCGTCTTCGGACCGTCGTGCGAGTCGGCCGCACTGCTCGCCGTGGAGGAACTGAACGCCTCGGGCGGGGTGCTGGGCCGGGAGGTCCGGCTGGTCACGGTGGACGGCGGTGGTCCGCCGGCGCGGGTGGCGGCCGAGGTGGGGGCGCTGGTCTCGCTGGGCGCCGTGGACGGGGTGGTGGGCTGGCACACCTCGGCGGTCCGGCAGGCGCTGCTGCCCCGGGTCGCGGGCCGGGTGCCGTACGTCTACACCGCGCAGTACGAGGGCGGTGAGCGGACACCGGGCGTGTTCCTGACCGGTGAGACGGACGCGGCCCAACTGCTGCCCGCCATGCGGCTGCTGGCGGAGTCCGCCGGGGTGCGGCGCTGGTGCACGGTGGGCAACGACTACGTCTGGCCGCGGGTGACCGCCCGCGCGGCGCGCGGGTTCGCACGGGAGTGCGGCGGCCGGGTGCGGGACGAGGTGTTCGTGCCGCTGGGGACGGAGCAGTTCGGGCCGGTGCTGCGCCGGGTCGAGCGGTGCGAGGCGGACGCGGTGCTGATGCTGCTGGTCGGGGCGGACGCGGCCCGCTTCAACCGGGCGTTCGCCGGATACGGGCTGCACCAGCGGTGTCTGCGGCTGAGCACCCACATGGACGAGAACATCCTGCTGGCGACCGGCGCGGACGGCACCGACGGGCTCTGGGCGGCGGCCGGCTTCTTCGAGACCCTCGCCACCGCCGAGAGCCTCGACTTCGGCGCCCGCCACACGGCCCGGTTCGGCATGGGCGCACCCGTCGTGGGCAGTCTCGGCGAGTCCTGCTTCGAAGGGGTGCGACTGCTGGCGGCGCTGGCCGAACGGGCGCGGTCACTGGACGTGCGGACGATGTGCGCGGTCGGGGACGCGGTGTCGTACGAGGGCCCGCGCGGTGTCGTACGGCTGCGCGGCAACCATCTCGCGCAACGGCTGTACCTGGCGCGGGCGGACGTCTTCGACTTCCACGTCGTCGCCCAGCTCTGAACCCGACCGCCGCCTCGGGACCGATACTTCCCACGGGAAGTATCAAGCTTTGTCTTTTAAAGCAGGTGCAACGTCCGGGAAACAGCGTGCCGCGACTCTTCCGTGCAACGACCGGGGACGAGAGAGGGAAGAGTCGTGACGGAGATCGTCGGCAACGAGGCGCCGCCCGCCGTGGCGGAGGGCCGGACGGACGGCAAACGGACCTACAACGACTGGGCGAAGAACGACACCCTGGAGGACTACTCGCTGCGCTACGCGCCGAAGTCCTTCCGCCGCTGGACCCCCTACGTCGTGGCCACCACCGCGCTCGGCGGCATCGCCTACCTCGCGGACTTCGCGATCGGCGGTTCGATCGCCATCTCCAACGGCTTCTCCAGCGCCATGGTGGCGATCCTGACGGCCGCGGTGGTCATCTTCCTGACCGGGATCCCGATCTCCTACTACTCGGCCAAGTACTCCATCGACATGGACCTGTTGACCCGGGGGGCCGGCTTCGGCTACCTCGGCTCGACGCTCACCTCGGTCATCTACGCCAGCTTCACCTTCATCTTCTTCGCGCTCGAAGGCTCGATCATGGCGCAGGCCCTGGAGCTGGGCCTGCACATCCCGCTGGCCGTCGGGTACCTGATCTGCTCCCTCATCATCCTGCCGCTGGTCATCTACGGCATGACCGCGCTGTCGAAGATGCAGGTGTGGACACAGCCGGTGTGGCTGGTGCTGATGGTGGCGCCGTTCGTGTCCATCGCGATCCAGGAGCCGGGCAAGTTCTCGGAGTTCACGCACTTCGCGGGCAACTCGCCGACCGGGTCCGGCATCAGCATGCTCGGGGTGGGCGCGGGTGCGGGCGTCGCGCTGTCACTGATCGCGCAGATCGGTGAGCAGGTCGACTACCTGCGGTTCATGCCGGACAAGACACCGGAGAACGGCAGGAAGTGGTGGGGCGCGGTGCTCTCCGCCGGTCCGGGCTGGGTGGTGCTCGGCGCGGCCAAGCAGATCGGCGGGGCGTTCCTCGCCTTCTACATCGCGGGCAGCGTGGGCCTGGCCAAGGCCAACGAGCCGATCCAGCAGTACGTGTCCGGGTTCAGGACGTTCGCCGCACCCGTCGCGCTCGGCCTGGCCACGTTCTTCGTGATCCTCTCCCAGATAAAGATCAACTCGACGAACGCCTACTCCGGTTCGCTGTCCTGGTCGAACTTCTTCTCCCGGCTGACGCACCGGCACCCCGGCCGGGTCGTCTACATCTTCCTCAACGTCGGCATCGCGCTGGCCCTGATGGAGGGCGGCGTCTTCGGTTTCCTGAACACCGTGCTGGGCTTCTACTCCAACGTGGCGATCGCCTGGATCGGCGCGGTCGTCGCCGACCTGGTCATCAACAAGCCGCTGGGGCTGAGCCCTTCGTACATCGAGTTCAAGCGCGCCCATCTGCACAACTTCAACCCCGTCGGGTTCGGCTCGATGCTGATCGCGTCGGCGGTCTCGATCGCCGCGTACTTCAACGCGTTCGGGGAGTACGGCAAGGCGTACTCGCCCTTCGTCGCGCTGTTCCTGGCGATGGTGCTCTCGCCGTTGTTCGCGGTGCTGACCAAGGGCAAGTACTACATCGCCCGCGTCGACGACCTCGCGGAGCCGTTGCTGGGCGCGGACGGGCTGCCGTCGGCGGCCTTGCTGACCTGCACGGTGTGCGCGACCGAGTTCGAGCGGCCGGACGTGGCGGGCTGCCCGTTCCACTCGGGCGCGATCTGCTCGCTGTGCTGCAGCCTGGAGAAGGACTGCCACGACTCCTGCAAGAGCGGACCGGTCGCGCTCGGCATCCCCGCGGTGCGGTCCACGGACTGACCCGTCCCCTCGCTCACCGCTCCGGCCCGCGCCCCTCGGCGCGGGCCGGAGCCGTTGCCCGCAGGCCGTCCATCAGGAGCCTGATCTGGCGGTCGGCCTGGCCCTGCCATTCGTGCGAGCGACCGCCTGGCGGAACCGGCGCCGCGTGACCGGCGCGGGCCGGGTCGGGGGCGGCTCCCGCGCCGTGCGGACCGGGTCAGGGACGGCTCCCGTGCCGTGCGTGGCTCGGGACGGCCGGCTCTACCGGCGTGGGCTCGGCGCCGTCCTCCCCGTCCGCGCACCCCTCCGCCTGGGCGCGCTGGGCGGCCAGGAGCGGGAAGGAGAGGTGGTCGAGGTCGCCCGGCGGAGGCGCGGTCAGCGACCAGAGGGGGGCGGGGGTGCCGTCGGCGACTGCGGCCGGGGCGTCGGTCAGGTTCATGCGCTCGCGCAGCCGGCCGTAGAAGTCCATCGGCGCCAGCCGGACCACCCGCAGCCGGCTGGGGGCGGCGTACACCCCGATCCAGTCGCCGGGCTGCAACACACCGCGCACCTGGCCGTCGACGCTGACCGCGGCCGGCCCCGAGCGTTCCAGGACGCGCAGGCCGACGGCCTCGTCGGGGGCGGTGACGACCGAGCGGTCGAACGCCATGTGCGGGGCGACCGGGGTGAAGACCAGCGCCTCCGCGCAGGGCGACACGACCGGCCCGCCGGCGGCGAAGCTGTACGCGGTGGAGCCGGTGGGGGTCGCCACCAGCAGCGCGTCGGCGGAGTACGAGGCGAGCAGCCGCCCGGAGATGTACACGCCCACCGACACCTGGCGGTCCCGGGACAGCTTCTCCAGGACGATGTCGTTGACGGCGGTGATGTGCAGCGGGACACCCCACTCGGCGTCCTGTTCGCAGTCGGTGCGCACCTGGGGCGGGGGCAGCAGCGGCCCGCGGCCGTACTGCATCAGGTCCTCCATGTCGGCGGGCACCTCCAGCCGGCGGGAGGAGCGCATGGTGAGCAGCAGCCGGCGGTCGACGCTGAACCGGTTCTCGTACACCGCGTCCAGCGCGTCCGTGACCGAGCGGACCGGCACGTCGGTCAGGAAGCCGACCCGGCCCAGGTCGACGCCGAGGACCAGCGCGTCGTTGTGGGCGGCGAGCCGGGCGCCGCGCAGGAAGGTGCCGTCGCCGCCGAGGGTGACGATCAGATCGGGGTCACCGGCGGCCGCGACCTCCTCACCCGAGCTGTGCCGGCCGCCGTCGTGCCACACGTCGATGTCGGTACAGCGCACGTCGTGCGCGGCGGCCCACGCCCGTACGGCACCGGCCGCTTCCACCGCCTCCCTGCGCCCTCCGTGCACCACCAGTCCGAGCCCGTTCACCGTCATCTCCGCCTCCAGGACGCCATGGCCGCCACTGCTCCCACGCTGTCACGACGCGGGCGGATCTGTCGGGCGGAGCGCGAGCACAGCCCGAGGAAGCGCGATCGCGGCCCGAGGAAGACGACCAGCCGGAGCGGATTGGTGCTCCGTGGCGGCCGGGATCATCCTGGGGAGGAGAGCGGCCGTGCAGGTTCCGCGAAGGATGAGCGGCGATGGAACGACGTCCCACCCCTGCCAGCGACCCGGCGCAGACCCCCGCCGTGTCCCGGGGCGCCCGCACCGCGGTGGTCACGGTCGACGAGCGGGGCGTGGTGACCGGCTGGAGCGACGGGGCCAGGCTGATGCTGGGCTATCCGCCCGCCGAGATCCTGGGGCGCAGCGCCGTCGAACTGCTCGCCGAACCGGACGGGGACAGCTGGCGGGAGGCGGCCGCCGGGCCCCGCTGGAGCGGCACCGCGGCCCTGCGCCACCGCGACGGACACCGGCTGGACCACGACGTACTGGTCCACCGCAGACCCACGTCCGAGCGGCCGGGCGGCATCGAGTGGCTGGTCGTCTCGGCCGTCACGGGACTGCCCCCGGGCACCGGCCACGAACTGGGGGAATGGGCCTTCCACGAATCCCCCTGCGTCGCCGCCGTCTTCGACGAGGGGCTGCGGCTGGTCCGGGCCAGCGCGGGGATGCAGCGCGCGCTCTCCCTGGCCGAGGGGACGATACGCGGGCTGCGGCTCACGGACATCGCCCCGTACGAGGGCAGCGCCGAGGCCGAGGCCGGCATGCGGCGGATCCTCGACGGCGGCGCCCCGCAGGACGTCCACCTGCACCTGGACCCGGCCGACCCGACGCGCGACTGGCACGCCCGGATCGTCCCGCTGACGGACCCGGGCGGCCGGGTGCGGGCGGTCACCGTGACCGCCCACTCCGACCCGTCCGAACAGCTGGTACGGCAGCGGATGCTGCTGCTGAGCGACGCGGGGACGCGCATCGGCACCACCTCCGACGTGCAGCGCACCGCACGGGAACTGGCCGAGGTCGCGGTGCCCGGTTTCGCCGACGTGTGCGCCGTCGACCTGCTGGACACTCCCCCGCGCTCGGCCGAGCTCGTGACCCGGCGCGCCGGCCGGGACGGCACGCCCGAGCCCGGCGACCTGACGCTGCGCCGGGCGGCCGTACGGTCGGTGCCCGACGCTCCGCCGCCGCCCCACCCGACGGGCGACGTGCTGCGCTGCCCGCCCTGGTCACCGTCGGGCCGCTGTCTGGCCGACGGGCGGGGCTCGGTGTACACGGGGGACGACGAGAGCGTGGTCCGCTGGGCGCGGGAGGACCCGCCGGCCGCCGACTGGATCCGGGCGAGCGGGGCGCACTCACTGATGGCGGTGCCGCTCACCGCGGCCGGCGCCACCTTCGGGGTGGCCCTGTTCGGGCGGAACCGGCGGCCCGAGCCGTTCGACGAGGACGACCTGTGGGTGGCCGAGCAGCTGGCGGCCCGCGCGGCCACCAGCATCCACGGCACCGCGCGCATCGAGCGCCAGCACACCACCACGATGACGCTGCAGCGCAGCCTGCTCCCCCACACGCTGCCCGAGCAGTCGGCGCTGGACATCGCCACCCGCTACCTGCCCTCCGTCAGCCAGGCCGGCGTGGGCGGCGACTGGTTCGACGTCATCCCACTGTCCGGCACCCGGGTCGCGCTCGTCGTCGGCGACGTCGTCGGCCACGGCATCCGGGCCGCCGCCACCATGGGCCGGGTGCGCACGGCGGTCCGCACCCTGGCCGACGTCGACCTGCCGCCCGACGAACTCCTCAGCCACCTCGACGATCTGGTCGTCCACCTCTCCGCGGAGGAGGCGGGCGCCGAAGACGCCGAGGAGACCGCCGGTGGTGTCGGCACGACCTGCCTGTACGGCGTGTACGACCCCGTGACCCGGCGGTTCGACGTCGCCCGGGCCGGCCATCCGCCGCCCGCCGTGGTCACCGGGGGCACCGTCCACTTCCTCGACGTCCCCGCCGGTCCCCCGCTGGGCCTCGGCGGGCTGCCCTTCGAGTCCTTCGAGACGGAACTCCCCGAGGGCAGTCTCATCGCCCTCTACACCAACGGCCTGCTCGAACCCCGCGACCACGACATCGACGACGCCCTGGGCAAGATGTTCGCCGCGCTCGCCCGCCCCGCGCAGAGCCTGGACACCGTCTGCGACCGGGTACTGACGTCCATGCTCACCCACCGCCCCGACGACGACATCGCCCTGCTCGTGGGCCGCACCCGCGCCCTGCACGCGGACCGGGTCGCCACCTGGGAGCTGCCCTTCGACCTCGCCGCCGTCGCCGAGGCCCGCAAACAGGCCACCGACCAGCTGATCGCGTGGCGGCTGGAGGACGCCGCGTTCATCACCGAGCTCATCGTCAGCGAACTCGTCACCAACGCGTTCCGGTACGGCCGGCCTCCCGTCCGGCTCCGGCTCATCCACGACACCCACGCTCTCACCTGCGAGGTCTTCGACTCCAGCAGTACGGCACCCCACATGCGCCGGGCCCACACCTACGACGAGGGCGGGCGCGGGCTGCTCCTCGTCGGCCAGCTGAGCCGGCGCTGGGGCACCCGGCACGCCAGCACCGGCAAGACGGTCTGGGCCGAGCAGTTCCTCACCGCGGACTGAGCGCCGGGCGCGCCACTGAAACGAGCCGAGGCGGCTCTAGTGGCCCGGGCGGCCGCCGCCGAGCACGGGGCGGGCCCAGTCCGGCGGCGGTGGCGGTGGCGTAGGCGGCGGCGGTGTACGGACGGTGTGCCGGCCGACCGTGGGGGTCCTGTCGGCGGGCCGGCCCTGCATGTCCGGACCGCCCGGACCGGCGCCGTACGCGGCGAGCCGCAGCGCGCCCATGAACTCCAGACAGGTGCCGTAACGGTCCGCGGGGGTCTTGGCCAGCGCCTTGGCGAACACGTCGTCGAACCCCGCCGGCAGCCCCGACCGCACCTCGCTCAACGCGGGCGGGCGGTCGTGCTGGTGCGCCCACAGCAGCGCGATGTCCTCGTCCCGCACGAACGGCGGACCGCCGGTCAGCATCTCGAAGACCACACAGGCCAGACTGTAGAGGTCGCACCGCCCGTCCACCGCGCGGCCCGAGATCTGTTCCGGCGCCACGTAGTCCAGCGTGCCGACGAACTGGCCGGCGGTCGTGAACCCCGTCAGCGACAGCGACTTCTTGGTCAGCCCGAAGTCCGTGAGGTACACGTGTTCGGGATGGTCGCTGTCGGTGCCCTGCGCCACCAGGACGTTGCCGGGCTTCACGTCCCGGTGGACCAGATCGTGCTGGTGGGCCGCGTCCAGCGCGGAGGCCACCTGGGCGGCGATGCGCAGCGCCGTGGCCACCGGCAGCACCCCCTCCCTGTCCAGCAGTGCGCGCAGATCCGGACCGGACACGTAGCGCATCGCGATGTACAGCACTCCGTCCGTCTCACCGGCCTCGAAGACCGGCACGATGTGCGGGTGGTCGAGAGCGGCCGCCACCCGGGACTCGTGGCTGAAACGGCGGCGGAAGGTGTCGTTGCGGGCCAGCTCCGGGGCGAGCAGTTTCAGGGCGACGGTCCGGTCCAGGCGCAGGTCCCTCGCGCGGTAGACGACGGCCATGCCGCCGCGGCCGATCTCGCCCTGGACCTCGTAGCCCGCGATGCGCGTCGCCATCACACGTCCATCCCGTGACGTCCGGAACCTGCCCAAATGGTATCCAGCGGCGCGGTGGCGCGCCCGCGCTGGCGCGTACGCGACGGCTTGTGCTTCCAGAAAGCCGTGGGAGATCCGGCGTCTTCCTCAGGCCCCGCGCAGGGCGTCCAGCACGTCGTCGTCCGTCAGCTGCCCGAAGTCGTCGTACCACTGGCCGACCGAGCTGAACACGGCCGGCCGGTACGGGCAGACCACGAGGTCGGCCTCGGCGGCGAGCGCGTCGAGGGAGTCGGGCGCGCCCACCGGGACGGCCAGCACGGTCCGGGCGGGGCCGCGGCCCCGTACGTGGCGCAGGGCGGCACGGGCGGTGGAGCCGGTGGCCAGGCCGTCGTCGACGACGATCACGGTACGGCCGCGCAGCACCGGCGGCGGGCGGCCCTCCCGGTAACGGCGCTCGCGGCGGCGCAGCTCCCGCCGCTCCCGCTCCACGACGGGGGTCAGCGCCTCCGCGCTCAGGCCCAGGTGGGCCAGGGTCTCCCCGTCGAGGAGCGGCGGTTCGTCCCCGGTGATCGCGCCGACACCGAACTCCTCGTGGTGCGGGGCACCGATCTTGCGTACGACGAGCACGTCCAGCGGCGCCGGCAGCTCCCGCGCGACCTCCGCGGCCACGGCGGCACCGCCACGGGGCAGGGCCAGCACGATCGGTTCCGGCAAGGCGCCCTCGTCCCGCAACTCCCCCAGCACGGCGGCGAGTTCACGGCCGGCCTGGGCGCGGTCCCGGTAGCGCACGGTGTGTCCTCTCGGGCGGGTTCGATCCCTTTCGGGCCCCCCTCCGTCCATCGTCACACCGGGAGCCGCCGACGGCCGAGTCCTCCCGCAATAATTCGCACACGCTTTCTATAAACTGTGTGTATAGTCCCCGCATGCCACTTTGGAGCAAGCATCCGATCAGGAAGAGGGAAAGACAGCCCGGCGGGTTCCGCTCCGCCCGGCTTCGTGTCCCCGCCGTCACCGCCGCCGCCGTCTCCCTCGCCCTGACCCTGTCCGGCTGCGCACAGGTCGACACGACGTCCCCGGCCGCCGAGCGCGCCCGTCCCGTGCCGGCGAACGAGACCCGGTTCGGGACCGTCGACTGCCGTGAGGCCAAGTGCATCGCGCTCACCTTCGACGCGGGGCCCAGCGAGAACTCGGCCCGGCTGCTCGACATCCTCAAGGAGAAGCACGTCCCGGCGACCTTCTTCCTGCTGGGCAAGCGGCACATAGAGAAGTACCCGCAGCTGGTGAAGCGGATGGCGGCGGAGGGCCACGAGGTCGCCAGCCACACCTGGGACCACAAGATCCTCACGCAGATCTCGGACACGCAGATACGCGGCGAACTGGAGCGCACCGACGACGCGATCGAGCGCCTCACCGGCCGCAAGCCGAGGCTGATGCGCCCGCCCCAGGGCCGTACCGACGCGAACGTGCACCGGATCTGCCGCGAGCTGGGCCTGTCCGAGGTGCTGTGGAGCGTGACCGCGAAGGACTACCAGACCACCGACTCGGCGCTGATCGAGAAGCGGGTCCTCGACCAGGCGTCCCGGGACGGGATCATCCTGCTGCACGACATCTACCAGGGCACCGTGCCGGCCGTACCGGGGATCATCGACGCCCTCAAGGAGCGCGGGTACGTCTTCGTGACGGTCCCCCAACTCCTCGCCCCCGGAAAGCCGGAACCCGGGAAGGTGTACCGGCCCTAGGTCTGCCGAACCCGCCCGGCCCCCAGCCCCACCTCCGTCCTCGCCCCCAACCGGCCCGCGTCGCCGCGGCCACCCCCGCACGTGGGTGTCCGCCGGTACTCGCGCAGGCGGGCGGTTTGCCCGTCCATGGTGTGAATCGTGCGGGCCGGGGGCCGGTCCCCGCCTGGCTGAGACGATTCCGCAGCTCATGTGAACACTCTGTGTGTGCCCCGTTCACGGTGGCCGGGTCCCTACGATCGTGCCGTGGTCACTTTCCTTCTCCAGCGGACGGCTCCGCTGCCGATCGACGAGGCGTGGCGCCGGCTCACGGAGTGGTCCCGGCACGCCGACGTGGTCCCGCTGACCCGGGTCACCGTGCTCACCGATCCCCCGACCCACGAGGGCACCGTCTTCGTGGCCCGTACGGGCGTCGGGCCGCTCTCGTTCGACGACCCCATGGAGGTGACCGTCTGGGAGCCCCCGCGGGACGGCGGACCCGGGCGGTGCCGCCTGGTCAAGCACGGGCGGATCGTGCGCGGTTGGGCCGAACTCGCGGTGTACCCCGGGCCCGGCGGCCGCACCCGGGTGACCTGGCACGAGGAGCTGAGCGTCCGCGGACTGCCGTCGGCGTTCGACCCGCTGGTACGCCAGGCGTCCCGCGCGGTGTTCGGCCGTACGGTCAACACCCTGCTGCGCACCCCGTGACCGGCCGCCGCCGACCGCCCCTTGGCAGATCCCGCCCGCACGATGGACAGTGGCCCTCCGGTGCCGAACGGTCACCGTGGGTCGGCGCGGCCGGGAGGCTCGGAGGTGGCGTTCTTCTCGTCCGGTGAGGTCAGTCTGTTACGGGAGGCCGGGCACCCGCGTACCTGGGTGCGCGGCGAGGTGCTGATGCGGGAGGGCGAGGCGGCCGACTCCGTCGTGCTGCTCACCGGCGGCCTGGTGAAGGCGACGGTCGACTCGGCCAACGGCTACACCAGCCTGCTCGCGCTGCGCGGCCCCGGTGAACTCCTCGGTGAACTCGCCTGCATCGACGGCCGGCCCCGGGGCGCCACGGTCACCGCGATGCGCCGCTCGGCGGGTCTGGTGGTCGCCGGGGAGGCCTTCCTGCGGCTCCTGGAGCGGGACCCCGCGCTGTGCCTGGCGGTGCTGCGCAGTGTCGTGGGCCGGTTACGGGACTCCGACGGGCTGCGCGCCGATCAGGGCGCCCGCACCACCGGCGCCCGGGTGGCGGGGCTGCTGGTGAAGCTCGCCGTCAAGTACGGTTCGGCCGCGCCGGAGACGCTGCCCGGGGCCGTAGCCGTCCAGGTCAACCAGCGTGAACTGGCCTCCGCCACGGGGGCGTCCCGGGAGTCGGTGGTGCGCTGCCTGCGGGCGATGCAACGGGCGGGCCTGGTGGCCACGGGCCGGGGCCGGACCGTCGTACTCGACCTCGCGGGGTTGCGCCGCTGGGCCGAGGAGGAATGACCGGCCCCGCGCGCGCCGGCCCCGTCCGTGTTGCCTCGCTTGCACGGCAGACGCATGAGAACGGAACTCCCGGCGCCGAATGCGTCATTTGACGCTGTACGCCGGACCCGAAGACGCTTCGATCGTCCCCTGGCGCCCGGACCGGTTCGGCTGATCGGGGGAAACGGACCGGGCGCTCCGGGGGCCCACACCCGGTGGCCGCGCAGGGGGAGAGCTAGGCCACCGAACCGATCCGCCGCGCGGGGGACTGCGTCGAGGTGGTGTCGTGGTGGATCGGGGTGTGGGCGCCGGTCAGGGAGACGCCGGTGCCGCCCCGGCGGGCGGCGACGATCTCGGCGGCGATGGACAGCGCGGTCTCCTCCGGGGTGCGCGCGCCGAGGTCGAGGCCGATGGGGGACCTGAGGCGGGCCAGTTCCAGTTCGGTGACGCCGACCTCGCGCAGCCGGCTGTTGCGGTCCAGGTGGGTGCGGCGGGAGCCCATCGCGCCGACGTAGGCCACCGGGAGGCGGAGGGCGAGCCGGAGCAGCGGGACGTCGAACTTGGTGTCGTGGGTGAGGACGCACAGGACGGTACGGCCGTCGACCCGGGTCCGCTCCAGGTATTCGTGGGGCCACTCGACGACGATCTCGTCGGCCTCCGGGAAGCGGGCCTTCGTGGCGAACACGGGGCGCGCGTCGCACACCGTCACGTGGTGGCCGAGGAACTTGCCGACCCGGACCAGTGCCGACGCGAAGTCGATCGCCCCGAAGACGATCATGCGGGGCGGCGGGACGGACGACTCCACCAGAACCGTGAGCGGGGCTCCGCAGCGTGAGCCCTGCTCACCGATCTCCAGGGTGCCGGTACGGCCGGCGTCCAGGAAGGCGCCCGCCTCGGCGGCCACCGTGCGGTCCAGTTCGGGGTGGGCGCCGAAGCCGCCCTGCCAGGAACCGTCGGCCCGCACCAGGAGGGCGCGGCCCGTCAGCTCGGGCGGCCCGGTGACGATCCGCGCGACCGCCGCCGCGTCTCCCTGCGCGGCGGCGGCCAGCGCGGCCGCGATCACCGGCCGGACGGGATCGTCCGCCCGTACCGGGGTGACGAGGATGTCGATGACTCCGCCGCAGGTCAGACCGACGGCGAAGGCGTCCTCGTCGCTGTAGCCGAAGCGCTCCTGAACGGTTTCGCCGTCCTCAAGCGCCTGCCGGCACAGCTCGTACACGGCGCCCTCCACGCACCCGCCGGAGACCGAGCCGACAGCCGTGCCCGCGCCGTCCACCGCGAGCGCGGCACCGGGCTGACGGGGAGCGCTGCCGCCCACGGCCACCACCGTGGCCACGGCGAAGTCCCGCCCGTCGACGGCCCACCGGTTCAGCTCCTCGGCGATGTCCAGCATGTCTCGGTCTCCTTGACGGCGTCTGCGTGGAAGTTCCCGCGAGGGGCGGCCCGGCGTCTAGTGGACGCCCAGCCAGCCCTCGATGGGACTGAGTGCGAAATAGACCAGGAAGATGCCTGTCAGGCCCCACATGAATGCCCCGACCTCCCGGGCCCTGCCCTGGGCCGCCTTGATGGCGGTGTACGAGATCACGCCCGCGGCCACCCCGGTGGTGATGGTGTAGGTGAAGGGCATCAGCACGACCGTCAGGAACACCGGGACGGCGGTGGCCCGGTCGGCCCAGTCCACGTGCCGGGCGTTCATCAGCATCATCGCGCCGATGACCACCAGGGCGGCCGACGCGACCTCCTGCGGGACGATCGCGGTGAGCGGGGTGAAGAAGAGACAGGCCGCGAAGAACAGGCCGGTGACGACGGAGGCGAGACCGGTCCGGGCGCCTTCGCCGACGCCCGTGGCCGACTCGATGAAGACGGTCTGGCCGGAGCCGCCGGCCACCCCGCCGATCGCGCCGCCCGCGCCGTCGATGAACAGCGCCTTGGACAGCCCCGGCATCCGGCCCCGGTCGTCGGCGAGTTCCGCCTCGGTGCCGACGCCGATGATGGTGGCCATCGCGTCGAAGAACCCGGCGAGCACGAGAGTGAAGACGATCATCGCGACCGTCATCGCGCCCACTCTGCCCCAGCCGCCGAACTCGACGTGCCCGAAGAGCGAGAAGTCCGGCATGGAGACGGCGGAGCCGTGCAGCGCGGGGGCGGCGCCGCCGGCCCACTGCCGGGGGTCGACGACCCCGGCCGCGTTCAGGACGGCGGCCACGACGGTGCCGGCGACGATGCCGATCAGGATGGCGCCGGGCGTGTTCCGGGCCTGGAGCATGAAGATCAGCAGCAGGGTGCCGGCGAACAGCAGCACCGGCCAGCCGGCGAGTTCACCCGCCGGGCCGAGGGTGAGCGGGGTGGCCCTGCCCTGGTGCACGAAGCCCGACTTGTAGAAGCCGATGAGGGCGATGAACAGGCCGATGCCCATGGTGATGCCGTGCTTGAGCGCGAGCGGGATCGCGTTCATGATCATCTCGCGGAGGCCGGTGACCACCAGCAGCATGATGACCACGCCGTACATCACGCACATGCCCATCGCCTGCGGCCAGGTCATCTCCGGGGCCACCTGCGAGGAGAGCACGCCGGAGACGGAGAGGCCGGCGGCCAGCGCGAGCGGCACCTTGCCGACGAAGCCCATCAGGAGCGTGGTGAAGGCAGCGGCGAACGCGGTCGCCGTGATCAGCGCCTGCTGCCCGAGCGTGTCGCCGGCCGCGTCCTTGCCGGACAGGATCAGGGGGTTGAGCAGGAGGATGTACGCCATCGCCATGAAGGTGGTGACGCCGCCGCGCACTTCACGCGCGACGGAGGAACCTCTTGCGGATATGTGAAAGTAACGGTCGAGCCAGGAACGTCCGGCCGGGACGCGGGTGCCTGCTCCCGCGTCGTCGGCCGTGGTCCTGGGCTCCACTGACTGCTGGGTCACGGTGCCGTCTCCCAAGGTTCAAAGGGGGTTGGGATGTGCACGACCCGGGGGACGGCCCGAGACGAACGATGGTGCCGGCGCGCCTAGGCGTTGCCGGTCAGGTGCTCCGGGCGTACCGGTGTCCGGTTCAGCTCCAGGCCCGTCGCGTTGCGGATCGCCGCGAGGACCGCCGGAGTCGACGACAAGGTCGGTGCCTCGCCGATGCCGCGCAGGCCGTACGGGGCGTGGTCGTCGGCGAGTTCGAGGACGTCGACCGGGATGGTCGGCGTGTCGAGGATGGTCGGGATCAGGTAGTCCGTGAAGGACGGGTTCCTGACCTTCGCGGTCTTCGGGTCGACGATGATCTCCTCCATCACCGCGACGCCCAGGCCCTGGGTCGTACCGCCCTGGATCTGGCCGACGACGGAGAGCGGGTTGAGCGCCTTGCCGACGTCCTGGGCGCAGGCCAGCTCGACCACCTTGACCAGGCCCAGCTCGGTGTCGACCTCGACGACCGCGCGGTGCGCGGCGAAGCTGTACTGGACGTGGCCGTTGCCCTGCCCCGTGCGCAGGTCGAAGGGGACGGTCGGCCGGTGCCGCCACTCCGCCTCGACCTCCACGGTCTCGTCGCCGAGGACGTCCACCAGGTCGGCCAGCACCTCGCCGCCGTCGGTGACCACCTTGCCGCCCTCCAGCAGGAGTTCGGCGGTGGCCCAGGCGGGGTGGTAGGTACCGAACTTGCGCCGGCCCAGCTCCAGGACCTTCTCCCGGACCAGTTCGCAGGCGTTCTTCACGGCGCCGCCGGTGACGTACGTCTGCCGGGAGGCCGAGGTCGAACCCGCCGAGCCCACCTGGGTGTCGGCCGGGTGGATGGTCACCTGTGCCACGCCCAGCTCGGTACGCGCGATCTGCGCGTGGACGGTCACCCCGCCCTGTCCGACCTCCGCCATCGCGGTGTGCACGACGGCGACGGGTTCACCGCCGGCCACCTCCATGCGCACGCGGGCCGTCGAGTAGTCGTCGAAGCCCTCGGAGAAGCCGACGTTCTTGATGCCGACCGCGTAGCCGACACCGCGTACGACGCCTTCGCCGTGGGTGGTGTTGGACAGGCCGCCGGGCAGCTGCCGTACGTCGGTGCCCTCGCTGCTCTCCCACTGGCGCTCGGGCGGCATCGGCATCGCGGTGACCCGGCGCAGGAGTTCGGCGACGGGGGCGGGCGAGTCCACCGGCTGCCCGGTCGGCATGAGGGTGCCCTGCTCCATGGCGTTCAGCTTCCTGAACTCCACCGGGTCCATGCCGAGTTCCCTGGCGACCTTGTCCATCTGCGCCTCGTAGGCGAAGCACGCCTGGACCGCGCCGAAGCCGCGCATCGCGCCGCACGGCGGGTTGTTGGTGTAGAGGGCGATGGCCTCGATCTCGACGTCGTCGACGACGTACGGCCCGATGCCGAGCGAGGAGGCGTTGCCGACGACGGCCGGGGAGGCGGAGGCGTAGGCGCCGCCGTCCAGCACGATCCGGCACCTGACGTGCGTCAGCTTGCCTTCGCGGGTGGCCCCGTGCTCGTAGTAGAGGCGGGCCGGGTGGCGGTGGACGTGCCCGAAGAAGGACTCGAAACGGTTGTAGACGATCTTGACGGGCTTGCCGGTGCGCAGGGCCAGCAGGCAGGCGTGGATCTGCATCGACAGGTCCTCGCGGCCGCCGAACGCGCCGCCGACGCCGGCCAGCGTCATCCGCACCTTGTCCTCGGGCAGGCCGAGGACGGGCGCGATCTGGCGCAGGTCGCTGTGCAGCCACTGGGTGGCGATGTAGAGGTGGACACCGCCGTCCTCCTCGGGCACCGCGAGCCCGGACTCGGGGCCGAGGAAGGCCTGGTCCTGCATGCCGAAGTAGTACTCGCCCTTGACGATGACGTCGGCCCGCCGTGCGGCCTCGTCGGCGTCGCCGCGGATGATCGGCTGGCGGTGCACGATGTTGGGGTGCGGGACGTGGCCGATGATGGGGGTCCCCCCGGTCGAAGACTGGGGGAGGTCGTCGCGGTTCTCGTGGACGAGGACGGCTCCCGGGGCGGTCGCCGAGGCCTCGTCGGTGATGACGGGCAGCTCGCGGTACTCGACCTTGATCTTCGCGGCGGCACGGCGGGCCGTCTCCGGGTGGTCGGCGGCGACGATCGCGACCGGCTCGCCGTGGTGGCGTACCTTGCCGTGCGCGAGGACCGGGGTGTCCTGGATCTCCAGGCCGTAGTTCCGCACCGCGGTGGGCAGGTCGTCGTAGGTCATGACCGCGTACACGCCGGGCTGGGCGAGGGCCTCGCTCGTGTCGATCGACACGATTTCCGCGTGCGCGACCGTGGAGCGCAGGATCTGACCCCAGAGCATGTCCTCGTGCCACATGTCGGACGAGTACGCGAACTCGCCGGTGACCTTGAGGGTGCCGTCGGGGCGCAGCGTGGACTCGCCGATGCCGCCCTTGGTCCCCGAACCCTGGGTGATCTTCGTGGGAGCGCCGTTGGTGGGCATCCGGTTCAGACCGCCTCTGACTGCCGGGCGGCCGCGAGGCGGACCGCGTCCATGATCTTCTCGTAGCCGGTGCAGCGGCACAGGTTGCCCGACAGCGCCTCGCGGATGTCCGCGTCGGTCGGGTTGGGGTTGTGCTCCAGCATCTCGTCGGCGGCGACCAGCAGGCCCGGGGTGCAGAAGCCGCACTGGACGGCGCCGGCGTCGATGAACGCCTGCTGGACCGGGGAGAGTTCGGTGCCCTCGCCGGTCTGCGAGTCCTGGCCCTTCGCGGCCCAGCGCCGGGCCTGGTCGAGCGGGGTCCCGCACGCGGTGCCGCGGTCACGCTGCCTGGCGTGGTCGGCGAGGCCCTCGACGGTGACGACCTCCCGGCCCTCGGCCTGGCCGGCCGCGACCAGGCACGAGCACACCGGCACGCCGTCCAGGCGGACCGTGCAGGAGCCGCACTCGCCCTGCTCACAGGCGTTCTTGGAGCCGGGCAGGCCGAGCCGCTCGCGCAGCACGTAGAGCAGGCTCTCGCCCTCCCAGACGTCGTCGGCTTCCTGCGGGCGTCCGTTGACGGTGAAGTTGACGCGCATCAGGCGACACTCCCCTTCTGCTGAGTGGTGCCGCGGTACGACTCCCAGGTCCAGGTGAGGGTGCGGCGGGCCATCACGCCGACCGCGTGGCGGCGGTAGCTCGCGGTGCCCCGGACGTCGTCGATGGGGTTGCAGGAGGCGGCGCACAGGTCCGCGAACTGCTTGGCGACGGACGGGGTGATGATCTTTCCGTTGTCCCAGAAGCCGCCCTCGTCGAGCGCCGCGTCCAGGAACTCCTCGGCGGCCTTCGCCCGGACGGGCGTCGGGGCGGCCGAGCCGATGCCGGTACGGACCGTCCGCGTCGCGGGGTGCAGGGCGATCCCGAACGCGCACACGGCGATGACCATGGCGTTGCGGGTACCCACCTTCGAGTACTGCTGCGGTCCGTCGGCCTTCCGCACGTGCACCGCGCGGATCAGCTCGTCGGGGGCGAGCGCGTTGCGCTTCACGCCGGTGTAGAAGTCGTCGATCGGGATGAGCCGGGTGCCGCGCACCGACTCGGCCTCCACCTCCGCGCCCGCCGCGAGCAGGGCGGGGTGGGCGTCGCCGGCCGGGGAGGCGGTGCCGAGGTTGCCGCCGACGCCGCCGCGGTTGCGGATCTGCGGGGAGGCGACCGTGTGCGAGGCGAGGGCGAGGCCGGGCAGCTCCGCGCGCAGGTGCTCCATGATCCGGGTGTACGGCACGGAGGCGCCGAGCCGCACGCTCTCCTCGCCGACCTCCCACTCGTAGAGATCACCGATGCGGTTGAGGTCGAGGAGGTACTCGGGCCGGCGGTGGTCGAAGTTGATCTCGACCATCACGTCGGTGCCGCCCGCGATCGGCACTGCGGTGGGGTGCTCGGCCTTGGCGGCGAGCGCCTCCTCCCAGCTGGCGGGGCGAAGGAAGTCCATGACCGGCTCTCTTCTCCGTCTCGTTGAGTCTCGTGAGTCGTGCGGATTGAGCCAATCCGTGTGCGGCGGGCGAGGCTCGTTCATGTCCTGTTCACGCGGAACGAGGTCAGTACACCGCTCCGTACTCCAGCGGGGTCAGTCACCGAAACCATGAAGGAGTTGGCTGGCCAGCACGGGCATCTTGTAGATTCGTATGAACGGAGGTCATCAGTAACCTCTTGGTTTTCCCGTGGAAACGCGGGAAACGCTCAGGTGCCACGCGGTAGCGGCCCGTGACCACGCACGCCGGGCACCTCACCCACGACCCTCCAAGACTCATCGTAGATTTCGAGACACAGAACGGCGGCGACGAGATGCGGCTGCGCGCACTGCTGGACACCGATGCGCTGGGCCTGCGGCTGCTCGGCGGCGAGGACGAGCTGGACCGCACCCTGCGCGGGGTGATGACGACCGACCTGCGCGACCCGAGCCGCTATCTCGCGGGCGGGGAGCTGGTGCTGACCGGCCTGGCCTGGCGGCGGGACGCGGCGGACTCCGAGCCGTTCGTACGGCTGCTCGTGCAGGCCGGGGTGGTCGCGCTGGCGGCCGGCGAGGCCGAGCTGGGCGCCGTCCCGGAGGACCTCGTCGTGGCCTGCGCACGGCACCGGCTGCCGCTCTTCGCGGTCCACGAGTCGGTGGCCTTCGCGACGATCACCGAGCATGTCGTACGGCAGGTCAGCGGGGAGCGCGCCGGGGACCTGGCGGCGGTCGTCGACCGGCACCGCCGGATGATGACCTCGGGCCCGGCGGGCGGCGGACCGGACGTGGTCCTGGACCTGCTCGGCTCCGACCTGGACCTGCGGGCCTGGGTGCTCTCCCCCACCGGCCGGCTGATCGCGGGTTCCAAGGTGGCGGGGCCCGCGCTGCCCGCCGACGTCTGCGCGGCTCTGGCCGCCGAACACCTGGCGGCCACCCGCACCGGCCGCCGCGGCCCGTACCGCGTGCTGCTGGGCACGGTGACGTACTCGCTCTTCCCGATCCGGTGGGGGCACCTCCCGGCGGCAGCCGGCGGCCGCTCCGCGCAGGGCGCGCGGGACGTGCGTGAGTCGGTGCTGTCGGACTGGCTGCTCGCGGTCGAGGCGGACGCCGGTGACTGGCCCGCGGAGCGGCTCGACCTGCTCCAGGGCGTCACCCAGCTGATCGCCGTCGAACGCGACCGCCGGGACGCGGCGCGCACCGTGCGGCGCCGGCTGGCCCAGGAGGTCCTGGAGCTGGTGCAGACGGGCGCGGCACCGGCGGAGATCGCCGCGCGGCTGCGGGTGGCGGCCCCCGTCCTGCTGCCGGGCCTCGGCGCGGCCCCGCACTGGCAGGTGGTGGTCGCCCGGGTCGAATGGGCCGGCGGAGAGGTCGAGGGCGGCCCGGTCGCGCAGTGCCTCCTGGAGGAGATCCTGGTCGACCCGCTGGCCGTCGGTCCCGAGCCGTCCGACCGGATAGCGGTGGCCCACACCGGGGACGAGGCGGTCGCCCTGGTCCCGCTGCCCGCCGTCACCGCCGAGCACGACGGCTCCGAGGCCGGAGTCCACGCCGACGTCCTGCTGGCGGCCGTGCGCGACCCGCTGACGGCGGGGCTCGACGACGACGGCCGGCTCACCCTCGGTGTCAGCGCGGCCGTGCACTCGGCGGAGGGACTGCGCGGTGCCCTGGAGGAGGCCAGGCACGCCCGCCGGGTGGCCGCCGCCCGGCCCGGCCGGGTCTGCGCGGCCGGCCACCAGGAACTGGCCTCGCACGTCCTTCTCCTGCCGTTCGTGCCCGACGACGTCCGCCGCGCCTTCACCGCCCGGCTGCTGGACCCGCTCCGGGACTACGACCGCCGGCACCGCGCCGAACTGATCCCGACCCTGGAGGCGTTCCTCGACTGCGACGGCTCCTGGACCCGCTGCGCCACCCGTCTTCACCTGCACGTCAACACGCTGCGCTACCGCGTGGGCAGGATCGAGCAGTTGACGGGCCGGGACCTGTCCCGGCTGGAGGACAAACTCGATTTCTTCTTGGCGTTGCGGATGAGCTGAGGTCACGCGGGCATGCGACGGGCTCGTGCCAAGTGCCGTCGGTGTCCCACGACTTTGTGAAATTATTCACCCACCCTCTTGGCCCCGCGCGGCGATCGATGCTGGAATGCCGCCACCACTTCACTGCTCGACGGCGCGCTAGGGGAGGGCAACGTGGCGTACTCCGCCATGTCTGGGAACGGAACGACCGCTGGTGACGATCCGCTCCAGACCGCGGTATGGCGGCTGCGCTCGCGGGCCTGCTGGGCCGACGCGGCGGCCCTGCTGCCGTCGGACACCCCGGCGTACTCGCTCCAACGGGCGGGGCTGATGGTCGAGCGGTGCCTGTACACCGAGCGGGGCTGGGAAGAGGCGGAGGACGCGCTGCGGACGGCGGAGGCGCAGGCCCGTACCGACGAGGAGCGGGGCGCCGCCGCCTGCGAGCGCGGTCAGCTCGCCTACGCGGCCACGCTGCACGGGGTGCGCGACCGGGCCGACGAGGCGCGGGCCGCGCTCGGCAGGGCGGCGGCGCTGATCCCTCCGGGGGCGCCGGGGCGCGCCCTCCTCGACTTCCGCCGGGGTCTGCTGGCGGAGAACCTGACCCTGTCCCCGCAGGCGGCCCGCGCCGCCTACCGCCGGGCGCATGCGGCGGCCACCGCGCACGCCGACCCGCTGCTGCTCTCCTTCACCTGGCGGCACCTGGCCGGACTGGCGCTGCGGGACGGCGAGTTGACGGAGGCCCGGCACGGCTTCGCCGAGTCGCTGCGCATCAGGGAGGAACTGGGCTACCTGGTCGGCACGGCCCCGGCCCTCGCCTCGCTCGCCGAAACGGAACCCGAGCCGGAGGCGTCACGCCTACGGGAGGAAGCGGGCCGCCTGTTCCGCCTCCTGGGCGGCGTCCCGACCTGGCTGGCCCGACAGCTGACCCCACCAACCCCGGGCGCGGCAACGGCGTGACAGCTGGGGCCGGGGGTGTCACTCACCGGCGCTCACCAGGTGCCGCCGCGCCCACCCGTGCCGCCCCGCGGCACGCCTGCCCACAGCAAAGCACCCCCACCAGAGCCACGAGCCCCCACACGAACGCCCCACACCCGCACCCACGCACCCACACAAGCCCCGTCAGGGGCGCGGGGAACTGCGCGAACGACCCCCACGCACCCGCAGCCGGCTCAGCACCCGCATGGCCACGGCGGAACTCCGTGAACGCCCCACACACCCGCACCCACGCACCCACCCAAGCCCCGTCAGGGGCGCGGGGAACTGCGCGAACGACCCCCACGCACCCGCAGTCGGCTCAGCACCCGCATGGCCACGGCGGGACTCCGCGAACGACCCCCTACACCCGCACCCACACAAGCCCCGTCAGGGGCGCGGGGAACTGCGCGATCGGCCACGACGTGCCCGCGGCCGGCTCAGCACCCGCACAAGCTACGGCGAGACTCCGCGTAACCGGCCTCGCCCCTCACCCCGCGTCGGCGAAATGGCCGGCCACCAGCGCCCGCACCCTGTCCAACTCCCCCTCGACCAACGCCTCCAGCAACGCGGCATGCTCCCCGGCGTCCGACATCAGGTCGGCCCGGCCCCCGCGCAGCGGAACCGCCCGCCGGTGCAGGTCCTCCGCGATCCGCACCAGCTGCGCGTTCCCCGCCAGCCCCAGCACCGCCCGGTGGAACGCCCGGTCGGCCTCCGCATACGTCGCCCTGCACCCCGTCGCCGCCGCCCGCACCGACTCCTCGGCCAGCGGCCGCAACGCGGCCCACCGCTCGGCCGGCACGCTCCGCGCCAGCCGCATCATCACCGGCACCTCGATCAGCGCCCGCACCTCGGCCAGCTCGGCGAGCTCCCGCGCACCCCGCTCCACGACCCGGAAGCCCCGGTTGGGGACGACCTCGACGGTGCCCTCCAGGGCCAGCTGCTGCATCGCCTCGCGCACGGGCGTCGCGGACACCCCGAACCGCTCCCCCAGCGCCGGCGCCGAGTACACCTCGCCGGGCAGCAGCTCCCCGCCCATCAGCGCGGTGCGCAGCGCGTCGAGTATCTGCCCCCGCACGGACGCCCGCTGCACGACGGGCCTGGACTGCGGGATCGGCCGCTCGCCGTGGGTGTGCTCACCGCGCACGGCCGCCCCGCCGACGGCGTACCCGGCCGCTTCCCGCGCCGTCTCCTCGGACCGCGACTGCGCGGGCACCCGGGCCGTCTCGGCGGAAGCCGCGTGCGCGCGCTGGTTCACGGGTCCTCCTCCGGGCCGTCGGCACTTGGGTCATTAACGGCGGGTTGTTACTTGTCCGTCAAGCACCTTAGGCGCACAAGGCGCTGGTTCAAATTTCCGAACGGATGGGTAAGGTAAGGCTTACTTATCCGGCAGTCGGCCCGCACCCGATCGGTGGTAGCCCATGACGTCCCCCGTCTCCGCCTCCTACGCCCGCCTCGCCGAGGCCTGCCCCGACCTGGCGGTCACGGAGCTGGCGCCGGGCGAGGCGGCACCCCGGGGCGGCGGCTGGGTCGGCGCGGCCGAGCTCGCGGCGGGTGGCCCCGGCCTGGACGCCTTCCTCGCCTGGGACGAGGAGCAGATCCTGCGGGACTACGGCCGGCCCGGCCGCCCCGACGTGGTCGCCAGTTTCGGCCTGCACCGCTACGGCTGGGCCGCCTGCCTGCTGATCACCCTCCCCTGGTTCCTGGACCGCCGGGTCCCCCGCCTGCCCGCCACCGAGGTGTCGTACGACCGCACGGCGGGCCGGCTGGCCGTGCGCGTCGAATCCTTCGCCTGCCTCCCGGGGGATCCCGCGGCGGCACTGCCCGGCGCGGTCGTCGTCGGCGACGAGGAGGCGCTGCGGGCGGAGGTCAGGGCGGCCGTGGCCGAGCACCTGGAACCGGTCCTCGGCGGCTTCGGCCCGCGTATGCGGCGTCGCGGCCGCGCCCTGTGGGGCATGGCGACCGACGAGGTGGTGGAGGGCCTCTGGTACGTCGCCGGCGTCCTCGGCGAGGAGGAGCGGGCCGTCCGGGAGCTGGCGGCGCTGTTCCCCGGGACCACCAAGCCGTACGTCGGCTCCGCCGCCTTCCGGGTGCTGTCCGGTCCGGCCGGCGAGCCGCTGCCGACCCGGGACCGGGCGAGCTGCTGCATGTACTACACCCTGCGCCCCGAGGACACCTGCGCCACCTGCCCGCGCACCTGCGACGACGAGCGGATCGTCAAACTCGCGGCGGCCGCTGCGGCCTGAGGAACCCTCAGACCCCCCGGGTGGGCGAGGCACCGTCCCGGATCCACTAAGATCACGGAGGGTCGAGGTCGCCCCTGCGCCGACAGGGAATTCACAACTTCCTCACTTGCCGCAGGAACTTTCCGAGGAACCACCCGTATGGGTAGTCTTACTCGAACTCAACCTCCGCCCCTCAAGCGGCAGTTCGAGCAGAATGCCGCCCTGGGCATCCCCTTGCACTTCGTTGGCGGCCTCTTGCCCCGAAACCCCCTGAGGGTCTGTGGGATTGGGCCACTATGGCGGGCGATACGCCCTATCCCAATGCAAGGGACCCCTAGATGAGACTGACCGACATATCGCTGAACTGGCTGCTTCCCGGCGCCGTACTGCTCCTGGGCATGCTGGTCGCGGTGGCGGTGCTCGCGCGCTCCAAGCGGTCCGGCGGGGAGCACGCGAAGGACGACTCGTGGGAGCGCAGCGAGGAGCGGCGTCGGCGCAAGGAGGCCATATACGGCACCGTCTCCTACGCGCTCCTGTTCGCCTCCGCGTCGGTGGCCGCGGCTCTCTCGTTCCGCGGACTGGTCGGCTTCGGCCAGCAGAACCTCGGACTCTCCGACGGCTGGGAGTACCTGGTGCCGTTCGGCCTGGACGGCGCGGCGATGTTCTCCTCCGTCCTCGCGGTGCGCGAGGCGAGCCACGGTGACGCGGCCCTCGGCTCCCGGATGCTGGTGTGGACGTTCGCGGGTGCCGCGGCCTGGTTCAACTGGGTGCACGCGCCGAGGGGCGTCGACCACGCGGGCGCTCCGCAGTTCTTCGCCGGCATGTCGCTGTCCGCGGCCGTCCTCTTCGACCGCGCGCTGAAGCAGACCCGCAAGGCCGCCCTGCGCGAGCAGGGCCTGGTGCCGCGTCCGCTGCCGCAGATCCGCATCGTGCGCTGGCTGCGGGCCCCCCGTGAGACCTACAAGGCCTGGTCGCTGATGCTCCTGGAGGGCGTGCGCAGCCTGGACGAGGCGGTCGAGGAGGTGCGCGACGACCAGCGCCAGAAGGAGCAGAACCGGCTGCGCCGTCGCGAGCAGGACCGTCTGGAGCGGGCCCAGCTCAAGGCGATAAGCCGCGGCCACCGGGGCTTCGTCGGGCGCGCCGGCCGGCAGGAAGAGGTGCACCAGGTCGAGCGGGCGCCCGCCCAGGCCTCCGCGGAGCCTGCCATATCGGCGGCGGAGCTGCCCGTACGCCAGCGGCCCTCCCTTCAGCCCGTCCGCAAAGGGTCTGAGATGACCGTCGACCTGACCGCGGAGGACGACACAATGGCCCTGCCGCGCCTTGACTCCCTGGAGCGCAAGCTCAAGGACCTGGAGCAGCAGTTCGGCTGATCGCCCGCTGCCGTACGACACCTCGGGACGGGGGCGTGACCATGAAGGTCACGCCCCCGTCCCGTTGTCACGTGCGCGAGGGCTAGGCGGCCTCGGCGTCGAGTTCGAACCACACCGACTTGCCGACGTCGTGCGCCTGGACCCCCCACGCGTCCGCGAGGGAGTCCACCAGCACCATGCCCCGGCCGTGCGTGCCGTCACCGGTGTCCGGAGCGCACAAGCGGGGCCTGCGGGTGACGAAGTCCCGTACTTCCACCCGTAGTTGGTCCGGCTCCACGACGGCTGTCAGGACCGCCTCGCGGTCGGTGTGGACCAGTGCGTTGGTGACGAGTTCGCTGGTGAGCAGTTCCGCTATCTCGGAGCGGCCCGGACGGCCCCAGTGCCGCAGCAGTTCCCGCAGTTCCCTGCGCGCCTCGGGCACCGCCCGCAGGTCCGAACACCCCAACCGCCGCCTGAGCTGCGGCGGGTGTCCCCGTTCCGTCGTGTCGGTCTCTTCCCCCGCCGTCTGCGCCGAGGAGGCCCCGATGGCCACGGGACCGCCCCCTCGTGCCTGACTGTTCATGACCCCCGCCCGCACGTTGTTGCCGGATCCCCTCCTGATCGAACACGTTCACGGGGATCCATGCCCGCTCGGGCACGCGCCAGTCATGTCACGTCGATGACGACCGGGTGTTCGGCCAAGTCCTGGATCCGCCCCCGTGCGTACGCCGTCGCCCGGACCGTCCCGTACGCGCCAACGGTGCCGTGGACCGGCGCGAATCAGCCCCTCACGCGACCTCCTGGGCTGATTCCCCCGGTCCACGGCACAGGCGAACCTGGCCGAAACCCGTCCTCGCGGCTACTTGCTCCCGAGGCCCTTGGTGCCGATGTTGACGATCTTGTGGGTGTCGCGGGTCATGTCGACGACCAGCTTCGTCGTGGTGTTGCGGCTCCAGGTGAGCGTGACGACGGCCTCCGTGTACTTCCCGGTGCCGTTGTCCGTGACCTTCCACTTGAGCGGGGTGTTCTGGGCCCGCAGCACCCCGTCCGCGTGCTCGCGGTTCTCCCAGGCCTTCAGCTTCTTCAGGTAGGTCGGGGCGATGTAGTAGGTGCGCAGCGCCGTGGGCAGGCTGCCGCTGCCGTCCGGGTCGCTCTCCGCGTCGATGTAGGCGCCGTAGAAGTCGGCGATCCGGCTGATGTTGTCGGACGGGCTGCCACTGACGGTGCGCGGTGCGCCGGCCGAGGCCTGGGCGGTGGCGCCGAGCCCGAGGGCCACGGCGAGGACGCCGGCGGTGAGGACGGCGCGGGTCTTGCTGCTCATGTCTGTTCCCCGTTTTCTGTGGGTGGGTCTGCTGTGTCCGGGGCCGTCCTCTCCTCCCCCGAGCAAGAGGACGGCCCCGGTTCGAGTACCGGTCGTGCGTGCTGACCGCCGGTCAGTGGAGCTTGTTCACGGCCGTGGTGGTGGTCTTCTTGAAGGCCTGCACGGGCGCGTCCACGAAACCGCCGAGCTGCCCCCAGTCCACGACCGTGACGGTGCGCCCCTCCCGGCCGATGGAGATGAGCCGGATGTCGCTGGTACCCCAGGCGGTCACGGTGCGCAGGGCGTAGACGTGGGCGCCGTCCCCGACCGGGAGGGTGCCGTGGTCCTGGAACGTGGCCTGGATCTGCGGGTCCGCCATCTCGATCCGGTCCGCGCAGGACACGATGTCCTCGTCGAGCTTCGCGAATCGGCCCTTGGCCAGGCGGACGCTGGGCAGCTCGGCGCTGACCTGACGGGCGCTCGTGTCGAGGTCGGTCCGGAACTTCCGGTACCAGGAGTCCTGGCCGCCGCCGAGTCCGACGCCGATGCACATGTCCTGCTTGACCTCGTCCGGAATGCCGGCGGTGACCTTGCCGGCCGTCCAGGAGGTGCCGGCCCGTGGCGGCAGGTCGGCCGCCTTGAGGAAGCCGGGCGCCTTCGGCGCGGCCGCCGCGGGAGCGGCGAGTGCGGTGCCTACGACGAGTGCGGCGCCGGCGAGTGCGGTGAGCGCGCCTGCTCGGGTGCGCTTGGGCATGGGTGATCCCCCGTGGGTCGGTACATGGGTGTGGGCTGTCGCCGACGCGGCCGACTGGTCGGTCCGGCCCCGCTCGGTGCGACACCAAGAGCATCGGCCGTCACCTGCGTGGACCGCAACGGCGACCGCCCGTTTCCCCGGCCTGGAACCATCCCAGCCCTGTTGACGTGCAGGTATATGAGGGCCTGGGATGGCCACGACCGGGGGAAGGTGTCCGTGCGCGACGATGTCGAGGAGTTCGCGGCGCTGCTGCGGCAGCTGAAGGACCGTACGGACCGGAGCTACGGCTCCCTGGCCCGTCGGCTGAACATGAACACCTCCACCCTGCACCGCTACTGCGCGGGCGAGGCGGTGCCGCTGGACTTCGCCCCGGTGGAGCGGTTGGCGGCGTTCTGCGGAGCGACACCGCGGGAACGTCTCGAACTCCACGAGCGCTGGCTGCGAGCGGTGGCGGCCCGACAGCGACCGCGCGGAACGGACGCCGAACAGCCGCCCGCGGCACCCGCACGGGAAGCACGACCGGAGCACGCGACGGAGGCCGGGGCGGGATCAGCGGCAGGGCCGGGGGCCGAGATGGAGGCTGACGCCGAGCCTATGACGGAGGTCGACGCCGCGTCCGTAGTGGAGGCCGGCGCCGAGTCAATGACGGAGGTCGACGCCGCGTCCGTAGTGGAGGCCGGCGCCGAGTCCGTCGTGCGGCCGGTGGGTGTGGGAGGCGCGGGGGCGGCGGAGGCGCCCGGTGGTTCGCGGCGTTGGTATCGGCGGCGGCGCACACTGGTCGCCGCGGCCGTGGCCACCGTTCTGCTGTCGACGCTGGGCACGCTGGCCGCGCTCCCGGACGACCCGCCGCCCGCCGACGCGGCCGCCCGGCACCCGGGCTCCGCCGCCCCCACGACCGCCGCCGGTGACACCGGACGCCGGGAGGCCGCCGCGTCCACCGGTCCGGCCGCGGCCCCGACGTCGGCCACACCCTCGCCGTCCCCCTCGCCGAGCGGTGCCCGGCCCTCCGCGTCCCGCTCCGGCGGGGCCACCCCCACCGCCCAGGCCCCCACCGGCGTCCCGCTCACCTGGACCGCGAACTCCCAGCTGTGGGACCTGGGCTGCGACCACGACTACGTCATCGACAAGCAGCCGGCGCAGGTCCCGCCGCCGCCCGCCCCGCAGGACGCGGGTACCTGGGCGGCCACCCAGAACGCGGTGCACGGCGGCGACACCATCGTGGAGGTCTCGGTGCAGGGCCGTTCGTCGACCGCCGTGGTCCTGGAGGACCTGCGGGTGCGGGTCGTCGGCCGTACGGCGCCCGCGCCGGGCATCGCCTACTCCATGGCCGACGGCTGCGGCGGCGGGCTCACCCCGCGCTACTTCGACGTGAACCTGGACAAGGACCGCCCGATCGCCCGCCCGGTGGCCGGTGAGGGCCCGGACGGGAAGACCGTCTCCACCATGCACCTGCCCTACCGGGTCTCCGCCACCGACCCGGAGGTGCTGCGGGTGCAGGCGAACACCGTCGGCTGCGACTGCCGCTGGTACCTCGAACTCGACTGGTCCTCGCAGGGCCGCTCCGGCACGGTCCGGGTCGACGACCACGGGCAGCCGTTCCGCACCAGCTCCATCAAGGGCCTGCCGCACTACTGGTACGGCTTCGTGGACGGCGTCCGCCAGTGGGTGCCGACCGTCGGCTGAGCGACGGGCCTACGGACGCGGCACGTTGCGCAGGTTGGAACGGGCCATCTGGACCATCCGGCCCACACCCCCGTCCAGGACCATCTTGGACGCGGACAGCGCGAAGCCGGTGACCATCTCGGCCTTGATCTTGGGCGGGATGGAGAGCGCGTTGGGGTCGGTGACGACGTCGACCAGCGCCGGGCCCTTGTGCCGGAAGGCGTCCTTGAGGGCACCGGCCAGCTGCTTGGGCTTCTCCACCCGCACCCCGTAGGCGCCGCAGGCCTGGGCGACGGCGGCGAAGTCGGGGTTGACGTTGTGGGTGCCGTGGGCGGGCAGACCCGCGACCAGCATCTCCAACTCGACCATGCTCAGCGAGGAGTTGTTGAAGAGGACGACCTTCACCGGCAGGTCGTACTGGACCAGGGTCAGGAAGTCGCCCATCAGCATGGTGAACCCGCCGTCCCCGGACATCGACACGACCTGCCGTCGCCGGTCGGTGAACTGGGCGCCGATGGCCATCGGCAGCGCGTTGGCCATCGAGCCGTGCGAGAACGAACCGATCACGCGGCGGCGGCCGTTGGGCGAGATGTAGCGGGCCGCCCAGACGTTGCACATCCCGGTGTCCACGGTGAACACCGCGTCGTCGTCGGCGAGTTCGTCGAGGACCGAGGCCACGTACTCCGGATGGATCGGGACGTGCTTCTCGACCTTCCTGGTGTACGCCTTCACCACCCCCTCCAGCGCGTCGGCGTGCTTCTTCAGCATGCGGTCGAGGAACCGCCGGTTCTCCTTCGCCCGTACGCGCGGCACGAGACACCGCAGCGTCTCCCGTACGTCGCCCCACACCGCCAGGTCCAGCCGGGAGCGCCGGCCCAGCACCTCCGGGCGCACGTCGACCTGGACGATCTGCACGTCGTCGGGGAGGAAGGCGTTGTACGGGAAGTCGGTGCCGAGCAGGATCAGCAGGTCGCACTCGTGGGTGGCCTCGTAGGCGGCGCCGTAGCCGAGCAGCCCGCTCATGCCGACGTCGTACGGGTTGTCGTACTGGATGTGCTCCTTGCCGCGCAGGGCGTGGCCCACCGGGGACTTGACCTTCTCCGCCAGCTCCATGACCTCCGCGTGCGCGCCGGCCGTGCCGCTGCCGCAGAAGAGGGTGACCTTGTCCGCCGCGTCGATCATCTGGACCAGCTTGTCCAGTTCGTCGTCGCCGGGGCGGACGGTCGGACGGGAGGTGACGACGGCAGCCGAGGCGGACCGCTCCGGCGCGGGCTGGTCGGCGATGTCGCCGGGCAGGCTCACCACGCTCACCCCGCTGCGGCCGACCGCGTGCTGGATGGCGGTCTGGAGCAGGCGGGGCATCTGCTTCGGGCTGGAGATCAGCTCGCTGTAGTGGCTGCACTCCTCGAAGAGCCGGTCGGGGTGGGTCTCCTGGAAGTAGCCGAGACCGATCTCGCTGGACGGGATGTGGGAGGCGAGGGCGAGGACCGGGGCCATCGAACGGTGGGCGTCGTACAGGCCGTTGATCAGGTGCAGGTTGCCGGGGCCGCAGGAGCCGGCGCAGGCCGCGAGCCGGCCCGTGACCTGGGCCTCGGCGCCGGCCGCGAAGGCCGCGGTCTCCTCGTGGCGGACGTGGATCCAGTCGATGGCGGAGTTGCGGCGGACGGCGTCCACGACCGGGTTGAGACTGTCACCGACGACGCCGTAGAGACGGCGCACTCCGGCGCGGACGAGGATGTCGACGAACTGTTCGGCGACGTTCTGCTTGGCCATGGCGGTCGGGCACCCTTCGGCTCCGCGGATCTCGGTACTCCCCCGGCATGCCCTTCCATGTATCCACAGCGGCCGCCGTCACGCCTCCCAGACGGCCGCCGCCGTACGGTCGTCGGCGTACCCCTTGACCCGTACCTGGGTGTCCGCGAGGAACGCGGCGAGACCCGGCGGGGTACGGCCGGACCAGCGTCGTGCCAGGTAGGCGCAGAGGGCGGGCTCCCCGCGCAGCGGGTCGGCGAGGCCGCCGGTGCACATCACGAGGGCGTCACCCGGGCGGGCTACCGAGGCCCGGAAGAGGAAGGGGTCGCGGGGCGGCTCGGGGGCCGGTTCGTACGGGCTCGGCGGGGTGGGGATACCGAGGTCCATGGTGAGCCGGTCGCCGGACGGGGTCTCGGCGGGCGGCGAGCCGAAGCCGAGCACCGGTTCGCCGGCGGTGTCGGTGTCGACCCGTGGCTCGATGTCCTGCCACTCGCCGTCCCGCAGCCGGAACAGCCCGCCCTCGCCGACGCCGAAGAACACCCGGGTACGGCACTGGGGGTGGCCGGGGATGAGCAGGCAGCGCAGGCTGGCCGCGTACTCCTCGGCGGCGACGCCCTGTTCGGCGGCGCTGGCGCGGAGCTTGCCGAGGCTGCGGTCGGTGAGCCGGTGCAGTCCGGACTTGAGGTCGCCGCGGCGGGCGGCCTGGATGTCCTCGGTGAGCCGCTGGTGGCTGCGGCCCACGGCCCGCGCGATCAGCTCGCACACCTCGGCGGCGGCCCGGTGCGCGCCGGGCGTGGCCCGGGCGCCGGTGGCCATCGCGACCAGCACCAGTGCCTGGTCGCCGGTCCCGAACCGGGCGGTGAGCAGCGCGTCACGGCGCGGCTCGCCCCGGTACCGGGCGGAGTCGCCGCGCTGCGAGACGGCCCGCAGGGTGCAGGCGCCGTAGCGGGCGCCGTCCAGCACGGTGTCGGAGACCAGGTCGTCGAGCCGGTCGGGGTCGGCGCCGGGCAGGGCGGTGGGCTCGGCGTCGTAGGTGGGCGGACCGGAGCCGACGTACTCGACGGAGGAGGCGGGCGCGGCCCCCGCGGAGTGCGACGGGAGCGGGACCAGGTCCGGCCCGGTGGCGGGATGGAAGTCCACCGGGGTGTCGTCGTCCGCGTCCAGCGGCTCCTGCTCCTCCACGTCCCACGGCCAGGGCTTCGGACCGACCGACGCCCCCTGATCGCCACCAAACGACTCAGGAACCGCAGTCCCCTGCACGGGCGGCTCGGGAACGGCGGAGCTCTGCACGGGCGGCTCGGGAACGGCGGGGCGCTGTGCGGGCGGCTCGGGGGCGGGGGTGCGCTGGGTCGGTACGGACGGTGGTGGTGGGTCGGTCTGGTCCGGGTCCGCGGTGACGCCCCGACGTCCCCCCACCGTGTTCTTCGCCGAGGCGAACCGGTCGTCCAGGGAATCGGGTGCGGCCGTGGGTCCGGTGTCCTCCGTGGAGTCGTCGTACAACTGCCCCCACCAGTCGTCGTCATGACGGGCGGGCCTACCCCCTGGCTGGCTCATGCCCCTAATTGTCCACCGCAGGGGCCGGATGAAAACGGGGCATCCGGAAAATCCCCGCACACGACCCGGTCTCGAACGGCGTGTCGAGGGACAACCTGAACACCCGTACGAGGAAAGGGAGTCGTGCGCGCCCGGGAGCCGGACGGTGCCGCTGACACGTGTGAGTCGCCGGGTGATCCCACCCCCCACGGGAGAACCACCCGGCGACACCGGAGTGACCCGGCCCCAGATCCCCTGCGCGTGCGCGCGTCGTGGGCCCGGGTCACCGTTCGGCAGGCCGGACGCGGGGGCGCCGGCCGGAGGCCAGATTGTGACGGGTCTTCCTGGTGAACAGCTGTGAATCCCGGGTCGGAATCCGGTGTGAAGGCTTGGCGGTGCCGTGCACGCGCGGGACCGTGCACGCGCGGGGCCGGGTGGCCCGGGAGTGACCCGCACGGCACTCTGGGCAGATGGGAGCAGGAGAACTCCTGCTGGTCGGCCTGGTGCTGGTGCTCGGCCTGTGCGGGGTGCTGGTGCCCGGGGTGCCGGGTTCGTGGCTGGTGTGGGCCGGGGTGCTGTGGTGGGCGCTGTACGACCCGCGCCCGGTGGCCTGGGCCGTCCTGGTCGGCTCCACCGCGGCGCTGCTGCTGTCGCTGGTGGTGCGCTGGGCGCTGCCGCCCCGCCGGCTCCGCGCGAGCGGCGCGACCCCCCGGATGGCCGTGTACGCCGGGACCGGCGCGCTGCTCGGCTTCGTACTGGTCCCCGTGCTGGGCGCGGTCCCCGGCTTCATGGCCGGGATCTACCTGCATGAACGTCTGCGCCTCGGCCGGCGCGCCGAGGCGTGGGCCGCGCTGCGCAGCACGATGAACGCGGGCGGCTCCAGTGTGCTGGCCGAGTTCTTCGCCTGCCTGCTGATCACGGCGGGCTGGCTGGCCGCCGTGGTCTGGACCGGCTGACCGCTCAGAGCAGGTCGACGAGCGGGACGGCGGCGGCGAGGGCGCGCATGCCGGCGTCGTTGAAGTGCAGGTGGTCGCCGGGGTCGTAGGCGGGCCGGATGCGTTCGGGGTGCCGCGGGTCCCGCACGACGGCGTCGAAGTCGACGTACGCGTCGAAGACGTGCCGGGTGCGGATCAGCGCGTTGACCCGTTGCCGTACGGACTCGCCCGCCTCGGTGTACTCGCCGTATCCGGCGTAGGGCGTGAGGGTGGCGCCGACCACCCGGATCCCCCGCTCGTGGGCGCGGGTCACGATCGTCCGGTACGCCCGCACGAAGTCGGCGGGGTCGGTCGCCCGCGGGGTGCCCTTGATGTCGTTGATGCCTTCGAGCACGACCACGGTCCTGACCCCGGCCCGGGTGAGCGCGTCGGCGTCCAGGCGCCGCAGGGCCGCCGGGCCGCCGGTGCTGTCGGCCAGCAGCCGGTTGCCGGAGATCCCGGCGTTGAGGACGCCGATCCGGTAGGGCCGTAGCCGGTCGGCGAGCCGGTCGGGCCAGCGGTGGTTGGCGCCGAAGCTGGATCCGTTGCCGTCGGTGAGGGAGTCGCCGAGGGCGACCACGCTGCCGAGGGTGACGCTCCGCACGTCGACCCCGGTGACGTAGTACCAGTTCCCGGTGGTCCGGGTGTAGCCGTCCCCGTTCTCGTCGGCGGCCCGCCCGGCCCCCTGCCCGGCGACGTAGCCGGTCTGGAGGGCGACCCGGTGGTAGGTGGCGGGGCCGGAGTCCCCCGGCGTCTCGACGCTCACCAGCAGATCGGCGCCGGCCGGCACGGCGAGGGGTACCGGATCGCTGACCAGGTCCTGTCCGGCGGGTACGACGGCGGTACCGGCGCCGTCGAAGGTGGCCACGCGCATCGAACCGGGTACGGCGTCGGGCCCCGCGCCCTGCCGGCGGGCGACGGTGACCGCGCCGAGCCGCAGGGGGGCGCTGCCGAGCCGGTTGCTGATCCGCACGCGTACGGCCGCGCCGCCGACACTCAGATGGACGACGTTGCGGAACGCGGCGCCGGGGACGGCCGGGACGGTACCGGAGGGCGCTGCCTCCCAGCTCCCGGCCCAGAGCGAGGGGGCGGGGCCGGCGCCGGCCCGCGCCGTCGCACCCCACACCAGCAGCAGCGCCGCCGCGAGCACCTGCCCGGCCTTGCCCATCCGCACGTCCGCCCTCCGGAGATCCACTGAGGGGGAAGGTGGCACATCGGGGGGTGGCCGGTGAGCCGACTCGACGGTCAGTGCACCCGGCTGGCGGAGCGCGACAGTGAACGGCGGACGGGGCCCGTCGCGCCGTTTCCGCGCTCCTACGGGACGCTGTCCAGCCCCTCCAGCCCCTCCAGCCTCAGCAGGTGGACCTTGCGCTCCAGTCCGCCCGCGTAGCCGGTCAGCGAGCCGTCGGCGCCGATCACCCGGTGGCAGGGCCGCACGATCAGCAGCGGGTTGGCGCCGATCGCGCCGCCGACCGCGCGGACCGCCATCCTGGCCGCCCCGATGCGCGCGGCGATCTCCCCGTACGTCGTCGTCGCCCCGTACGGCAGGTCGTCGAGCGCGGCCCACACCCGTTCCCGGAACTCGGTGCCCCGCGCCCGCGACTCCAGCCGGAACTCCTTGAGTTCGCCGGCGAAGTACGCGCCGAGCTGTTCCTCGGCCGCCGTGAAGGGGCCGGGGTCCTGCCGCCATCCCGCCCCGACGCTCCTGCCGCCCTTCTGCCCGGGTACGGACAGGGACGTCAGCGCCCCGTCCGCGTCGGCGGTCAGCAGCAGCTCGCCGACGGGTGAGGGGATCCGGGTCCAGTAGGTGACGTCCATCAGTTCCTCGACTCTCCTTTTATGAGCCTTCAGGGAATGCGAGCGAGCCTTGCATGAGCCTTTTCGGGCGTTCCACGGGCCTTCTACGGGCCTTCCGCGAGCAGGTGCCGGACGGCGTACGAGCGCCACGGCCGCCATGCCTCCGGTACGTCCAGGTCCGGCGGGGCGACATCGGGGTCACCGAGCGCGCGGACGCGGATCACGGCGACGGCCGCCGGTGACATGCCGGGCAGGGCCCGCAGCGCCGCCTCCGCCGCGTCCCGGTCGGCGCCCGGGTCGAGTCGTACCGTGCCGTCCGCGAGCGCCGCGGTCAGCTCGCCGAGCGCACCCGCGGGCTCGGCCCCGGCGAGCACGGCGGGGTCCGGGAAGAGGTGGGTGAGGCTTCCGGACGGGGCGTCCAGTGTCTTGCCGTACCGCTGGACCAGCCGTTCGGCGGCGGGGCCGGCCAGCGCCCGTACCGCTGCCTCGGCGGGATCCGCGGCGCCGGGCGACCGCAGCCCCGGCCGGGCGGCGACCAGCGGAGCGAGCCGTGGGTCGGCGGCCAGCCGCTCGTCGACGGCGTACGGGTCGGCGTCGAGGTCGAACAGCCGGCGCAGGCGCTGCACGGCGGTGGTCAGGTCACGCGGGTCGCTGAGGCGGAGCAGGGCGTCGAGCCAGCCGCCGGGGTGGGCGCCGGTCCCCGCGGCGGCACGGGCGGTCCGCTCCTCGACGGCGACGACGGCATGGCCGTAGGGCAGCCGGAGGGTACGGCGGTAGGTGCGGGCGCCGGGAGCGCCCGTGACCTCTTCCACACCGGGCACGGCCTCGCGGGCCAGCAGGTCGAAGACGGGGCCGGCCTGGTAGGGGCCGCGGTGGGCGAGCCGGAGCGGGATCCCGGCGACCGGGTCGCCCCGCCGGGCGCCGCGGCCGCCGGGCGCCGCCGCGCGCAGGGCGCTCGGGGTCGTGGCGTACACGGCGCGGACGGTGTCGTTGAACTGGCGCACACTGGCGAACCCGCTGGCGAACGCGATCTCCGTGACCGGCAGCCCGGTGGTCTGGAGCAGCACGCGTGCGGTGTGGGCGCGCTGGGCGCGGGCCAGGGCGACCGGCCCGGCGCCCAGCTCCGCGGTGAGCTGCCGCTGCACCTGGCGTGCGCTGTAGCCCAGCCGGTCGGCGAGGCCGCCGACGCCCTCCCGGTCCACCACGCCGTCGCCGATCAGCCGCACGGCCCGGCCGACGACGTCCGCACGGACGTTCCACTCGGCCGAGCCGGGGACGGCGTCGGGGCGACAGCGCCGGCAGGCCCGGAAGCCGGAGCCCTGGGCCGCGGCGGCGGTGCGGAAGAAGCGCACGTTGCGCCGCTTCGGCGTGACCGCCGGGCAACTGGGGCGGCAGTAGATCCCGGTCGTCTCGACGGCGAAGAAGAACGCGCCGTCGAACCGCGCGTCCCGGCTGCGCACCGCCTCGTACCTGGTGTCCTCGTCCATCACGCGTTCCAGTGTGAGCGACGCCGGACCACGGCACTGGCGGAAAACGGACACGGCACTCCCGCCTCCGTCCCCACCCCAGGACGGCTACTCCCACCGCCCCCTCTTCGCCTCCATCGCCGCCTTGCCCTCGGCTCCCCTCTTCTTCCAGTCCTTCTTGATCTCGGCCCGGAGCCGCGCGTCCGTCTTGGCGACGATCCACTGGTTCTCGCGCACGAGCTTGCGGTAGCTCTCCAGCCGCCGCACCGGCAGTTCCCCGTTCTCCACCGCGAGGCGGACCGCGCAGCCCGGCTCGCTGTGGTGCGCGCAGTCGGCGAACCGGCACCCGTCGGCCAGCTCCTCGATCTCGGAGAAGACCTGCCCGACCCCGCCCTCGGCGTCGAAGAGGCCGACGCCCCGCAGACCCGGCGTGTCGATCAGCACGCCGCCGCCCGGGAGCGCCAGCAGGTTGCGGGTGGTCGTGGTGTGGCGGCCCTTGCCGTCCACGTCCCGGGCCGCCCGGACGTCCAGCACGTCCTCGCCGAGCAGCGTGTTGGCGAGCGTGGACTTGCCGGCGCCGGACTGGCCCAGCAGCACCGACGTACCGGAGCCGACGAGGGCGACGAGGACGTCGAGGCCTTCGCCCGCGAGTGCGCTGACGGTCAGGACGGGCACGCCGGGTGCCGTCGCCTCGACGTCCTGGACGAGGTGCGCGAGGGTCACCGGGTCCGGGACCAGGTCAGCCTTGGTGAGTACGACCACCGGCTGCGCCCCGGACTCCCAGGCCAGCGCCAGGAACCGTTCGACGCGGCCGAGGTCGAGTTCGACGGCGAGGGACACCGCGACCACGGCGTGGTCGACGTTGGCCGCGAGGATCTGCCCCTCGGACCGCTTGGAGGAGGTGGAGCGCACGAAGGCGGTACGGCGCGGCAGACACGCCCGTACGTAGCGCGGGTTGCCGCCGGGTTCGACGGCGACCCAGTCACCGGTGCACACGACGCGCAGCGGATCGTGCGGGGTGACGAACGCGGTGTCGGCGCGCAGCGTCCCGCCGGCGGTGACGATGTCGCACTGCCCGCGGTCGACACGGACGACGCGCCCGGCCAGCAGGCCTTCGGCGGCGTAGGGGGCGAACTCCGTCGCCCAGGCCTCGTCCCAGCCGTAGGGAGCGAGCGCGGAGAGGTCAGCAGAGCTGGAAGTCAAGGGTGACCCTTCACAAGGGCGGCCCCGGGAAAGAGAGTTGGTCAGCCGGTGGCCGCGGAGGTGGCATGGATGAACTTCTGGTCACGGGCAGCGCCCATCGCAACGACAGCCATCGGTCACACCTCCTGTTGTCCCGCTCGGCAGACGGCAGCGGCCCTCGGCCACTGCGTGAAGCGGGGCTCAGCCTAGGGGCGCGCGTGGAGGAGCGCCAACGAATTACGGGCCGGTGGTGCGGGGGGTGTCGTACCGGGCACGGAATGGTTGCGGCACGGGCGTCCCGGCCCGTCGGCGCCGGGGCTGCGGCAGCATGTCCGCTCATGAGCCGAGACCGCTACGTCGACTTCCTGCGTGCGTGGGCGATCGGGCTGGTGGTCCTCGGCCACTGGCTGATCACCGTCCTGGTCCGGGAGCCGGACGGCCGGATCGTCGCCCCGGAGCTGCTGGCGACCGTGCCCTGGACCCAGTGGCTGACCCTGGCGTTCCAGATCATGCCGCTGTTCTTCCTGGCGGGCGGCCATGCCGCGGGCGGCTCCTGGGCGCGGGCCCGGGAGGGCGGCGCCACCGCCGCCGGATGGCTGGGGCGGCGGGCCCTGCGGCTGCTCCTGCCGGTCGGCGTCTACAGCGGTCTGGTGCTGCTCGCCGTCGGTGTCGGCGCGGCGGCCGGCGTGGACGCGGACACCCTGGCGCTGGTGGGCTGGGCGATGGCGATGCAGTTCTGGTTCCTGCCCGTGTACCTCCTGCTCAGCGCGCTGACACCGGTGATGTACGCGGCGCACCGGCGCTGGGGGGCGGGGGTGCCGCCGGCGATGGGTGCGGCGGCCCTGGTGGTCGACGTGCTCGTGGTGCGGGAGCACGTGCCGTACGTGGGGCTGCTCGACTACCTGCTCGTCTGGGGGGTGGCCTATCAGCTGGGCTTCTGCTGGCGCGACGGGCTGCTGACCGGGCGGCGGCTCCTGCCGACGGTGATGGCGGCGGGCGGTGTGACCGCGTTCGCCGCGCTGGTGACCCTCGGGCCGTTCCCGGTCAGCCTGATCCTGGTCACCGGGCAGCACCCCGGCAACACCGATCCGCCGTCGGCCGCGATGCTGGCGTGGGTGGTGGCCCAGGCCGGGCTGTGTCTGCTCGTGGCGCCTCCGGTACGGCGGCTGCTGGAGCGCGAGCGGGTGTGGCGCGTGGTCCGTCCCGTGGGCGCGGCCAGCATGACGCTGTACCTGTGGCACATGCTGCCGGTGCTGGTCGCCGCCGCCGCGTTCTACCTGACCGGCCTCGCGCCCGAGCCGGGTGTGGGGTCGGCCGCCTGGTGGGCGCTGCGGCTGCCGTGGCTGCTGGTGCTCGGGGTGGTCCTGGCCGGGGTCGTGACCGTACTCGGTCCGCTGGAGCGCGGGCTGGGCGTGCTGTACGAGCGGACCAGTCCGGACGCCGGCCTGCGGCGCGCCTGGCCGCTGTGGCTCGGTCTGGCCATGACCGTCGCCGCCCTGAGCCGGCTGGCCGTGCGGGGCTTCGCGCCGGACGGCCGGCTCCCCCTGCTGCCCGCCGCGGGCCTGACGCTGGGCACCGCGCTGGTGCTGCTCACCGGGTGGACCGCGGCCCGCCGTCCCGGCCGGTCCGCGGTGCCCCGTGTGACGGACCGGGTGTGAACCGGATGTGAGGAGCCGACCGGGTGAACGGCGGCGCGTTCACCGACACGGTCCGGCGAGCTGTGCTACGGTCATTGAGTCGCAGTTGTGGTACCCATGAACTTATGTGCGCCTGACGGGAATGCTTCATCCATCAGGCGCATTGTTTGTTTTTCCGGCTTCTCCGGATGGGGCCTCTGCCTACTGAAGGAGAATGTCATGGCACAGGGAACCGTGAAGTGGTTCAACTCTGAAAAGGGCTTCGGTTTCATCGAGCAGGACGGCGGCGGCCCCGACGTCTTCGCCCACTACTCGAACATCAGCGCCCAGGGCTTCCGTGAGCTCCTCGAGGGCCAGCGGGTCAGCTTCGACGTCACGCAGGGCCAGAAGGGCCCGCAGGCGGAGAACATCGTCCCCGCCTGATCACCGGACGCGTATCCGCTGACCGGGGTCCGCACCGTCAAGGTGCGGACCCCGGTTTGTGCTGTTTCCAGGAAGGCAGACCACCGCATGTCCCGTAGGCCCCAGAAGCCGAACCGGCGCACCGCCCCGGCCAGACCCGCCGCATCGTCGTCGACGGAGTTCCGGCTGCCGGAAAGCACGACGCCCCCGCTTCCCGCCGTCGAGGACTTCGCGGCCCTGGACATGCCCGCAGGGCTGCTGAAGACCCTCGCCGCGCAGGGCGTGACCGACCCGTTCCCCATTCAGGCCGCCACCCTGCCCAACTCGCTGGCCGGCCGTGACCTGCTGGGACGGGGGCGTACCGGGTCGGGCAAGACCCTCGCGTTCGGTCTGGCGGTGCTGGCCCGCACGGCAGGGCTGCGCGCGGAGCCCAGGGCGCCGCTCGCCCTGGTGCTGGTGCCCACCCGGGAACTCGCCCAGCAGGTGACGGACGCGCTGACCCCGTACGCGACCGCGGTGAACCTGCGGGTGGCCACCGTGGTCGGCGGGCTCTCCATCACCAAGCAGGCCGCCACGCTCCGGCGCGGCGCGGAGGTGCTGGTCGCGACCCCCGGCAGGCTGAACGACCTCGTGGAGCGCGGTGACTGCGTGCTCGACCGGGTCGCCGTCACGGTGCTGGACGAGGCCGACCAGATGACCGACATGGGCTTCCTGCCGCAGATCACCAAGCTGATCGAGCTGGTACGGCCCGGCGGGCAGCGCATGCTCTTCTCGGCCACCCTGGACCGCAACATCGACCGGCTGGTGCAGCGGTTCCTGACCGATCCCGTGGTGCACTCCGTGGATCCGTCCGCGGGAGCCGTGACCACCATGGAGCACCACGTGCTCCACATGCAGGACGAGACCGACAAGAAGGCCGTCACCACGCGGATCGCGGCCCGTGACGGGCGGGTCATCCTCTTCCTCGACACCAAGAGGTCCGCCGACCGGCTCACCAAGCGGCTGCTGGCGGCCGGTGTGCGCGCGGCCGCGCTGCACGGGGGCCGCTCCCAGCCGCAGCGCACCCGGACCCTGGAGCAGTTCAAGAACGGCCAGGTCACGGCGCTGGTGGCGACGAACGTCGCGGCCCGGGGCATACACATCGACGACCTCGACCTGGTCGTGAACGTCGATCCCCCCACCGACCACAAGGACTACCTGCACCGGGGCGGCCGCACGGCCCGCGCCGGCGGCTCCGGCAGTGTGGTCACCCTGGTCCTGCCCGACCAGAAGCGGGACGTCACCCGGCTGATGTCCGACGCCGGCATCCGCCCCCGGACGGCCCGCGTCACGTCGGGCGACGCGGAACTGGCCACCCTCACCGGTGCCCGCGAGCCCTCCGGCGTGCCCGTCACCATCGAGGTCCCGCAGCCGACGCCCCCGCAGTCGTCCCGCCCGGACCGCAGGTCCGGCACCGACACCGGCCGCCGGTCCACCCGCCGCCGCGGCGGCACCCGCGGCTCCGGCTCCCCGGACACCACGACCCGGACGGCGAACACCACCGGCCAGGCCACCGGCACCGGCACCGGCACCGGCAAGCCCCGTGGCACGTCCACCGGTCAGGCCCGAGGCACGTCCACCGGTCAGGCCCGTGGCACGTCCACCGGTCAGGCCCGAGGCACGTCCACCGGTCAGGCCCGGACCGCGTCCACCGGCCAGACCCGGGGCACGTCCTCCCGCAGCACGAAGGGAAGCTCGTCCCGTACGGCGGGCGCCGCCGCCCAGCCGAGGTCGGCGGGCAACCGGGCGACGGGCGCCGGCGCCCGTGGCACGTCGGCCGCCACCCAGCGTGGCGCGGGCTCCCCGGCCCGCACGACCGGCGGCGCCTCCCGCACCAGGGGCTCCGCCACCCGCACCAGAGGCACCTCCACCCGCGGAGACTGACCGGACCCCGGCCCCCCGGCCCCCGGGCCCCCGGGCCCCCGGGCCCCCGGGCGAGCTTCCCGGATCCCGCCCGTGAGCACTCCGCCCGGCGGCCCTACGCGGCGAACGGGCCCGGGATTTCGCCTGAGCCTCGTTGGATCAGGCGGGTCGGCATCACCACGGTGCGGGCCGGGGAGGCGTCGCCGTGGATGCGGGCGAACAGCAAGTGGGCCGCGCTGGTGGCGAGGGCGACCGGGTCCTGGGCGATCACCGTGACGGGCGGGGTCAGCCGGGCGGCCAGCGCGAAGTCGTCGAAGCCGACGAAGGCCAGGCCCGGCGGGAGCTCGGCGAGGGCGCCGAAGGCGAGGATCTCGTTGCCGGCCAGCAGTGCCGTCGGCGGGTCGGGCAGCGCCAGCATCCCGGCGACCGCCCGCGCCGCCTCCGGCCCCGACCGCGCGCCCTCCCTGACCAGCGCCGGGTCCGCCGCGATCCCCGCCGCCGCCAGCGCCGCGGCATAGCCCCGCCGGCGTTCGCCGAACGTCCAGATCTCCGGCCTGTCCCCGACGTACCCGATCCTGCGGTGGCCGTGTGCCACCAGCGCCCCGACCGCCTCCCGCACCGCGCCGAAGTTGTCGACCACCACGGCGTCCACGTCCAGGCCGGGTGCCGCCCGGTCCACACAGACGATCTTCGTGCCCTGGACCTGGGCGGGGCGCAGGAACCGGTGGCTGCCGGCCGCCGGGGTGAGGATCAGCCCGTCGACACGGCGGGCGGTGAACGCGGCGATCACCTCGCGCTCCCGGCGCAGGTCGGCCCGGCTGGAGCCGATGAGCATGACGCTGCCGCGCTGCCGGGCCACGTCCTCGGCGGCGGAGGCGACCGCCGCCATGAAGGGGTCTGCCACATCGTCGACCAACAGCCCTATGGTCTGGCTCAGTTCATGGGTGCGGCGCAACTGCCTGGCCACGTCGTCCCGTTGGTAGCCCAGTTTGCGGACCGCGGCCTCCACCCGTGCGGCGGTCCGCGGGGCGACGGCCGAATCGCCGTTGACGACACGGGACACCGTCATCGCGCTGACGCCCGCTTCCGCGGCAACGTCCTTCATGGTCGGCCGGGTGGCTGCCACGCCACGTCCTCCACCTGCGTCACGTTTGAGCGTCGACTCGTTAACGTTACCAACTCGGCGGCATATCAACCGCCATGCAAATAAGGGAAATTGAGGGCCCGGCGGCGCGACGGCCGGCCGTGTGCACCACCCTTGACACCCCGCTGTGGGCGCCCCAAGAATCAGCCAAGCTGTTAACGATACCAACCAGAAGGCACAACATGGCCTCTGCAAGGGAACCACTGCTCACCGCACACGGCGTGGTCAAACGTTTCGGCCACGTCGAGGCGCTCTCGGGCGCCGATTTCACGGCATATCCCGGCGAGGTCGTCGCCCTGATCGGCGACAACGGCGCCGGCAAGTCCACTCTGGTGAACGTACTGTCCGGCGTCCTCGCGCCCGACGCCGGCGAAGTCCGCCTGGACGGGGCATCGGTGCGGTTCTCCGGCCCGATGGACGCCCAGCGGCACGGCGTCGAGACGGTGTACCAGGACCTGTCGCTCGCCCCCGATCTCGACGCGGCGGCCAATCTCTATCTCGGCCGGGAGATCGTGCGCGGCGGGCTGCTCGGCCGCATCGGCGTCCTCGACCGGCCCGCGATGCGCCGGGAGGCGGTCCGGGCGTTCGCCGAACTCGGCGTCGAACTGAAGGATGTGACGGCTGCTGTGACAACGTTGTCGGGTGGTCAGCGGCAGTCCGTCGCGGTGGCCCGCGCGGTCGCCTTCGCACACAAGGTCATCTTCATGGACGAGCCGACCGCGGCCCTGGGCGTCGTCCAGCGCGCCCGGGTCCTGGAGACCGTGCGCAGGGTCGCCGACCGGGGCATCTGCGTCGTGCTGATCAGCCACAACATGCCCGAGGTGCTGTCGGTGGCGGACCGGGTGGAGGTGCTGCGGCTGGGCCGGCGCGTCGCGTCGTACACCGCGGCCGACACCACGATCGAGGAGCTCGTCGGGGCGATGACCGGGTCACTGGACGGCCCGAACGGGGGCAGGGAAGCGGAGGGCGTGCGATGACCGCAGAGAGCCAGAAGGCGGCGGCCGTCGACGGCCGTCCGGGCGTGCCGGACTGGCTCCGGCGTGCCGCGACCCTCAACGAACTGTGGACCTTCGTGATCCTGGTGGCCCTGGTGGCGTTCTTCACCATCGCCGCCCCGGGCAAGTTCTTCACCACGTACGACATCACCCAGATCGCCGTGAACGCGGCCATCTACCTGGTGCTCGGTGTCGGCATGACGTTCGTGATCATCACGGCGGGCATCGACCTGTCGATCGGTTCGGTGCTGGTGCTGGCCGCGGTGGCGGCGGGTGAGTACAACCTCCATCACGGCGGCCCGAATTCGGGCTGGGGCACGGTCGCGTTCTGTGTCGTCATCGCGCTGGCGGTGGGCACGGCGTGGGGCGCGCTACAGGGCGCGGTGGTGGCGAGCGGCAAGGTGCCGCCGCTGATCGTGACGCTGGGCGGGCTGGGCGCGGCGCTGGGGATCGCCGAACTCGCCACCGGTGGCCAGGATCCCGCCGGAGCGGCCTCCACCCATCTGCAGAACAGCCTCGGTTTCGGGAAGGTGCTCGGCATCCCCTGGATGGTGATCCTGGCCGCGGTGGTGACCGCGCTGTTCGGCGCGGTGCTGGCCGGCACCCGGTTCGGCGAGCACACGCTCGCCATCGGTTCGAACCCGACTGCCGTACGGCGGGCGGGCATTCCGGTGGGCCGGCAGCTGGTGAAGGTGTACGGGCTGATGGGGCTGCTGGCCGGGCTCGGCGCGGTGATGTGGCTGGCCTCGTACGGTACGACGTCGATCGCCGGGCACTCCACCGACAACCTGAAGGTGATCACCGCGGTGGTGCTCGGCGGTACCAGCCTGTTCGGCGGCCGCGGTTCGGTGCTGGGCACGGTGATCGGCGTGTTCATCCCGGCGGTGCTGACCACCGGGCTGATCGTGATCGGCGTCCAGCAGTACTGGCAGGACGTGGCGGTGGGCGTGGTCCTGGTCGTGGCCGTGTACGTCGACCAGCTGCGCAGGAAGACCCGGGAACGCGCATGACGAGGGACAAGGAGAACTCTGTGATGGGGAGCATTCGCAGCAGGCGCGGGTTGCTGGTCGCGGTGGGCACGGTGCTGGCCCTGGGCGCGGCCTCGGCGTGCGGCTCGTCGGACGACGGTGGCGGCTCGGGGAGTTCGGGCGGCGCCAAGGGCAAGAAGGTGCGGCTGATCACGGGGGTGAAGAGCGACCCGTTCTACATCACCATGACCTGTGCGGCGCAGCAGGAGGCCAAGGCCAAGGGGATGGACTTCACGGCCGACGGTTCCGCCCAGTGGGACGTGTCGGTGCAGCGCCCGCTGCTCGACTCGGTGGCGGCGGCCCGCCCGGACGGGCTGCTGATCTCGCCGGTCGACACCAGCGCGCTGACGCCGTCGCTGAAGCAGATCCAGTCGGCCGGCACCAAGGTGGCGCTGGTGGACACGACGGTGAGCGACGACTCCGTCGGTATCACCAGGATCTCGTCGGACAACGAGAAGGGCGGCCGGGTGGCCGCCGACGCGCTGGCGAAGCTGATGAACGAGAAGGGCTCGGTCATCGTCATCAGCGTCAAGCCCGGCGTGTCGACGACCGACGCGCGGATCAAGGGCTTCACCGAGGAGATGGGCAAGTACCCGAACATCAAGGTGCTGCCCACGCTCTACGACAACGACCTGCCGGCCACGGCGGCCTCCCAGATCCAGTCGACGCTCGCCGCCCACCCGGACCTGGGCGGGGCGTTCGCGGGCAACACCAACACCGGGACGGGTATCGCCACCGGGCTGAAGCAGGCCGGCAAGCAGGGCGCGGTGAAGGTGGCCGCGTTCGACGCGGAGCCGGACGAGGTCGCCGCGCTGAAGGCGGGCACCCTCCAGGTGCTGGTCGCGCAGGACCCGGCGGCGATCGGCAGGCAGGCGGTGGACCAGCTCGCCGACGCCTTCGAGGGCAAGTCGGTCAGCAAGTCGATCGGCACCGACATGGTGGCGATCACGAAGGACAACATGAACGACGCTTCGGTCAGCAAGTACTTCTACAAGTCGCAGTGCTGACGCGGTACTCGGCAGCACTCTGACATACCGTCAGCGGCCGGGTCGACCCGCCCTCGTGGGTCCGCCCGGCCGCAGGTCGTACGAGCGGCTCAACTCAGCGAGCAGGATTCGCCGTTCAGGGTGAAGGCGTACGGCGCGGAGTTCTCGCCGCTCCAGGTCCCGAGGAAGCCGAAGGAGAGGCTGCCGTTCGCGGAGACCGACTGGTTGTAGTCGGCCGCGTCGGCGGTGACCTGCCCGCCGCTCTGGCTGACCGTGGCATCCCACATCTGGGTGACCTTCTGGCCGTCCCGGAAGGACCACTCGACCCGCCAGCCGGACAGCGCCTGGGTGGTCGTGACGGTGACGGTGGACTGGAAGCCGTCGGTCCACTGGTTGACCAGGTCGTAGGAGGCGTGGCAGGTGCGCGCCGTCGGGGCGGTGGGGCTCGCGGAGCTGGTGGCCCGGTGGTCGGGGCCGGTGCTCGCGGTGGACGAGGAGGTGCCCTGCGGCTCCGGGTCGGGGTTCTTGTGCTGCTTGCCGGTGGTGGCCGAGGAGGACGGGGCGGCCGAGGCGGTGTGCGTGGGCGCCGGGTCCGAGGCGGAGGGCAGGACGGAGGTGGGATCGGCGACCGGCTGACGGTCGTCGTGGGAGGCGGCGGCCGTGTCGTCGCCGGCGCCGCCGCCCATCGGCATCATCGAGACGCCGAGCGCGACCAGCGAGATCAGCACCGCGGCGCCGAGCAGGCCGTGGCGCAGCACCTTGCTCCGGCCGGCGCCCTCCTTGGGGTCGCCGCCGTCGCTCTCGGGGGCGGCCGGGCGGCCCGCGCCGAGCCGTACCTCGGCGGCACGGCGGCGGCGCTCCAGGTAGGCGAGGCCGCCCCAGCCTATGACCCCGCCGGCGAGCGCCGCGGGCAGTCCGCCGCCGTGCAGCCGCAGACAGGCGGCGGCCTCGGCGCACTGCACACAGGTGGCGAGGTGCCGGGAGAGGTCGTCGGGCGTGTCGGCCGCCGAGGAGCGGGTGACCGCGTCGAGCAGCCGGGCGTAGCTGCGGCACTCCGCTTCCATGGGCGTGTCGAGATGGGCCCGGTGGGCGCGGTCGCGGAAGAGTCCGCGTACCTGCTCCAGTTCCTGGGCGGCGACGGCCGGGTCGAGACCGAGCCGGCGGGCCACCGAGGGCAGCGGCAGCGCCTCCACCTCGGCCAGCCACAGCAGCGAGGCGTCCGCCTCCTGCATGTCCCGCAGGCCGCGCAGGGCGACGGGCCGCTGCAACGGCAGGCCCGTGTAGCGCGCGGCCTTCTCGGAGTTGAGCCACAGCCTCAGGTCCGGGTCGAGCTTGTGCCCGAGTCCCTGCGCCTCCCAGCCGGCGGCCGTGTTGCGGACCGCGGTGAGCAGCAGCGGGATCATCGGCAGCCGGGCGGCGCGCCGTCCGCTGGTGCGCGGGGGCGCGAAGTCCGCTTCACGGGCCTCGCGCATGCCGAGCGTGAAGGCCTCGGTGGCCAGCTGATTGGCCGTCAGAGAGCCGGACGTGCACAGGTCGGCATAGGAGAGCACCGCGTCCCAGCATTCGGAGAACAGCGCTGCCTCAGCGGCGTCCTGAGGGGTCGGCAGGTCAGGCATGGGTCTCCTGCATCCAATGCGAGGTCAACTCACCATATCGGCAATGGAGTTGGGGGGAACCTCGCGGCAGGACCCGAGCTTTTCACGTCTCCTGCACAACTGACAAGCGGCATATTCAAAACCGGTGACCGATGGTCGTCCGACAATTCCTTGCCGTCACCCATACCATCGGTCACCGGTGTTGCGTCAAGCCGCCGTGCTCAGTGCCGTGCCCAGTGCCGTACTCGGTGCCGTGACCCACAACTCCGGCCTCTTGTACGGACCGCGACCGCCATTCGACTCACCGTTCCCGGAAGTCTCGTACGAACAGTTCCGGATCAGGCCTCCACCGGCGTCTGCGCGGGGAGGCTGTCCATGAAGGAGCTCACCGAGAAGACGGCGCGGCCGGGGCCGGGCGGGCCGTAGCCGGGGGGCGAGGAGAGACCGAAGTCCTCCATGGTCTGGCGGTAGGCCTGGAGCAGCCGGATGTGGTACTCCAGCGGCGCGCCCGCCGGGTTGGCCTTGCCGAGCGGGGTGGTGGGCTCGGGGCACCAGGTGGTGAACCGGGGCGTGATGCCCTGGGACATGAAGAAGCGCAGGCCCTCGGTGGTGGAGGCGATCGCCTCGTCGACGGTCTTGAAGCCGAACGGCTCGGCCATCTCCACGCCGGCCACGAAGTTGGGGATCACGTTGCGGGCGCCGAAGATCTCGGCGGAGTCCAGGATCCGCTTGTGCCACTCGTCCCGGCCGACGTACCGCTCCTTGCCCGGGCAGTACATCTTGAACAGGTACTCGTCCCACACCTCGTAGTTCGGGTGGTAGATCTGCACGCCGTAGTCCTTGAACCGCTGCACGTCGTCACGCGGCAGCGCCTGCGCGACCACCTTGCCGATCCAGCGGCCCGGGAAGCGCTCCTCGATGGCCTTGGCGTAGTGCCCGTAGAAGTCGGCCTCGTCGCGCCCGGAGACGGTCTTGGTGATCGCGCCGCCGGTCAGCGTGTAGGCGGTGGAGGTCTTCGCGGTGTCGTACCGGTCGATGATCTCCAGCGCCTCCAGGACCTCCTCCACGTCCTTGACGCCGGTGTAGGGCCGGCCGGCCGCCTTGTGCTGGCGCCAGTTGTGGTTGATGTCGCAGTACTGGCACTCCTCCTTGGCGCCGAAGTACTGGCAGACCCGGAAGACGGTCAGGTAGATCAGGTAGCCCCACTGGATGGTCGGGGCGACCTCCATCACGGACTTCCCGTTGGCGAGCTTGTGCCGGTAGTACTCCGGCATCGGGGGCACGCCGACGTCGGCGATCCGCTTCCCGTCGAGGTAGAGGCCGAGCATCCCCTCGTCGTCGGCCGCGACCCGGTACGGCGAGGTGGGGTTCACCCGCACCGAGACCACGGTCCGCCGCAGGTCGTAGGGGCCGCCGGTGAGGATGATCTCCTCCGGGGGCCGGCGCAGCGCGGCCTCGCCCAGCTCCGGCAGGGTGCCGTGGTCGAAGGAGAAGATGAAGTACGACTTCGGCTTGACCTCGCCCCCTTCGTTGTCGCTCAGCGCGGAGGGATCGAAGGCCACACCGCCCCGAAGCAGGTCCTCCTTGAAGACGGCTTCCCGTGGTACGTGCGGGAACCTCTCCATCAGATCCTCGACCAGCGCGGTACGGCTGCCCATCCCGTGTCTCCTCCCGGCTCAGGCGTTCGACTCCTCACGGTATGCCCCCGCCCGGCCGTCAGCCGTGCCGGGTCCCCCCTCGACGCGCGATATGTTCCGGTACGGGGTGGTTCGGGGGCAGTGCGGGATCCGTCACGGGGTCACCCCAGACTGAGGTCAGCGGCAGGACACCCGCCCACAGCCCGAGTTCCGCGTCCGGTCCCTCCCCGTCCTCCGGGGCGCCGGTACGGATCTTGACGGACGCCTCTTCGAGGGAGAGGGCGAGCAGGGTGGTGGCGGCCAGCTCCTTCCGGTTCGGGCGGCGGGCGTACGTCCACTGCCCCGGGGCGGAGTGCTCGGTGAGCAGGCGCAGCCCCGCCAGTTTCTCCTCGGGGTCGGTCACCTTGCGGGCGGTGCCGTGGATCATGGCGCTGCGGTAGTTGACCCCGTGCTCGAAGACCGACCGCGCCAGCACCAGACCGTCCACATGGGTCACGGTGACGCACACCGGGGTGCCGCCCGCGAGGCTGCGGCTGGCGACCGAGCCGTGCAGGTACAGCTGCCGCCCGTCGCGCCCGTACACCGTCGGCACGACGAGCGGCCGCCCCTCGACCACCACGCCGAGATGGCAGACGAACCCGGCGTCCAGGATCGCCTCCAGATCGGCGCGGTCGAGGCTGCCCTGCTCACGGAGCCGGCGGTGCCGGGTGAGGTCGGTGTCGGGAAGCCGGTCTGCGCTCATGACGCCAAAGCTACCGGGGTCGCGCTACTGGGCCCCCGGCCTGCGTGTCGACTCCCGCAGCACCACATGGGTGCCCAGGACCAGGTGCTGGCCGTCGGGCAGTTCGTCGCGGTGCAGGGCGAGGCGGACCGCGGCGCGGCCCAGCTCCTCCTGGGGCACGTGGACCGTGGTGAGGGCCGGGTGGACGTCCCGGGCCACCGGGATGTCGTCGTACCCGGCCACCGCGATGTCCTGCGGGATACGGCGGCCCGCCTCCCGTACCGCCTGGATGACGCCCGTGGCGATCATGTCGGTGGCGGCGAAGATCGCCGTGAACTCCTTGCCCGAGGCGAGGAGTTCACGGGTCGCCTGGTAGCCGTAGGAGCGGGAGAAGACACCGTCCAGGATCAGCTCCGGATCGGGGGCGAGGCCGAGGAGTTCATGGGCGCGGGTGAAGCCGGCGATGCGCTGGGCGCTGGTGGACAGGCCGGGGACGCGGCCGAGGTAGGCGATGCGCCGGTGGCCGCCGGAGAGCAGGTGGCCGGTGAGGGCGAAGGCGCCGCCCTCGTTGTCGTAGTCGACCACCGTGGCGGGGACGCCCGGGCCGAGCGGCGGCCTGCCCACCAGCACCAGCCGGGATCCGGCCCGGTCGAGGGCGTGCGCGAAGTGGGTCATCCGGTCGTGGTAGGCCTTGTCCTGGAGGGCGCCGCCCACCACGATCACGGCGTCGGCCCGCTGTTCCCGCATGGTCTCCACGACGGCGAGGATGCGCCGGGGATCGCCGTGCGTGGTGCAGAGCATGCACAGCCGGCCCTCCGCGGAGGCCTGCTCCTCGACCCCGCGGGCGATGTGCGCGTAGAACGGGCCGGTGACGTCGTCCACGACGAAGGCGACCGTGTTGTTGGTGGCGCCGCCGAGCGCCCGGGCATGCGCGTTGACCACGTAGTCCAGTTCGCGCATCGCCTTCAGGACCCTGGCGCGGGTGGCGGTGGCCACCGGGTAGGTGCCGCCCAGGACCCGGGAGACGGTCGACGCGGAGACGCCGGCCCGCGCGGCCACGTCCCGTACCGTCGACGCGTCCCCGTTCAGTGCCGGCTGGGTCCTCTTCGCCACCGCTCGGCTCCCCTTCGTCATGTCGTTCACGTCACCCTACGAGACGGACCTCACGCGGCCCGCTCCAGGACCGAGTGGTCGATCGCGTACCGCAGCCCGTCGCCGGTCAGCAGCCGTTGCGCCTCTTCGACGACGGTGATGCCGAGCCGCGCCACCTCGTTGCCCTGGGAGCCCGCGAGGTGCGGCGTGAGGAAGGCGTTGGGGAGGTCGAAGAGCGGGGAGTCGGCCGGCAGCGGCTCGGGGTCGGTCACGTCGAGGACGGCGCTCAGCCGGCCGGTGCGCAGTTCCCCGACGAGGGCGTCGTGGTCGACCAGTGAACCGCGCGCGGTGTTGATCAGCACCGCTCCGTCGGGCATCAGGGCGAGTTCGCGGGCGCCGACCAGGTGCCGGGTCTCGGGGGTGCCCGGGGCGTGCACGGTGACGGTGTCCGAGGTGCGCAGCAGCTCGTCCAGCGGCAGCAGCGGGACCCCGAGCCGGGCGGCCTCGGCCTGGTCCACGTAGGGGTCGGCGAGGCTGACCGACAGGTCGTGGGGGCGCAGGAGTTCGATGAGACGGCGGCCGATGCGGGAGGCGCCGACGATGCCGACCCGGCGGTGGAAGTTGCCGATGCCGGGGACGATGTCGCCGTACGGGAAGGAGCGGCGGCCGCGCAGCAGGTCACGGAAGGCGAAGACGTCCTTCCCGGCGAGCAGGATCATCGCGAGGGTGTACTCGGCGACGGGCAGCGCGTTGGCGGCGGCCGCCGAGGAGACCAGGATGCCGCGCCGCCAGACCTCCGGTGTGGTGAAGCCCTTGACCGAGCCGGCCGCGTGCAGCACCGCGCGCAGCCTGGGCGCCGCGTCCAGCACCGCCGGGTCCAGGACCGGGCAGCCCCAGCCGGTGACGAGGACCTCGGTGCGGGCGAGCGTCTCCCGGACCCGGGGATCGGTGAAGTCGTGCGCCACCAGAGTGGGATCGATTTCTACGCACTCACGCAACCGCGCGAGCACCTCCGGCGGGAAGATGTGCGGCACGTTCTGGGCTGTCATGGCGAACAATGCCTGGGGACGCTCGGGCAAGGAAGTGACCTTCCGGCTCGGTGACGCACGGATAGCAACCGGTCTCTACCGTAGGTCTCGGCGAATGAGAGGGTCAATGGACAAGCACTCCCCGGAGCCGGTCCCGGCCGCTTCGGAGGACGACAGGAAAGGCACGGCGCAGATGACGGATCCGGTGCAGACGGTCACCAACTGGGCGCGCAACATCACGTACACCGCCGCGGAGTTCCACCGCCCGGACTCGCCCGACGCGCTGCGGTCCCTGGTGGCGGGCAGTGCACGGGTGCGGGTGCTGGGCAGCGGGCACTCCTTCAACCGCATCGCCGACCCCGGCCCGCGGGGCGTGCTGGTCTCGATCGCCGGGCTGCCGCCGGAGACCGAGGTGGACACGGCGGCCCGTACGGTACGGGTCGCGGGCGGGGTGCGGTACGCCGAACTGGCCCGCGCGGTGCACGCGCGGGGCCTCGCGCTGCCCAACATGGCCTCGCTGCCGCACATCTCGGTGGCCGGTTCGGTCGCCACCGGCACCCACGGCTCGGGTGTGACCAACGGGCCGCTCGCGGCGCCGGTCCGGGAGGTGGAGCTGGTCCTCGCCGACGGTTCGACCGAGACCGTCGCCCGCGGGGACGCCCGCTTCGACGGCGCGGTGACCTCGCTGGGCGCGCTGGGCGTCGTCACCGCGCTCACCCTGGACCTGGAACCGGCGTACGAGGTCGAGCAGACCGTTCATGTGGAACTGCCCTTGGAGGGGCTGGACTTCGGGGCCGTGGCCGGGGCCGCGTACAGCGTGAGCCTGTTCACCGACTGGCGGGATCCGGGGTTCCGGCAGGCGTGGGTGAAGCGGCGCACCGACCAGGCGCCCGTGGAGTTCGGGTGGGGAGTGCCCGCCAAGGTGGCGATGCACCCGGTACCGGGCATGCCGGGCGGCAACTGCACCGAGCAGTTCGGGGTGCCGGGGCCCTGGCACGAGCGGCTCCCGCACTTCCGCGCCGAGTTCACGCCGAGCAGCGGCGACGAACTCCAGTCGGAGTGCCTGCTGCCGAGAGCGACGGCCGAGGCCGCGCTGCACGCGGTCGACGGCATCCGGCGGACGGTCTCCGCCGTGCTCCAGACCTGCGAGGTGCGGACGGTCGCCGCCGATCCGCAGTGGCTCAGTCCGGCCCACGGGCGGGACTCGGTCGCCCTGCACTTCACCTGGATCGACGACCTGGCGGCCGTGCTGCCGGTGGTGCGCCGGCTGGAGGAGGCGCTGGAGCCGTTCGATCCGCGCCCGCACTGGGGCAAGGTGTACGCGATGTCCGGCGAGGCCCTGCGCGACCGCTATCCGCGGCTCGCCGACTTCCGCGCCCTGGCCCGGCAGCTGGACCCCGAAGGGAAGTTCACGAACCCCTTCGTCGCGGAGGTCCTGGAGGACTGACCCGTACACGGCGGCGCGGAGAGACGGACTTAATCCAACCCTTAAGGTAATGGCTTGTCGAAAGCGCTTCCCAGGCCATAGCCTTGCGCCGCGTGAAGCACACATCACGTGACATCCGCACCGCCAACCGCTATGAGGTGCTTCGGCACATCATCGCCGAATCTCCCACCTCGCGGCAGGAGCTGGCGTCCGTCACCGGGCTGAGCCTGGCCACGGTCGCCACGCTCGTCGGGGAACTGCTCGACCTGCGGATGATCACGGAGGTGGGGTTCGAGGACTCCGCGGGCGGCCGCCCCCGCGGCCTCGTCGCGGTCAACGCCTCGGGAGGCGCGCTGATCGGCGTCGACATCGCGGAGACGTACGTCCACGTCGAGCTGTTCGACCTCGCGCTGAACGTGCTGGCCCGCGCGGACGAGGACATGCGTCCCGGCGCCGACCGGCCCGAGCAGGTGGTGGGCCAGGTGGCCGCCGCCGTCGGGTCGGTGGTCGCCCAGGCCGGGATCGAGGGCGCCCGGGTGCTGGGGGTCGGGGTGAGCGTGCCCGGACAGGTGGACCGGGACACCGGCGTCGCCGAGTACGCGCCCAACTGGGACTGGCACGACGTGCCCCTGCTCGACCTGCTCTCCGACCACATCGCCTACCCGCTCCACCTGGACAATCCGCTGCGCGCCTGCGCGGTCGCCGAGCAGTGGTTCGGGGCGGCCCGCGGGCGCGGGGACGCCGTGGTGGTGAACCTCGGCACCGGGGTCGGCGCCGGGCTCGCGCTGGGCGGCGGGCTGCACCGGGGCGTCAGCAACAGCGCCGGCGAGTGGGGGCACACGACGCTCGTGCTCGACGGGCGGCCCTGCCACTGCGGCAACCAGGGCTGCGTGGAGACCTACGTCGGCGCGCCCGGCATCATGCTCAACCTGCGCGAGACGAGCCCGGACAGCCCGCTGCTGCGCCCCGACGACCAGACCGCCACCATCGAGGCGCTGGCCCGGGGCGTGGCGGACGGCGACCCGGTCGCCGTCCAGGTGGTGCGGGACACCGCCCGTTACATCGGCGCCGGCGTCGCGAACCTGGTCAACCTGCTCAACCCCGAACTGGTCGTGCTCAGCAGCTGGGTGGCCCGCAGGCTCGGCGAACCGCTGCTCGACGAGGTGCGCGAGGCCGTGCGCCGGCACGCGCTCGGGCGGCCGTTCGCCGCGACCGAGATCGTCCTCTCCCCCATCCCCAGCGACCCGGTGTGCCTGGGCGCGGCCACCTTCGCGCTGGAGGGCGCGCTGCGCTCGGTGGGGCTGCGCAACGGCGGACGCCCCGGCCGGGCACCCTCCGCTTCCCGGTGACCGACGCGGCATTTCCCTGCTGAGCGACCCGCCCGCACGGTGATCGAACAGTCCAATTCGCCCGTCGATTAATCCATTGCCGGGCCCTTCGGCGCTCTGCGAACGTCGTGACGTATCCGCGGCCGGTCGGCCTCCACCCGACCGGCCGTACGTCGTGTACGGAACGAGGGAGGTCCCGGCGTGGCCGGAAACATCGAGGTCCGCGGTCTGTCCCGCACCTTCCACACCACTGTCAGGCGCCCGGGCTTCGCGGGCGCCCTGCGATCCCTTGTCAACCCCGAACGCGTCGAGAAGCACGCGGTCTCCGACATCTCCTTCGACGTCGCCGCCGGCGAACTCCTCGCGCTGCTCGGCCCGAACGGCGCCGGCAAGTCGACCACCATCAAGATGCTCACCGGCATCCTCACGCCGACGTCCGGCGAGGCCCGGGTCGCGGGCGTGGTGCCGTACCGGGAGCGGGAGCGCAACGCCCGCAACATCGGCGCGGTGTTCGGGCAGCGCACCCAGCTGTGGTGGGACCTGCCGGTCCGGGAGTCGTTCGCGATCCTGCGCGACATCTACCAGGTCCCTCAGGCCGAACACGCGGCGCGGCTGCGGGAGTTCGACGAGCTCCTTGAGCTCTCCGCGTTCTGGGACACCCGGGTGCGGCATCTGTCGCTGGGCCAGCGGGTGCGCTGCGACCTGGCCGCCGCGCTGCTCCACGACCCGCCGGTGGTGTTCCTGGACGAGCCGACCATCGGCATGGACGTGGTGGTGAAGGAGCAGGTCCGCGAGTTCCTGCGGTACCAGGTGGCCGAGCGCGGCCGTACCGTGCTGCTGACCACCCACGACATGACCGAGGTGGAGCGGCTCGCCGAGCGGGTGGTGCTCGTCAATCACGGGCTGCTGGTGCTCGACGGCACCCTGGACGAGATGCGCCGCAGGTTCGGCTCGACCTGGCAGGTGCGGGCCACCCTCGCCGACGCGCACACCCCGGTCGGCCCGCTGCCCGGCGTCACGCTGGTGCACCGGGAGGGCCCGCAGGTGGTGTTCGGCCCGGACGGCGCCGCCGCACCCACGGTCCACGAGGCACTGAAGCTGGTCATCGAGCGGTACGAGGTGACGGGCGTCGCGGTGGACGAGGCGGACCTGGAGGACGTCATGCGGGCGGCCTACGCGCAGGCGAAGGCCGAGGTCTGAGATGGCCCTCCTGTACGCCTGGCGCGCCGCCCGGGTCACCCCGCTCGGCGAGCTGTACACCCCGCCCCGGATGACCGGGGTCCTGCTGCGGCTGACCGTGCAGGTGGTGCTGGTCGCCTCGCTGTGGCGCGGTCTGTACGCCCAGTCGGGTACGACCGCGGGCCTGGACCGCGGTCAGGCCGTCACCTACGCGGTGCTGGCCGTGCTCGCCTCCCGGCTGCGGGAGCTCGATCAGTACGCGGGCCGGGACTCGGTCATGCAGCACATGCACTTCGGCACCATCGGCTACTGGTATCTGCGCCCGCTGCCGCCGCAGCGCTACCACGCGCTGCGTGCGGTGGGCGAGCAACTGTACGGGCTGGCCTGGGCGTCGGCGGGGTACGTGGTCTGTCTGGCCGCCGGCGTGGTGGATCCCCCGGGGTCGGCGGCGGTGGCGGCGGTGTCCGCGCTCAGCCTGCTGCTCGGCCAGCTGGTCCTGTACTACGTCATGCTCCTCATCGACCAGTTCTGCTTCTGGACGCTGCGCAACAGCGCCGCCATGCTGATCCTGGTCTTCGCGCAGAACCTGCTGTCCGGGGTGTACGCGCCGCTCTGGTTCTTCCCCCACTGGTTCATCACGCTCAGCTCCTTCCTGCCCTTCCAGGCGACGCTGAGTGTGCCGTTGTCGCTGTACGTGGGCCGGATCCCGTTGTCGGACGCCGGTCTCCAGCTCGGTGTCCAGGCCGGCTGGGTCGTGGCGCTGTATCTCCTCACCCGTTTCGTGTGGCGGCGCGCCGCCCGCCGTGTCATCTCCCAGGGAGGCTGAGGCCGTTGAACGCCGTCCGGATCGCATGGCGCATCACGCGCCTCAACTTCCGCGCACAGCTGGAGTACCGCACCGAGTTCCTGATGATGATCGCGATCGGCGCGGTCTGGCAGGTGTCGGTGATCGTGTTCGCCACGGTGCTGCTCACCCGGTTCACCGGGATGGGCGGCTGGGACAGCTCGGAGGTGCTGCTCATCCCGGCGACGCGGATGCTGGCGCACGGTCTGTTCGTGCTGCTGCTGGGCCGGGTGCACGGGGTGGGCCGGTACATCCAGGAAGGCAGGATCGACGCCTATCTGCTGCGTCCGCTGCCCGTGTACCGGCAGGTGCAGCTGGAGTACTTCCCGACCAACGCCATCGGCGACCTGACGGTGGCCGCCGGTCTGATGGCGGGCGCGCTCGGCCGCAGCCATCTCGACTGGACGACGGGCCGCGTCTCGTACCTGATCGCGGCGGTCCTCGGCGGGATGCTGCTGGAGGCGGCCCTGTTCACGGTGGTGGCCTGCGCCTCGCTGCGCTACCCGGCCGCCGACTACTGGAGCCGCTGGCTGGAGGAACTGCTCGGCACCTTCGGCAGCTACCCGCTGAACGTGCTGCCCCGGGCGGTCGGCGGCCTGCTCACCTACGGCCTGCCGCTCGCCTTCGTCGCCTACCTCCCGGCCGCGGTCCTCACCGGCCACGGCCACGACACCGTCGTCCCCTACTGGCTGGCCGCGGCCTCGCCCCTGGTCGGGCTGCTGGCCTACCTGGCGTCGCGGTGGCTGTGGCGCTGGGCGCTCGGGCACTACACGGGCGTGAACGGCTGACCTGATGCCGGGGCGCGCCCCGCGCCCCGGATCGGGGTGCCCAGTCCGGCGAGGCCGGTCAGAGCGCAGCAGGCTCCGGCGACGGCCGCCACCCGGGCGGTGCCGTACTGCTCGGCCGCCCAGGTCAGGACGGCAGCGCCGACCGGGGCGACCGAGTACTGAAGCGTCCAGTGGGCGGAGGTGACCCGGCCCAGCAGCGGTTCGGGGGTGATCTCCTGACGCAGGGACATGGAACAGGTGCCGGCCATCCCGGCGCAGCCGAGGTAGACCGCGGTGAGCACGGCGACGGCGGGGACCGGGCGGACCCAGCCGAGCCCGGCGAAGGCCAGTCCGCACAGCGCGGTCGAGCCGATCCAGGTCGGTCCGAAGCCCAGCCGCCGCCGGAGCCCGGCGACCAGCAGCGCACCGGTGATGGTGCCGACGGCGCCGACCGCCAGCACCGTGCCGACCGTGCCGTCGTCGTGGCCGAGGTCGTGCTTCAGGTGGTAGATGACCAGGTCGGTGATGCCGAGGCTGAGGAAGCTGAAGACGGCGAGGAGGCCGGTGAGCGAGCGCAGGACGGGCTGGCGGACCAGGTGGTCGATGCCGGTGCGCAGGTCGCGCCACAGGCCCCTGCCCCGCGCCGCGTGCTCGTCACCGGCGCGTTCCCCGACCCGCACGAGGAACAGGCAGCCCGCCGAGACCGCGTAGCTGGCCGCGTCCACGGCCACGGCGTTCGCGGGGCCGGTCCAGGCGGCCACCAGGCCCGCGCCGAGCGGCCCGAGGACACCGGCGGCGGCCGCGGTGGCGTTCAGCCGGCCGTTGGCCTCGGTCAGCCGGCCGGTGCCGACGAGTCCGCGGACGACGGTGACGTACCCGACGGCGAAGAGCATGCCGACGCCCTCGCACAGGGGCAGGACGACGTACAGCAGCCAGAGCTGCGGACCGACGAGCCAGACGACCGGGACCAGTCCGTACAGGACCATGCGGACCAGGTCGCAGGCGATGAGGAGCCTCCGGCGGTCGACCCGGTCCACGACCACCCCGGCGAAGACCGCGGCCACCACCATCGCGGCGCCGCCGACACCGGTGAGCAGGCCCATCCGGGCCACCGAGCCGGTCGCCTGGAGGACCAGCAGGGGCAGCGCGATCAGGCTGAAGGAGTCACCGAGGACGGACAGCGTCTGGGCGAGCCAGAAGCACCCGAAGTCCCGCTGCCGCCACAACGGCCGCCCGTCGGCATCCCGTTCGCCCACCACGCGCGCCACCCGCCGCACCCGGTTCACCACGACTCCCTCCTCCCACCTCCGCGCAACCCTATGCTCCGCCGCCGACGCCCCGTGCGATACGGCCGGCCGGCGCCGGCCCGTGCATCACCCGGAGTCCGCTCAGTCCCGCGCGGCTTCCGCCACCTCCACTTCGGCGCCCTGCCACCGGACCCGGAGGGCGGCGCCGTCCCGCCACCGGACCGTCAACTCCCGCTGCCCGTCCGCGCGTACGGTCACCGTCTCGCCCAGCGGCTCCGCGTCCGCGGCACCCGTGAGCCGGCTCAGCGCGACGAAGAGGGTCGGGCCCTCCTTCGTGACCCCGGCCATCGTGTCGTCGAGGCCCACAACGGGCAGCAGTTCGGTCCGCAGTCCCGGCGCCGCCGCCCAGCCGGTCACCCGCACCGGTGTCCCGGGTTCCGCACCCGCCACCAGGAACGCCCGTACCTCCACGGCCCCGTGCACGAGCACGACGGTCGTCACCCGGGCGCCCGCACCGGCCGTGTGCCGGGAGGCCGCCCAGCCCTCCCCCACCCCCAGCGGCTCGATGTCCGTCCGGCCCGGGTCGTCGCCGACGATCACACTGTTGTCGTACGACGCCGAGGGCACCGTCACGGTCGAGTAGCCGAGCCGGGTGTAGTAGGGGTCGTAGCGGACGTCCTCGCTGCCGTGGTTGTGGAGACGGACGATCCCGTCCGAACGCGTCGACTGGAGAAGCCAGTTGGCGGGGGCGACCGGCGTGACCGCGTCCGTGCGCTCCACCGGCCCCGGTTCCTCGGTCGCGGTCCACACCTCGTGATCCGGCGGCAGCAGCAGGCCGATGAAACCCTTGCTCGCCCAGTAGGGGGACGCCGGACCCGAGTAGCCCTGGAGCACCGCCGTGTCGGGGCCGTGCCAGCCGAGGGTCAGGAGGCCGTGCGGATCCACCGCGCCCCGGTCCAGGAAGTACCTCAGCGCGCCGGAGGCGAGCCGCCGGGTCTCGCCGGGGGCCAGCGGGGTGCGGCCGGTGAGCGCGCCCAGCCACAGCGGGGCCGTCGTCGCGAAGCGGTAGGTCAGCGAGCGGCCCTGGTGCATGGGGGCGCCGTCGCCGCCGAACAGCCGGGCGTAGTCGGCGAGATGGCGTTCCAGCCGACCGCCGTACAGGTCGAGGAGTCCGGTGTCCGCGGCGAGCCAGGCGTGCAGCACCGGGTACAGGTGCATCGCCCAGCCGTTGTAGTAGTCGAACTTCCGGCCGTCGCCGTCGGTGTACCAGCCGTCGCCGAGGTACCAGTCCTCGATCCGGGCCAGGCCGTGGTCGACGGCCTTGTGCGCGGCCTCGGTCGCGTGGCCGATCTCCGCGAGGAAGCCGCCGACCGTGACGGGGAACAGCTCCCAGTTGCAGGGCCAGGGTTCGGCGGTGAGGGCGTCGGTGAGCCAGGCCGCGGCGCGCTGTCGGACGGCGTCGTCGAGCCGGTCCCAGAGCAGCGGGCGGGTCAGGCGCAGGGCGAGGGCGATCGAGGCGGCCTCGACCAGTGGCTGGCTGCGGTCCTCGATGCGCGGCCAGACACCGGACACACCGGCGGCGAGTCCGTCCGCGTACCGCTGGAGCGCGGTCTCGTCCCGCCGGAAGGCGGCGAGGAGCAGGGTGCGGGCGTAGCCCTCCAGGCCGTCGGAGAGCCGGCCCGACCAGCTCTGGTGGTCGCCGGGAAGGTGGTAGAGGGCGCGGTCCCCGGTGGCGTACGGCTCCACGGCGGCGAGCAGGGTGTCGGCCGCCGCCTCCCAGTGGGCCCGGGTGTAGCCGGTGCGCGGGCTGGAACGGCGGTCCTCGGGAGGCAGGTGCATCGGGGCTCTTTCTCGCTCGTACCGTTCGGACCTGGGGCGCCCCGGTTCCGGTCGGGACGCCCCAGGGGCTCAGTGCGCCCGCACGGTGCCGCGGGGCACCAGGTGCTGGGCGAGGAGTCCGTCGCGCACCAGGCCCGCGTAGACGGTGGCGCCGTACTCCGAGGTGTGCGTGTTGTCCTTCTTCTCGTTGTACAGGTACAGCGCCTTGGAGCCCTCCACGCCGAGCGACTCCACCAGCGCCTTGGTCAGCGCCGTGAGGTCGATCAGCGGGACGCCCTCGGCGGCGGCGACGGAGCGGATCACCTCAGGATGATTGACGCCGAGCCCGTTGACCAGAAGCGCGGTGTCGTTGTTCAGCGTGCCGTCGGCGTTGAACCAGCGGCGCACGATCGGGGTGACGAGCACCGGCCGCCCGCCTTTCTCCCGGGCGCCGGCCACCAGGGTCTCCAGGTTGGCGCGGTAGGTCGCCTCGTCCGTCGTCTTGTCGTTGTGCGCCAGCTGGATCAGGACCAGGTCACCGGTGCGGATCAACGGCTGGACGGTACCCCAGAGTTGGGGGTTCTGGAGGTAGGTCACCGTACTTTCGCCGGAGTCGGCGTAGTTGGCGACGGCGACCCCCCTGCGCAGGAACTGCGGGAGCTGCTGGCCCCAGCCGGTGTAGGGGGCGGCCGGCTGGTCGCAGACGGTGGAGTCGCCGACGAGGAAGAGCTGCCGGGTGTGCCGGGCGGGGGTGACGCTGATGCCCGCGAGGGCGGGCGCGGAGCCGCCGATCGTCAGGTCCAGGCCCGGGGTGCCGTCCGGGCCCGTCGGCTCGCCCTCGGGGGTACGGACGTCGACGGTGAAGGCGCGGGTGACGTGCCGGTCCGCCGCCACCGCCGTCTCGGGCAGCAGCGCGCGCCGGGTCTCCCCGCTGACGCTCGTGCTGGACGCGGCCGCGCCGCCGAGCCGGACCGTGACGTCGTAGTCGCCGGGCGGGACGTCGAAGTGACAGGCGGTGGCCGTGCAGTCGGCGAGACCGGGCGGCGGCTGCCGGGTGTCGGCCCCGGCGGCGGGAGCGGTCGTCAGGCAGGCACTGAGGACGGCCGCCGCGAGGGCGGCGACGCGAACACCGTTGAAACGTCTCACTCGGGACTCCTCCGTCACGGGACAGGGCACGCCGACAGGTCTGGCGGGGACCGTACCGCTGCTCGCAAGCGCTTTCTAGACCTTGGACCGATTTAGCGAGATTGCCAACTCCATGAAGACGAAAGCCCTTTCGCGAAATCGATTCAACTGTCACTCTCAGGGACACCCGCACCTCCGCCCCACCGAAGGAGGCACCCCCATGTCCGGATCCACCGGGAGGCCGCTCGGACGCCGCACCTTCGTCCTCGGCAGCGCGGCCGCGGCCGGTACCGCGGCCCTCACCGGACCGCTCGCCCAGACCGCCTCGGCCGCGGCCTTCGGCTGGTCGGACGACGGCTCCAACTACGTCGTCGACACCGGCGCGAGCCTCGTCTTCAAGGTCAGCAAGACCAACGGCGACCTGACCTCGCTGGTCTACAAGGGCACCGAGTACCAGGGCTACGGCGGTAAGAACTCGCACGTCGAGTCGGGCCTCGGCACCTCCACGGTGACCATCGCCCAGTCCGGCTCCACGATCCTGGTCTCGGTCACGTACGGCACGCTGAAGCACTACTACGCGGCCCGCAGCGGCGAGAACAACGTCTACCTGTGGACCAACAAGGCCGACTCGTCCGTCACCGCCACCCGCTACATCGTGCGTGTCAAGGCCGGCCTGTTCCTCAACGACGAGCCGGACTCCTACACCTACGCGCCCACCGTCATCGAGTCCGCGGACGTCTTCGAGAAGTCCGACGGCCAGACCCGCGCCAAGCACTACTCGAAGCTGCGGGTGATGGACTACAGCTACATCGGCTGGACGACCGGCAGCGTCGGCCTGTGGATCGTGCGCAGCAACCACGAGAAGGCGTCCGGCGGTCCGTTCTACCGCTCGCTGCTGCGCCACCAGAGCGCCGACGGCGGCGGGCTGTACGAGATCCTGTACTACGGCGAGAACCAGACCGAGTCGGAACGCTTCGGCCTCCAGGGCCCGTACGTCATCGCGTTCACGGACGGCGGCGCGCCCTCCTCGTCCCTGTACCCGGGCACCCTCACCACCTCCTGGGCGGACTCGCTCGGCATCTCCGGGTACGTGGCGGCGAGCGGGCGCGGACGGGTGGCCGGGGTCGGCATCTCGGGCCGGGACACGGCGTACGCGTACACCGTGGGCCTCGCCAACTCGGCTGCCCAGTACTGGAGTTCGGTGCGCTCCTCGGACGGCTGGTTCTCGATCGCGGGGGTGCTGCCGGGGACGTACACGCTGACCGTCTTCAAGGGCGAACTGGCTGTCTACACCGGCTCGGTGACCGTGACTGCGGGTGCCACGACCACCCTCAACACGATCGCGATCGCGTCCTCCAACGACCCCAGCAACGCCACCGCGATCTGGCGGATCAACAACTGGGACGGCACGCCGGGCGGGTTCAAGAACGCCGACCTGATGACGTACGCGCATCCGTCGGACGTGCGGGCCTCGTCCTGGACCGGGAACGTGGTGATCGGGAGCGGCACCGAGACCTCGTCCTTCCCCTGCTACCTGTGGAAGGACGTCAACAGCGGGATCATCGTCTACTTCAAGCTGACCGCCGCGCAGGCCGCCGCCGCGCACACCCTCAGGATCGGTGTGACGACGGCCTACGCGAACGGCCGGCCGCAGGTCGTCGTCAACGACACCTGGACCTCCGCCGTGCCCTCGCCGCCCACCCAGCCGAGCACCCGGTCGCTGACCGTGGGCTCCTACCGGGGCAACAACAACACGTTCACCTACAGCGTCCCGGCGTCCGCCTGGCTGACGGACACCAGCTCCTACAACACTCTGAAGATCTACGTGGCGAGCGGCTCGGGGACGACGTCCTTCCTCAGCGCCGGCACCGCGATCGACGCGATCGACCTGCTGGCCTGAGACCCGGCAACCCCCCGCGGCCGGGCGGCGACCTGAGGGCATGACCCCCTCGAACGAGCAACCCCCCACCTCCGCCCGGCGCCACACCCGCGCGCTGGCCGCCGGCACCGCGGCGGCCCTCGGGCTGGCCGCGGTGTCCCTGGCCGGGCCCGCCAGCGCCGCGTCCACCCTTACCGTCGCCAAGGACGGCTCCGGGATGTACACCACCGTCCAGGCGGCGGTGAACGCGGCCGCCTCCGGTGACACGGTCTCCGTCGCGAAGGGCACGTACCAGGAGATCGTCAACGTGCCGGTGACCAAGGCCGGGCTGACCCTCAAGGGCGCCACCGGCAACGCCGAGGACGTCGTCATCACCTACGACCGCGCGGCCGGTTACCCGGACTCCAGTGGCAACAAGTACGGCACGCTGGGCAGTTCGGTGGCGACCTTCTCCGCGAACAACGTCACCGTCACCGGCCTCACGGTCCAGAACACCTTCGACAAGGACGCCCACCCGGAGATCACCGACACCCAGGCCGTCGCCGTGACCGCGCAGGGCGACCGGCAGACCTTCCGCAACGACCGGTTCATCAGCCGCCAGGACACCGTGCTGAACTGGGCGCCGTCCGCCACCGGCCAGTACCGCCAGTACTTCTACTCGTCCTTCGTCACCGGGGACGTGGACTTCGTCTTCGGGAACGCGACGGCCGTCTACGACCGGGTGAACATCCAGCTGCGTGACTCGGGCGCCGCGGCGGGCGGCCTCAACGGCTTCCTGTCCGCGCCCGACACCAGCTCCGCGAAGACGTACGGCATCCTGGTCACCGGCAGCAGCATCACGAGTTCCGCGGCGGCGAACACCTACTACCTGGGCCGCCCCTGGCACCCGACCGCGGACGCCGTCGGGCAACTGGTGATCCGCCAGACCTCCCTGCCGGCGGCCGTGAAGACCGCCGGACCGTGGACCGACATGAGCGGTTACTCCTGGAAGAACGCCCGTTTCTTCGAGTACGCGAACACCGGAGCCGGTGCCGGTGTGAACGCCAACCGCCCGCAGCTCACCGACTCACAGGCCGCGAGCTACACGGCCCAGCAGTACCTGGCGGGTACGGACGGCTGGAATCCCGTCGGCTGACCGTCGGCTGATGTCGGCTCAGCTGCCGCGCGTCCACTGCTGGTTCGTGCCGCTGTTGCACGTGTACGTGATGACGGCGGCCGAGTTGGCGGTGGACGCGCCGTTCACGTCCAGGCACTCACCGGTCGTACGGGCCTTGATGTTGACGTAGGAGCCGGAGGTGACCACCGACCACTGCTGGGTGGTGCCGCCGGTGCAGTCCTCCTGGGTGACGTTCGTGTCGTTCTCCTGGAGGCAGAGCGAGCTGCCCCGGCCCATCAGCTCGTAGTAGCCGGTGCCCAGGTCCTTGAACCACCACTTCTGGTTGGTGCCGCTGTTGCAGGTGTACTGGCTGATCGCGACGCCCTCCCAGAGGGACTGGTCGGGGACGTCGGCGCACTTGCCGCTGTGCCGGGCGATCAGCGTGTTGTACGTGGCGCTGGTGCCGCTGACGGTGCCGGCGGCGGTGTCGACGGAGACCTCCGGGTACCAGGACATCGACATCGAGGTGCTGGTCGGGAAGGTCAACGGCAGCCAGACGTAACGGGAGTCGTTGACCGTGCCGCCGAAGGAGTTGCCCCAGCGGTCGCCCATGTAGAGGTACGAGGTGCCCGAGGTGCCGGTGACCGGGAGGACGTAGGCGGTCTGGGAACCGTACGCCGTGGAGTCGCCCACGTTGGCCCAGGAGGTCCAGGGTCCGGCGAGCGAGGTCGCGGTGGCGTACTTCTGCTGGTTGGGGCTCCAGCCGGTGGCCGCCGAGGTCAGCATGAAGTAGACGCCGCCCCGCTTGAAGAGCGCCGGGGCCTCACGGCTGGAACCGGCCCAGGGGTTGGCGACCAGGCTGTCGACGGCGGTGTAGTCGGCGGTGAGCCGGTAGATCTGCAGGTCGGCGTTCTCGTTGGCCGCGGACACCATGTAGGCGGTGCCGTCGGTGTCGACGAAGGTCGTGATGTCCCGGGACATGTACTGGCCGAGCGGCCGGAAGCTGCCCTGGTAGGTGTAGTTCCCGTCGACGGAGTCGGAGACGGCGACGGCGGCCTTCGCCTCGCTGTAGTCGACGCCGTTCTCCTTGTGCATCCACATCACGAACTTGCCGGTGGAGGCGTCGTAGATGACCTTCGGGCGCTCGATGTAGGCGGTGCCGAGCTCGGTGGCGGAGGACTGGGTGAGGACGTGGTTGCGGAACTCCCAGGTCTTCAGGTCGGTGGAGCGGTAGGCGTCCACGTACCTGAAGGTGTTGTCGGCGTTGCGGTCCTCGCCGAACCAGTAGTAGTAGCTGCCGACCTTGACGACCCCGCCACCGTGGGCGTGTACGACGTTCCCTGAAGTGTCGGTGAACCGGGTGCCGTTGGTGACGGTCTGGGAGGCGGCCGCGGCCGGCCCCGCGGTGGCCAGGGCGCCGATCACCGCCAGACAGAGGGACAGCAGGATCGCGTACGCACGTCTCAACTCACACGCTCCTCGGGGGGAAGGCATGCGGTTCGGGATGCCGAACGGCATGTGGTATGGCGAACGTTGTGATCGCCGAAAAGGTAAGGGCGTGTTACGCGTGGGTCAACGGGTCCGACGCGACACGGGGGAAAGCGATTTCCAGCCGTTCGCCGGCACGGCTCGTTTTTCTGTTATCGAGGCCGGTCGCCCGCCGTCTCCTCTCACGTGCGCACCCACCTCCACACCACCGCGGCCGCCGTCGGCGCCCTCGCCGCCCTGCTGGCCTCCGCTCCCCCGGCCCTGGCCGCCGGCGCCCGGGACGTCACCGCCGACGTCCTCGCCGGCCGGGACGTGACCCTCACCGGTGACACGGTCGTCACCGTGCCGGCCGGGACGACGACGTACGACGGCGCCTTCCACGGCGAGGGCACGCTCACCGTGCGCGGCGGCGGCACCCTGATCCTCACCAGGGACAGCGACTTCACCCTGCCGAAGTCCCGGCAACGGCAGGTCGTACGCACCCAGGGCGGCAACCACCCGTACACGACCGTCACCCACCCAGACCCGCCGGCGATCACCGTCGAGCGCGGTGCGACGCTGCAGTACGGCACGGGCGGCGGCACGGGACTGATCGGCCACTTCCCGTACGACACGCCCGGGTACCGGCTGAACCAGCTCAACGTCCGCGTCGACGGCACCCTGCGGCTGTCCCTGGCCCGCACCTTCAACATCGGCACGATCAGCGGCTCGGGCCTGGTGACCCAGCCCCGGAACACGTGGGGCACGCTGGACCTGGCGGGCACCCACCCCTTCTCCGGGGTCATCGACAACGGCACGGGCATGGCCGTCGGCCGCCCCGAGTACCCGGTGGCACTGTCCGCCGCCCGCGCGATCCTCAACCAGGGCTCCTGGATCATCGACACCCCGCTGTACCGGACGATCACCCTGCGCCAGGACTTCTACCAACGGGAGTACGGCAGCGACGTCAACGTCCATTCGCGGCCGGGCAGCAAGGTGGTGCTCACCGGGCAGTACAGCTACAGCGACCGGGGCGGCGACACCGACCCGGCGTTGAGCGACCCTTCGCTCAACTGGAAGGCGCTTCCCCACCAGTCGAACAAGCGCGGCACCAACATCGAGGGCGCCGACGTGCACTGGGGCGACGGCACCACCCATCGCATCTTCATGCCGGGCACGAAGGACACCGTCTACATCAACCTGCACGCGGCGAGCGGCCACCGCTCGAAGCTCACCTTCGACTACGACGGCCCGGTGACCCTGGGCGCCCCGATCGGCGGCGGCCGCTACCACGACACCCTGGCCGCCCCCGGCGCCGGCGACGTCGTCATCGCCGGGACCCGCGGGAACGACGTGACCTTCGCCGCCGCCCAGGACTACGACGGCTCCACGACCGTCGAGAAGGGCGCGGTGCTGCGGCTCGGTTCGGGCGCGAAGGGCGGCGACGGCTCCCTGCTGACCGGCACGGGACAGCGCCGGATCGTGAACGACGGCACGCTGTACGTCCGGAACACGTCGACCCCTGTGACGCTGGCGTACCTAGGGGGTCGGGGTCGTTCGTCCAGTCGGGCGGGGCCACCACCACCCTCACCGGCAGCGCGGTGTCGTACACGGGGACGACGACCGTCAGCAGGGGCACGCTGGCGCTGCGGTCCGGAGCGACCCTGGCGCACAGCAGGGCGATCCGGCTGACGTCGGCGGGCGCCCGGCTGGACGTGGGCACGGCCGGCCTGCGGGTCACCACCAGCCTCACCGGCAAGGGCACCGTACGAGGCTCGGTGACCAACGACAGCCTGGTGACGAGCGGGTTGACGGTGCGAGGGCACTACACCCAGCGCAGGCAGGGCGAACTGGTGCTGCGTGACCGGCCGTTGACGGTGACGGGCCGACTCGCCCTGGCCGGCGCCCTGGACCTGTCCGACGCGGGCACGTCGGCCGCCCGCCGCATCACGCTGATCGACCACACCGGCACGGACCGGACGACCGGCGCCTTCGACGGCCTGCGCGAGGGCACCGAGGTGAAACTGGCCGACACGGTCTACCGGATCACCTACCGGGGCGGCGACGGCAACGACGTGGTCCTGGTCGCGCGGACGGCCGAGGCGACGACGAAGTCCGACGCCACGGACTCCGGCACGTCGTCCGGCGCTTCCCCCGGCGTGACCACCCGCACCGCCGCCGACTCCACGGACGCCTTCGGCTGGTGGCCCTACGCCCTGTCCCTCGGCCTCCTCGGCGGCCTGATGGTCCCGGCAGGCCTGCGCACCCGGCGCGGGGGCCGCCGCGGGCCCGGCCGCCACGCGGGCTGACCCCCTGCCCGCGCCGTCCCGCGCCGGCGGTGGGTGCTCGGGGCGCGGGCGGTGCGGTCAGGGGGTGGACGGGGGCGGTCCGGTCGATCCGGGTCGGTTAGCGTCGGGGTATGAGCAGCGACAACTCCCTCAGTCTCGCCGACGCCCTCGCCGCCGGAACGGTCGTGCTCGACGGCGGCATGTCCAACCAGCTGGCGTCCGCCGGGCACGACCTCGGCGACGGGCTCTGGTCGGCGCGGCTGCTGGCCGACCGGCCGGACGCGGTCAGTGACGCGCACCTCGCGTACTTCAGGGCGGGCGCCGATGTCGCGATCACCGCGAGCTACCAGGCCACCTTCGAGGGCTTCGCCGAGCGCGGGATCGGTCACCAGGAGGCCGCCCGGCTGCTCGCGCTCAGCGTGGAGCTGGGGCGGGACGCGGTGCGTCGGGCGCGGGCGGAGGGGATCGTACGGCCGTTGTGGGTGGCCGCGTCGGTCGGGCCGTACGGGGCGATGCTCGCGGACGGCTCCGAGTACCGGGGGCGGTACGGGCTGAGCGTCGACGAGCTGGAGGCGTTCCACCGGCCACGGCTCGAGGTGCTGGCCGCGGCGGAGCCGGACGTGTTCGCGCTGGAGACGGTGCCGGACGCCGACGAGGCTGCGGCCCTGCTGCGGGCGGTGCGCGGGCTGGGGGTGCCGGCATGGCTGTCGTACAGCGTGGCGGAGGGGCGGACCCGGGCGGGCCAGCCGCTGGCGGAGGCGTTCGCCCTGGCCGCCGACGTGGACGAGGTGATCGCCGTGGGTGTGAACTGCTGCGCGCCGGAGGATGTGCCGGGGGCGGTGGAGGTGGCCGCGCGGGTGACCGGGAAGCCGGTGGTCGTGTACCCCAACAGGGGGGAGGCGTGGGACGCGGAGGCGCGGGCGTGGACGGGGCGGTCGACGTTCGGGGCGGAGCAGGTCGCGGGATGGCGGGCGGCGGGGGCCCGGCTGATCGGGGGGTGCTGCCGGGTGGGGCCGGAGGGGATCGCCGGGATCGCTCGGGTGGTGTGAGGGCGGCGCGCCGGTTCGCCGTAGGGGTGCGGCTGTTCGGCGGCTGACCGCCGTCGTCAGCCGGTCGCGCAGTTCCCCGCGCCCCTGACGGGACGCCGCGGCCCCGTTCCCTGTGTCCGGGACGGGGCGCTAAGGTCCCGTCGGGAACCGGTTGCCGTTCCCGGGAGGCGGGGGACGTGACCAGAAAAAGCGGGGACGCCGGGCGCAGCACCATTCGTGATGTCGCCGCTCGGGCCGGGGTGTCCGCCTCCACCGTGTCCCGGGTGCTCGCCGGTGACTATCCCGTCAGTGCCGCCGCCCGCGGCCGGGTGCTGCGGGCCGTCCGCGAGCTGGACTACGTCGCCGACGCCCGGGCCAAGGCCGTCGCCGGGGTGGGCACGCCCACCCTCGCCTTCGTGCTGGAGGACATCACGGGGCCGTCGTTCGCGCACATGGCGCACGGGGTGGAACGGGAGGCGGCGCGGCTCGGGCATCTGTCGCTGGTGTGCAGCACCGACGGCGACGTCCGGCGTGAGCTGGAGTTCATCGAGATGATGCGCGCCCAGCGGGCCGCCGCCGTGATCCTGGTGGGCGGGGCCGCGGACACCCCCGAGTACCGGGAGCGGACCGGCCGGATCGCCGACTCGCTGGCCGCGGCCGGGTCGCGGCTGGTGCTGTGCGGACGGCCGCCGCTGGGGCCCGGCGCGCCGGTCACGGTCATCGAGTACGACAACGAGGGCGGCGCCTACGCCCTGGTCGCCCATGTGCTCGCGCAGGGCCACCGGCGGGTCCTGTTCCTCGGCGGGAAGCCGGACCACACGACGGCGATGGGCCGGGAGCGCGGTTATATGGCCGCGCACCGGGCGCGGGGGCTGGAGCCCGACCCGGCGCTGCTGCTGCACGGCGACTTCACCCGGGACTCCGGACACCGGCTGATCCGGCGGGCCCTCGCCGCGGGGCTGGAGTTCAGCGCGGTGGTCGCCGCCACGGACATGGTGGCGGCGGGGGCCCTGACCGCCCTGCACGAGGCGGGGCTGGGCGTGCCCGGGGACGTGTCGCTCGCCGGGTACGACGACATTCCGTTCGCCCGCGACCTGCACCCCGCCCTGACCACCGTGCACGTGCCCTACGAGGAGCTGGGGCGGCTCGCGGTGCGCACCGCGCTGGGGCACGGCGAGGCGTCGGCCGCCGAGCACCTGCTGCTCGGCACGCATGTCGTCGTGCGGGACTCAGTGGCGGCGCACGGCGGCCACTGAGCGGCGCAGCCGCCGTACCGCCAGGGTCAGTTCGGCCGTCCTCTCGATGCGTGGTGCCGGGCCGGGCTTCCACAGGGCGAACTCCTCGTCCCGGGTGCCGGACTCCGTGCGGGGCGCGCCGTCCCCGAGGACGCGGACCGGGTGGGTGTCGTCCCAGGGCTGCCAACCGGGGTCGCCGCTGGTGACGAAGCGGACCCACGCGCCGTGCATCGTGTCGGCCAGCGACTGCGGGGCGCCGTCGCCGGCCAGCAGCGCCGAGTCCGGCAGCGTACCGGTGTCGAAGACGAAACCCAGCTCGAGGCCGTGGCAGGCGCCGAGACCGGGCCGGTTGGACGGCCAGGCGAACTCGTACAGGTACGACGAGCCGGGGCGGGCCTCGGCCAGCCGGTGCAGCGGGCGGCGCAGCAGGTGGTCGGTGACCATCTGGCCGACGATCTCGGCGGGGCCGGCGTCGGGGTGCAGGGCCCGGTAGCCGCGCGGCACCTCGTGGCCGGCGTGGCAGCGGGCCATGGCACCGGCGAGGGCGACCGGTCCGAGCCGGTCGACGTGGTCGACCAGGCCGCCGGGGACCAGCCAGAGCCGGTACTCGTCGCGGGTCCAGCCCATCAGGAGGTCGACGCCCCTGGCCGCGTCACCGTCGAGGAGGGCCCGCAGCGGGTCGCGCGGGACGAGGTCGCCGTCGACGACGATGCCGAAGGCGGGGCCGCCGAGGACGGGGCTGCTCAGCCGGCCCACCTCCGCCTGGGTGCGCAGGAGCAGTTCGCGGTCGATCCCGGCGAAGGCCTCGGCGGTGGCGGGGACCTTCAGGCGGCCGGCCATCCGGCGGACCATGCGCCGGACCTTGTCGCGTTCGGCGGCCTCGGGCGGGCCGCTCTGCAGGACGGCCCGCCGGATCAGCCCCTGGGTCTGGGGCGCGGCGAGCAGGGCGCCGGTGCTGATGGCGCCGGCCGACTGGCCGCACAGGGTGATGCGGTCCGGGTCGCCGCCGAAGCCCGCGATGTTCGCGTGGACCCAGCGCAGGGCGGTGAGCTGGTCGTGCAGGCCGGGGTTGGGCGGGGCGTCCGGGAACAGGCCGTAGCCCTCCACGCCCAGCCGGTAGTTCACGGAGACGAGGACGACACCGTCGCGGGCGAACGCGTGCCCGTCATACACCGGAACGGCGGAGGACCCCCTGGTCAGGGCGCCACCGTGCAGCCAGACCAGTACCGGGAGCCGGGCGCCCGGGCCCGGTTCCGGGGTCCATACGTTCAGGTTGAGGCAGTCGTCGCCGGGGACGGCCGGGTCGGACAGGTACTGCGCGAACGCCTCCGAGTACGGCGGTTTGGGCGCCGTCGGCCCGAAGGCGCCCGCGTCCCGGACGCCGTCCCAGGGTTCGGGCGGACCGGGTGGCCGGAACCGGTGGGCCGCGAACGGCGGGGCGGCGTACGGAATGCCGCGGAACACCGCGATCCCCCGCTCCCACCTGCCCCGCACGGCCCCGTACGGGGTGTCGGCCACCGGGTCTCTCGGGTCCGTCCCGTCTGCCGTCATCCGCCCACCAGCTCCTCCCGCCGCGTGTGCCAGTACGCCGGTACGACAAGAGCACCACATCCGCTCCCGGTATTCCGGCACACACGGCGTCCGAACGCGCACTCGGGGCTACTTGGCGTACATCAGGGTGCCGAAGCCGAGCTGGTCGTAGCCACCGCTGTCGGAGCCGTAGTCACCTCCTCCGCCCTCGGGGGCGACCAGGTCGTAGTACATGGCCGAGATGTACTTGTCGTCGAGGTTGACACGCCGGTTGTAGTGGAAGTGGAGCATGGCCCACACCGGGCGGATCTGGCCGCGGGAGGAGGCGGAGACCACCGTCTGGGAGGACTGGGCGCAGCTCTGCCCGGTGCCCCAGGTGTAGGTGGTGAACGGCACGTCCTGGCCGAGGTTGTACTTGGCGACGTACTGGGCGGCCTTCATGAAGCGCCGGCTGTCGTACGAGTACAGGTCGTCGCCCTGGTTCCAGGCCATCTCGCAGATCGCGCCCAGCTGGCCCATGCCCATGACGGTGTGGCCCTGGTCGCGGCCTGACTCCTGCCACTGGCCCAGCGCGTAGCCGTCGGAGTCGGTGTACAGGTAGGGCACGGCATGGGCGATGGAGCCGTTGCCGGCGCCCGACTTGAAGTAGGCGACCGCCTGGTCGTACTTGGCCTTGTCCTCGTTGAGGATGCCGATGGCCAGGACCGAGGCCATGTTGCACAGGTCCCAGTTGGCCCAGTAGTTGGTGATGCAGGCGTCGTTGTGGTTGGTCAGGAAGCTGTTGTTGAGGGGGTAGAAGACGTTCGCCAGCATGGACCGGGCGGCGGCGAGGTCGAAGCCGCCGTAGTCGCGCATCAGCTCGCACGCGTTGGCGAACTGCCAGCCGTAGAGGCCGGCGGCGAGGAACCGGTCGGCGTTCCCGGTGACCGTGGTCAGCGTCCTCGACCAGGCGTTGAGGATGTCGGCGGCGCACACGGCGTTCGCCTCGGTGCCGGCGACCTTCCAGCGCAGGGCGTTCTGGTAGGCGGCGGCGATGTCGTTGTACAGCAGGCTGTAGTTCTGCCCGTCGCCGCCACGGATGATCGTGGCCGTCGCCCGGTTGGTCCAGGTCGACTGGGAGTGGGAGTTGGCGGTCAGCCTGTTCCAGCCGGACAGCCAGGGGTCGGTGCCGGCTGCGACCCGCACCTTGGCACGGTTGATGTCACCGGCGTTGTGCAGCATTCCGGGGTGGGTGAAGGTGGCCGGTGCCGCGTCGGCCACCGTGGGGGCGGCGGCCGAGGCGGCGACGGCAAGCGCGGCGGCGGACTTCAGGACACCGCGGCGGCTCAGTCCGCTGGTTCCTGACCGGGGTGGTACGCGGCGGCTCATCGCGTGGTTTCTCCTTCGGTGGGGGGAGTTCAGGTGAGTCGGACGCTCACCTCTTCGAACTGCGCGGTGCCGAGAGCCAGGGGCGTGCGGGAGCACACCACCAGGCCCACGTGGTAGGGGGCGTCACCGAAGGTGGGGATCGTGCCCGAGGCGAGCGCGGTCCAGGTGACGCCGTCGTCGGTGGAGACGGCCGCGGCGAAGGCGGTCCCGGTGCGCTTCAGCCGCAGCAGCAGGGGCAGTCGGACGGTCGCGGCGCCGGTGAGGGCGGAGGCGCCGGCGACCGTGGGGCGGAGCATGAGCTGGGCGGTGCCGCCCGCGGTCACGACGGCCCCGGCCGCCTGGTCGAACGGCGACAGCGACTTGGCCATCAGCAGTCCGATCCGGTCGGCGGTGGCCCCGGAGCGGGACACCAGCCGGGCGGTGACCTCGCAGTCGCCGGTGACCTCCTGTCGTACGAACTGGCCGGTCATCGCTTGCGAGTTGACGTTGAGGTCCACTCCGGCGCCGCGCACCGTGAAGGTGCCGTCGGCGTGGACCGCGTCGCCCGGGGTGAGTACGGCGACGACCCCGAGGGTGCCGTACGCGCTCCGGTCGAGGACGACGTCGCCGAGGTCGCCGTTGGTCCAGGGCGCGGGCAGGGCCGACGGAGGGACCTCCGTGGGTTCGGTGGGCGTCGCGGTGCCGGCGGGTGCCACCGCGGTCACCGGTGCCGAACGCGGTCCCCGTCCCGCGCAGTTGGTCTTGGCGACGGAGTAGCGGTACGTCGTCCCGGACGTGCCGCTCGTGTCCGTGTACCGCACCCGGGTGCCGAAGCCGACCGCGCCCACGTCCCGGGCGAGGGTCCGGTACGAGCCGTGGGCACCGGGTGCGCGCAGGACGGTGTAGCGGGCCGACGGGTCCGGATCGGTCCAGGTCAGCCGGGTCCCGGCCGGGTCGGCGGCGGCGCGCAGGTCGGTGGCGGCGCGGGCGGGGCGGGGCACGCGCCACACCGTGCCGCCGCTCCCGGACACCACGCTGACGTTGTCGAAGGCGCCGGTGCCGGTCTCGGCGTACTCCTCCTCGACGCCCAGACAGGAGGTGAGGACGAGCCCGGCGTACGCGGTACGCGGCAGCGCGCACACGGTGGACCCGACCTCGGTCCATCGCACCCCGTCCGCCGAGATCGCCCCGGTGCAGTGGTCCCCCTCCCGGGTCACCCGCACCCAGTACGGGGCCCGGAGCCGGTAGCCGTCCCCGGCCCCTTCCACGTACGGGGCCGCGAGCGGGGTCGCCGACTCGGGCAGCGCGCCCAGGTCGGAGATCGGGAAGCCGGCTCCGGTGGTGATCGTCATCTGCTGGCTGGGCGGCACCGGTGTGCTCCCGGTCGCCGTGATCCCGGCACCGGCCGCGGGCCGTACGCTCCACACCCCGCTCCAGGTGTGCAGCGGCAGCCCCTGGATCAGCATCGAGGCATGGGCGCCGGCCGGGTCGAGCGAGCCCCTGAGCATGACGCCGGTCTTCGCGTACTGCGAGCTGAGCGGCCAGACGACGCGGGCGGTGACACTGCCGTCGCCGTGCAGCGGCAGGTGCGCCAGGCGGTAGGTGTCCGCGGTGCCGCTCGCTTCCAGCACGAACCGCTCGCCGTCGAAGCGCGCGGATCCCGGGACGCGTACGGCGCCGAGGTCCTGGGTCCGCCAGGCGTCCGGGAGCCCCGCGGTCGCCGACGCGACGGCCGACGTCCCGCTTCTTCCCAGTGAGTTGGTGGCACGGACCGCGTAGTGGTAGGTCCGCCCGGGCCGTGCGCGGCCGTCCGTGTACGACGGCGACTCCGTGTCGGCGACTCGCTCGTAGGGTCCGTCGGGGTGTCCGGCGCGCCGCACCTGGTAGCTGGTCGCGCCGGCCGACGGCAGCCAGGACACCGTGACGGCCCGCTCGTCGCCGTCGGCCGTGACGCCCGCCGGTGGTGCCGGGACGCTCGGGTCGGGGGGCGTGGCGCCGGCGTAGGCGAAGGTGCCCCAGCCGGGCAGGTCGTCGTTGCCGCCCTCGACGACGCGGGTGCCGCCGGTGCCCCGGAGGACGGCCGCCGTGGTCCAGGGGGTGTCGAGGCCGCGCACCCCCGCGTAGTGGGCCTGGTACATCTCGTAGATCGGGGGCAGGGTGGAGCGGGAGACCGCCGACACCGTCTTCTTGATGTACTTGCCGGTGCGGTCGAGGTCAGGGGTGAAGGGGACGTCCTGGCCGAGGTTGTAGCGGGCGGCGTACTCGGCGTTGGCGAGGATGCGGTTGCCGTCGTGGGCCCAGAGGTCGACGCCCTGGTTCCAGGCGACCTGGGCCGCGTCGCCCATGAGGCCGACGGCGAGCTGTTCGTGGCCCTGGTCGCGGCCGGACTCCTGGCCCTGGCCCGCGTCGGTGACCACCCGGTGGCGGACACTGCCGTTGCCGGCGCCCGCGGCGGCGAACCGCAGGGCGTCCTCGAAGAGGGTGCGCTCCTCGCAGAACACGCCGATGGCCAGGACGGTCTGGAGAGCCGTCAGGTCCCAGTTGCCGTTGGCGTAGAGCATGTAGCCGGAGACGGCCGGATACCAGACGTCGAGGAAGGACGCCTCGCAGCGGGCGACACCGGCGTCGCTCCAGCCGTCGTAGCCGGTGTGCCGCAGGAGTTCGGCGGCGTTGGCGAACTTGAAGCCCTGCAGGCCCGCGCCGAGCGGGCCGTCGGCGCCGGTGACGACGGTGAGCGAGGCCGACCAGGCGTCGAGGATGTCGCGGGCCTTGTCGGCGTGCGCGCGGTCACCGGTGACGGCCCACAGGAGGGCGTTCTGGTAGGCGGCGGCCGAGTCGGCGACGGCCTGGTTCTGGAAGTTGGCGGGTCCGCGGCCCCAAGAGGTGATCTGGCCGCTGTTCTGGACGGTGTACGACGCCTGGGAACGGGCGTGGGCGGCCAGGGCGAGGTAGCCGTCGTACACGGGTGACTGCCTGTCCTCGACCGCGGACCGCATCCGGGCCAGGTCACCGGCCGAGTGCAGGAGGCCGGGGTGGGTGAAGGTGAAGGGGCGGCCGCTGTCGTCCCCGTCCGCCGCCCGGGCCGCCGCGGGCACGAACAGGGTGTTCGCGCCCGTGGCGAGCAGCAGGGCGCCGGAGGACCTCAGCAGGCCGCGGCGGCTGAGCGGGTTCACCGGGCGGCCGCCTCCGCCTCGGCGGTCGTGATGAACCTCAGGTTCGTCACGTGCTCGTTGGCGAACCACTGGACGGTGTCGGTGGTGTAGTACCAGCTCGGCTTCTTCATCGAGTCGGCGATGACGACCCCGTTGACCACCAGGTTCTCGAAGGTGACGTTGTCGATGCCGTGCTCGGCGTCGTAGCCGAGGAAGAGCGACGGGTTGGCGCGGGTGCCCGTGTAGGTGAGGTTCTTGACGTACACGTCCTGGATGCCCCGGCCGACCGAGGTGTTGTACTTCGGGTTGTACATGACCTTCATGTAGATGACCTGGCCCCAGCGGAAGTCTTCGATCCGGACGTCTTCGATCCGGACGTTCCTGATCAGGTTGGAGTCACCGGGGTTGAGGGCGATGCACCCCTGGTAGTTCATCTGGGGTTCGCGGTGGTCGAGGATGTCGAGGTTCCTGATGACCAGGTTCTCGATGACCTCGGGGGCGTCGGTGTTGCCGTGCGTGCCGATGTTGACCGGGTGGGCGACGTCGGCCCACAGGGAGCAGTTCTGGACGGTGATGTTCCGGGTGTCGCCGTAGTAGTCCCAGCGGTGGGCGTACACGGCGATGCAGTCGTCGGAGTTGCGCAGGAAGCAGCCGTCGATGAGGACGTCGCTGGAGGAGAAGATGTCGATGCCGTCGCCGTTGCCCTTGGAGCTGAAGCCGCGGACCTTCCTGATGCGGACGTTCTGGGCCTCGCCGAGCGTGGCGATGTAGTTGCCGGGGTTCATGATGATGACGTCCTCGACCCGGATGTCCCTGCTGCCCTCGCACAGCACGCCCTGGCCCGAACTGGCCCAGATCATGCCGTGCCCCCTGAGGGCGGCCTTCTCCACGTCCTTGAAGTACACGGTCGCCTTGAGGACGGCGCCGCCCGCCAGGTAGACGGTCTTGCCGCTGGGGACGGTGAGGACCCCGCCGCTGACGGTCCCCACACCGGGGCCGAAGTAGATGACGTCGGGGTCGTCGGCGGCCGGGGCGTGGTGCTCGACCCGGTTGGTGACGACGTGCAGGCAGTCGAAGATCTCGTCGTTGATCTGGACGACCAGGTCCTTCGGCTCGTCGAGGGTGAACCGCAGGGTGTCGCCGAGGAGTTCGGGCCTGATGCCGTACGAGTCCGGTCTCACCCGGGCCTTGGTGGTGCCGCCCTTCAGGTACGTCACCTCGATCTCGACGGAGCACTGGAAGTCGAAGTACACCAACGAGGAGTTGTAGACCTTGCCGCCGCCGGTGCCGGCGTTGATCTCCTCGAACTGCGGCCGGTAGACGTCCAGGGTCTGCCAGTCCCCGGCCGGGGAGGTGCGCACCCGGACCTGGAAGCTGGTGTTGGTCGGCACGGCGGACGGACGGGGGTAGGTGACCAGTCGGGGCGCGGGGCCGCGGCCCTCCGCGTGCGCGGCGGCCGCGGTCGGCCCGCCGGACAGTCCGGCGGCGAGCGCGGTGGCTCCGGCGGCCTGCAGAGCGGTACGGCGGGACAGGGGAGCGTTCATGGGTGACTCCTTGCGGCGAACGGGTCGGCGGGCGGGACTACTTGAGACCGGACGTCGACATGCCGGCGACGAAGCCGCGCTGGGCGACGAGGAAGACCAGCAGGATGGGGACGACGTACATGACGGAGGCGGCGGCCTGGAGATGGGTGACCGGCTGGCCGGCCTCGGTGACGTAGGTGGTCATGACGGCGACCGCGAGCGTGGTGCGGTCGGTGGACAGCAGCAGTTGCGGAGCGATGTAGTCGCCCCAGGTCCAGGTGAAGGCGATCACGAAGCTCGCGGCCAGCACCGGCCAGGACTGCGGCAGGAAGATCCGCCAGAAGATCCCGGCGTAACCGCAGCCGTCGACGATCGCGGCCTCCTCCAGCTCACGCGGCAGCCCGGCGAAGAACTGCCGGAAGAGGAACACCAGATACGGGGTGGCGGCCAGCCCCCACAGCACCCAGGGCCAGTAGGTGTCGACCATGCCGAGCTTCGCGAAGATCAGATAGGTCGGCAGCAGCGTGACCATCTGGGGCAGCATCATCGAGCCGAGCAGAACGCCGAACAACGCCTTCTTGCCGGGCGCGGTCAGCCTGGCGAAGCCGAAGCCGACCCAGGCGGAGCTCAGCGTGACGAGGGTGGCGTAGACCGTGGCGATGATCAGGGAGTTGCGGGCGTAGCCGAGGAAGTCGATGAGCTGGTAGGCGTCGGCGAAGTTGTGCCACTGGACGTGGCCGGGCAGCCAGTGGACGGGGGACGCGGCGAGTTCCGTGGGGGTCTTGAGGGCGGTGAGGACCAGCCAGCCGAAGGGCCCGAGGAAGAGGCCGGTGATCACCACCAGGACGGTGTAGAGGACGACGCGGCGGCCGTGGATCCGGGCCCGCGGCCCGGGGAGGGTGGCGGTCACTTCTTCGCCTCCGGGTCGACGTTGTAGAACACCACGCCGGACGTGGTTCTGAAGATGACCGCGGTCACCAGCAGGATCAGCACGAAGAGCACCCACAGCAGCGCCGAGGCGTAGCCGTAGCGGCCGAGCGCGAAGTACTCCGCGAAGACGTGCATCATGTAGAGGTAGTTGGACTGCGGGATGGCGGTGACGCCCGCGGTGGTGCCGTCCGGGGCCAGCAGCAGCGGCATGATGGTCTGCACCGAGGCGATCACACCGGTCACGGTCTGGAAGAGCAGGACCGGTGACAGCAGCGGCACGGTGACACCGCGGAAGCTGCGCCAGGCACCGGCACCGTCGATACGGGCCGCCTCCAGGAGTTCCCTGGGGATGTCCTGGAGCCCGGCCAGGGAGATGATCATGATGTTGCCGGCGGCCCACAGCACGGTCATCAGCAGGACGTAGCGGGCGTGGGGTCGGCCAGCCAGCCGACCGCGTCGAAGCCTAGACCGGTCAGCACCCCGTTCGCGGCGCCGGAGTTCTGGTCGAAGAGCCATTTGAAGGCGAGGCCCGCGCCCACCGGCGGCACCACGGCCGGCAGGTACAGCAGCGTCCGGAACCATCCGCGTGCCCGCAGCGGCCGGTTGACCAGTACCGCGAGTCCGAGACCGGCGACGATCGACAACGGGACCGAGGTGACGGCGAACAGGCCGGTCCGGCCGAGCGCCTGCCAGGTGACCGAATCACCCAGTAACTCGCGGTAGTTGGCGAGCCCGACGAAGCGCCAGCGGGGCGAGAGACCGTCGAAGGTGGTGAGGCTCAGCCACAGGGCGTAGCCCATGGGAGCGACGGTCAGCAGCAGGAAGCCGATGATCCAGGGCGCGGTGAAGAGGTAGAAGGCGCGGTGCCTGCGCGCGGTCATCGAGGAACGGGGACGCGCCGCCGTGCGGGTCCGGCCTTCCGCCGTGCCGGTCCGGCCCCGCACGGCGGGTATCCGCTCGACGCTCATCCCACCTGCTCCTTACCGCGCTTGAGCTGCTCGTTCATGGTCGAGTTCAGGCGCCGGGCGAGGGTGTCGACGGACATCTCGCCGCGCATCGCGGCCGGGGCGGCCTGGTTGAAGAGGGCATCGAGGGAGTCCGTCCGGGCGTACGGCGTGAAGGAGATCACCGAGAAGTGCTTCAGTTCGGCCTCCTGCACCTTCAGCACGTCCTTCTGGTAGCTCTCCTGACGCGGCATCAGAGGCCGCAGCGACTTGAGCGTGGGTATCCCCCAGCCACCCGACGCGCGTGCCTTCGCCGGCGCCTCGCCGAAGAACCACTCGAAGACCCGCCAGGCCGCGTCCTTGTTCCTGGCCTTCTTCGGCATCCACATCCCGGTGCCGCCCTGGCACGAGCTGATGCGCGGACCGCCGGCGAAGACCGGGGCCGGAGCCAGCCGGGAGACGGCGGCGAGCTTCTTGTCGGTGTTGATCAGACCGCCGAGCCAGTAGCCCGAGTTGGACATGGCCATCCGGCGGGCCTGGTAGGTGGGCCCGTCCCAGCCGTTCGGGTCGGGCTGGACGAGACTCGGCCCGACCTTGGCCCGGCACAGCTCGATGTACCAGTTCAACGCCTTGCGGGCCTCGGGGGCGGTGAAGTCGATCCGGGAGAAGTCGGCGCTGAAGAGGCTGCCGCCGGCCGACGCGGTCAGTCCGGCGAGCAGGGTGGAGGCGCCGAGACCGTTGTAGCTGCCGCCGAACACGGTCGTCTGGCCCTTGCTGGTCCGGGTCAGCCGCTTCGCCTTCGCCAGCCACTCGTCGAAGGTGACCGGCTCGGTCTCCGAGGGGTGGCCGACGCCTGCGCTGTCGAACAGGACGGTGTCGTACCAGTACATGGAGTCCTGGGAGAAGTCCTTGGCCATGCCGTAACGGGGCCCCTTGCCCTGGGTACGGCCGTCGTAGCGCCACAGGTCGTTGACCGGGTCGAGGTCATCGACCCTGAGGACGCTGCTGCGGGCGAAGTAGGAGTCGAGTTCCTGGGCCACACCGCGGGCGGCGAGGTACGGCGTGTCGACGGCGCCGACACCGCGCACCAGGTCGGGCGGGTTGCCGCTGGTCATCATCGCGATCAGCTTGGTGATGTCGTAGCGCACCGAGTTGATGCGGATGCCGAGTTCGTCGTGGGCCTGCCTGACGAGGTCCGCGCTGACGTCTTCGGCCTTGGCCATGAGGGTGACGGTCTCGCCCGGGCCGCCGACGCTTCCGGACACCGGAAGGGCGCAGCCGCCGAGGACGGCCGTGGCGGCGGCGGCGCCACCGAGCGCGAGTAACCGGCGCCGGCTCACCGGGGCACGGGCGTGCGTCTGCATGGACTTCCCACTCTCTTCACGGAGGTGACAGGACGTCGGCTCGTTTTGGCAACCGGTTGCTATGGGCGGTGAGGGGAGCTTCAACCCGTAAGCAGGCACCGTCAAGAGGAGTGACGAACTTTCGAAAACCGTTCGGCGGCAACCGGTTGCTCTTGCGTACCGGTTGCTGCTCACGGGCCGTTCGACCGACCGTACGTCGAAAGATTCCGACTCATACCCCTTGCTGGGAGCGGCTGAGCCGTCCTACTGTCCCGTGGAAACCGGTTTCTAAGGCCCTGCCGAGCCGCCGCCCTCCTCCCCGAGAGCGCCAACCTCCGAAGGAACACGGTCAGATGAACTCCACCAGGTTGGTCCGCGTCGCGATCGCGGGCCTCGCGTTGTCAGGTCTGCTCACCGCCTGTGGCGGACCGGGCTCCGGGTCCGGCGGCTCCGACGCGGCCTCCGGTCCGGTCACCCTGCCCTTCTGGGGCTGGGCGAACGGCCAGGAAGCCGTGGTGAAGGCGTTCAACGCCGCCCACAAGGACGTCCAGCTGAAGTACACGAAGGTCACCGACCAGCTGACCATGCAGAAACAGCTCACCAACGCGGTGAAGGCGGGCAACGCGCCCTGCCTCGTGCAGAACACCGCCGAGTACGTGACGAGCTGGGTCGCCCAGGGCGCCCTAGCCGACATCACCAAGTACGTCGGCGCCCACAAGGACACGTTCAACCCGGGTTCCTGGTCGGCCGCGCAGGTGCAGGGCAAGCTCTACGGCGTCCCCACCAGCTCCTCGCCGAACTTCACCATCTACCGCACCGACGTCTTCCAGAAGTACGGCCTCAAGGCGCCGGCCACCTGGGACGACTTCATCGCGGCCGGCAAGGTGCTCAAGAGGCACGGCGTCAAGATCACCAACTACGCGGGCGAGGACCCCAGCACCCTCGAAGTCCTCGCCATGCAGGCGGGCGCCCACTGGTACGCCATCGACGGCGACTCCTGGAAGGTGGACTTCCAGGACGCGGGCACCCTCAAGGCCGCCCAGGTCATCCAGCAGATCATCGACGACGGCCTGGACTCGAAGCTGTCGTTCGCCGACTACGCGGCCGTGCAGCGCAACTACGACGACGGCGGCACCGCGACCCGGCAGATCTCGACCTGGCAGATGGCCGGCATGGTGCAGAACTTCACCAAGTCCTTCGGCAAGTGGGCCCTCGCCCCCTGGCCCGCCTTCACCGGCGAGGCCGCGAAGACCCCGGCCGGCACCAACCTCACCGGCGGTGTCACCCTCGTCACCAAGCAGTGCGGGCACCCACAGCAGGCAGCCGAGGCCGCGTTGTGGATGTCCACGAACCCCGGCGCGGTGCGGACGATGGCGAGCCCGACCACCGGCAACGGCGTGCTGCCCGCGCTGGCCGACAGCGGCGCCTACGCCGACGAGGCGATCTCCCAGAAGCTGCTCGGCCCGAACTACGCCCCGGCGAAGAAGGTCGTCACCGACAGCCTGGACACGGTCACCACCGACTGGACCTTCGGCCCCGACTGGACCGCCATGTTCACCGAGCTGCAGAGCGGCTGGGCGAAGGTGGTCAGCAAGCAGCAGGAGGTCACCGACCTGCTCGCCCACATGCAGCAGTGGACGGTCGCCGACCTGAAGTCCCGCGGCATCAGCGTCAAGGGCTGAGGCACGGATGGTCCGCTCCCAGCGCTGGAAGGGCGCCGCCTTCACGGTGCCCTTCCAGCTCGGTTTCGTCTTCCTCTACCTGGTCCCGATCGGCTACGCCGTCCACGAGTCCCTCTACCGCTCGCAGTCCTCGGGGCTGGGCCTGGGCGGCACCACGGACGAGTTCTCGGGCCTCGCCAACTACCGTCAGGGCCTCGCCGACTCGGCGTTCCTCGGCTCGGTGTTCCGCGTACTGCTGTTCGCCTGCGTCCAGATCCCCGTGATGCTCCTGGTCAGCCTGCTCCTGGCGCTCTTCCTCGACACGCTGGCGTCCCGGGCGGCCGGCCGTTTCCGGGTGCTGCTGCTGGTGCCCTACATGATCCCGGGCGTGGTCGCGGCGATCGTCTGGATCAACCTCTACAGCCCGGACGTCGGCCCCCTCACCCCTCTCGGCAAGGTGTTCGGCCTGACCTGGAACTTCTTCGCGCCGTCGATGGTGTGGCCGGCCATCGGCAACCTGCTCACCTGGCACGGCATCGGCTACAACATGGTGATCATCTACTCGGCGCTCCAGGGCGTCCCGCGCGAGCTCTTCGAGGCGGCCCGGCTGGACGGGGCGTCCGAGCGCCGCATCGCCCTGAGCATCAAGGTCCCGTACGTCCGGGGCGCGCTGGTCCTCACCGGCATGCTGTCGGTCATCCAGATGCTCCAGCTCTTCAACGAGCCCGCCCTGTTCCGCAACGTCACGCCCCAGACGGTGAGCGACGGCTTCACCCCGATCATGGTGATCTACAACCAGGCCTTCAACGCGGGCAACTACCACTACGCGGCGGCCCTTTCGGTGCTCCTCGCGCTGATCCTCGGTGTCGCCTCCTTCCTCTTCTACCGGCTCACCTCGAAGGAGGCCGACTGATGGCACTCACCGAGGAACGGACCAGGACCCGTCCCGTGCGCCGCATCAGCAAGCCCGATCCGGCGGCCCGCTCCCGGGGCGGTCAGCGTTTCCTCCTCGTCGGTCTGGTCCTCGCGGCCGCCTACAGCCTCTTCCCGGTCTGGTGGCTGCTGGTCGCCGCGACGAAGGACCGTACCGCGCTCTACCAGAGCAACGGCCTCTGGTTCTCGGGCTGGCACCTCTGGAGCAACCTGCACCAGGTGTTCACCTACGAGAACGGCATCTTCCTGCGCTGGACGGCCAACTCCTTCCTGTACGCGGGAGTCGGCTCGCTCGGCGGCACGCTGGTCGCCCTCGCCACCGGCTACGGCCTGGCCCGCTTCGAGTTCCCGGGCCGCGGCCTCGTCTTCGCCTGCGTGGTCGGCTCCTTCCTGGTCCCGATCGCGTTGCTGACCCTGCCGCTGTACCTGCTGTTCTCGAAGACCGGCCTGGTGGACACGCCCTGGGCGATGCTGATCCCCTGCCTCGTCAACCCGTTCAGCGTGTACCTCGCCAAGGTCTACACGGAGGCCACGGTCCCCTACGAGCTGCTGGAGGCGGCCCGCATCGACGGGGCAGGCGAACTGCGCATCTTCTGCTCGATCGTCCTGCGGATGATGACGACCGGCGGCGCCACGGTGTTCCTGCTGGCCTTCGTGAACACCTGGAACGCCTTCTTCCTCCCCCTCACCGTGCTGCGCGGCGAGAAGAACTGGACCCTGAACCTGGGCCTGTACAACTGGTCCGGAAAACGCCTGGAATCCGGGGTCGACCTGACCGGTCTGGTCCTCACGGGCGCGCTCCTGTCCATCGTCCCGATGGCGGTCATGATGGTCGCGATGCGCCGCTACTGGCGTACCGGCGTCACCCTGGGGGCTCTCAAGTGACGGTGCTGCACAACCCGGTGATCCGCGGCTTCGCCCCCGACCCGTCGCTGGTCCGCGCCGGGGACTGGTACTACCTGGCGAACAGTTCCTTCGAGTGGTTCCCGACGATCCCGATTCACCGTTCGCGCGACCTGGCGCACTGGGAGTACGCCGGTCATGTCGAGGGCGCGGCTCCCGGCGGCACCCTGGCCGGGGTCCCCGACTCGGGCGGCATCTGGGCGCCCTCCCTCAGCTGGGACGGCGAACGGTTCTGGGTGGTCTACTCGGTCGTCCGCTCGGTCGGCACGCCCTACTTCGACCAGGACACCTACGTCAGTACGGCGACGGAGGTGACCGGGCCCTGGTCTCCCCCGCGCCGCGTCCCGAGCCACGGCTTCGACCCCGCGCTGTACCACGAGCACGGCCGGCTCTGGCTCCTCAACCTCCAGAACGACCACCGCCCCGGCGGCCGGCGCTTCGCGGGCATCGTCGCCACGGAACTGGACCGCGAGACGCTCGCGCCGGCCGGCGCCACCCGACTCCTGTTGCGGCACGACCGGTTGATCGAGGGCCCGAAGCTGCTGAAGCGCCAGGGCTGGTACGTCCTGGTCCTCGCGGAGGGCGGGACGGGTTTCGAGCACGGGGTGCGGGTGGCCCGGAGCCGGCACCTGACCGGCCCCTACGAACTGGACGAACACCCGCTGCTGACCGCACGGGACGACCCCGAGTGGCCGTTGCAGAAGGCGGGACATGCGGAGTTGGTCCAATCGCGCGACGGCGACTGGTACTTGAGTCACCTGACGGCACGCCCGCTACGAACGCCGGAGGGCCCGCGATGCCCCCTCGGCCGGGAGACGGCGATCCAGGCGGTGACCTGGGACGCGGACGGCTGGCCGAGACTCCGGCACGGGGACGTACGTCCGGCGGTGACTGTGGACGTCCACGAGGGACAGCGCCCCGCCAGCGGTGCGGGGCCGCCTTCGACATGCGGCTACCGCCAGGCGCGCGCGACCAGCCCCCACCGGCCCGCGGACACGCACTACTACACCCTCCGCTCCTCACCCGGCCCCGCCACGATCGACCCCACCTCCCGCCCCGGCTGGCTACGCCTCCGCGGCCACCACGGCCCCGACTCCCTCTGGTCGCACAACCTCCTCGCGCACCGCGTCACCGAACACCGCACAGAAGCCCAGGTGACCCTCCAGGCGACCCCTGCCGCCTTCACCCAGTCCGCGGGCCTGCTCCTCTGGTACAACACCTCGGCCTACTACGCCCTGGACCTCACCTGGGCGGAACCGGACGGGGAGGACCAGCACGGCCAGCAGTGGCAGGGCACCGGCCGTACCGTCCTCGCCCTGACCACCCGTGACGGCGCGGAGACCGCCCGCCCCGCGGTCGTCGAAGTGGCGGCGGGCACCGCCCTGACCCTCGGCGTCACGGTCCACGCCACGGAGGCCCGCTTCTGGTACGCGGCCGACGGCGCCCGCCTCCCCGTCGGCCCGCCCCTCGACTTCAGCCGGCTCTCCGACGACCACGGTCCCCGTCTCCGCTTCACCGGCGCAATGGTGGCAATTCACGCCGTAGACCTCGTGGACGCCTCCTTCACCGCGGACTTCGCGGACTTCCGAGTCAGCTGCATATCTGAAATACCTGAATAAGCCGACCGCCTTTTGTTCGAAGTTTCGAAAGTTACGCCGCCGTCGATCCCGTGATTTCCCAGGTCTTCACGCCGTGTTGACGCGCACCTATCGTAGGAAGCGCTTACTACACGGCTTGCACGCAGACCGCGGAAGCAGCGTTGGTCGCAACTTTCGTTACTTTCGTTGGCCCAACGGCGGGCCGGAGAGGCGGGTTTCCCCATGGTCCGTGCCGGGAGTACGAGCGTGGCGACGGCCGGTCCGACCCTGGCGGTGGTGGCCCGCGAGGCGGGCGTCTCCGTGCCGACCGCGTCGAAGGTGGTCAACGGCCGCGACGACGTGGCCCCCGAGACCCGCCGCCGGGTCACCGAGGCCCTCGAACGGCTCGGCTACGTCCGCCGGCCGCGTTTCGACGCGACGAAGGCCCCCGCCCTGATCGACCTGGTCGTGCACTCGCTGGACAGCTCGTGGTCGGGAGCGGTGCTGCACGGGGTGGAGGAGGCGGCGTACGAGGCGGGTCTGGAGATCGTCGTCTCGGCGGGGCTGGCCCGGACGCGGGCCGGCCGTCCGGAGCGCGACTGGCAGGACAGGCTCACCGCGCGCGGCTCCTCGGGCGTGCTGTTCAACCTGGCCGAGCTGACGCAGGCCCAGTACGCGTGGCTGGACCACCACCGCATCCCGTACGTGCTGATCGACCCCGTCCACGAACCGCCGTCCGGTGTGGTGTCCGTCGGGGCGGCGAACTGGCAGGGCGGGGTGACCGCGACCGAGCACCTGATCGCCCTGGGGCACGAACGGATCGGAGTGATCGCCGGCAGCCGGCGCAAGATGTGCAGCGGCGCCCGGGTGGCCGGTTACCGCTCGGCGCTCGCCGCCGCGGGACTGCGCCACCGCGGCGAGTACATCCGGCACGCGGGCTTCGACGAGGGCACGGCCCGGCATCGTATGCACGAACTGCTCGACCTGGCGGAGCCGCCGACCGCCGTGTTCGTCTGCTCGGACCGGATGGCGCTCGGCGTGTACTCGGCGCTGGCCGAACGCGGCCTGCGGGTCCCGGACGACGTCAGCGTGGTCGGTTTCGACGATCTGCCCGAGGCGCGCTGGGCCGCTCCGGCGCTGACCACCGTCCGCCAGCCGCTGTCGGAGATGGCGGCGACGGCCTTGCGGCTGCTGGTACGGGTCATGCACGGGGACCGTCCCGAGGGCACCCGGACGGAGCTGTCGACGCGGCTGGTGGAACGGGCGAGCACGGCGGCCCCACCGGCCCGTTCGGCCGTACGACGGTGACCGCGTCCGCGTCAAGATCGTTTCCGGGGCATGAAACTCACCCCGCGTACCGCGGCTGCGGGCGCTCTGACCGTAGCCGCTCTGACCATGGCGCTGGGCACCGCCCACGCCACGACCCGGACGGTCGCCCCGGCCCGTCTGCACGCCACCGTGACCGCCCCGCACGACGAACACGACCCCAAGGAGGATGTGGAACTGGACGAGAACGGCCGCCCCGACCTCGGCGAGGACTGAACGCCCCCGAAGCGCGCCAGGGCGGCCGGACCGGGTCCGGCCGCCCTGCGGGGTGCGGTGTTCAGTCTCCGTGCGAAGTGCGGTGCGCGGTTCAGTCGTCGTGCGGAGTGCGGGGTGCGGTGTTCAGTCGTCGTGCGAGACGGGTTCGCCGAGCAGCGCCTGGATGGCGTCCACGGCGCTGCCGTCGTGGTCGCTGCCTGCCGTGCCCCGGCCGGTCTGGACGTTCGCCGTGCGGTCCACCTCCAGGATGGAGTCCGCGTGCGAGTTGTCGATCACCGTGATCAGGCTGTCGCCCGCGTGCGCCGGGGCCGCGGCTCCGGCCAGCAGGACGACGGCGACCACCGCAGCCGTCCGCAGCCCCGGCCGCGCGGCCGTCACACGCCCACGCCCTGGGGTTCCGGTGCGTCGAGCCGCTCACGAGCGATGTTGCGTTCCAGGAGCGTCGTGGACACCTTGACGCCGACCCCGCCGTCCGGGGCCACCTGGGGCAGCCGGCCGTCGGCCGCCCTGAGGTCGGTGAGCGCCGAGTCCATCGCCTCGTGCGCGGCGAACAGACACGGCGTGGAGTAGATCGCCACGTCGACGCCGAGTTCGTCCAGTTCGGTCAGCGAGAGCCGGGGCGACTTGCCGCCGGCGATCTGGTTGAAGAGCAGCGGTTTGTCGCCGACGACCTTGCGGATGCGGCGGATCCACTCCTCGCTGCGCACCCCGTCGACGAGGATCACGTCGGCGTCGGTGGCGGCGAGCCGCTCCGCGCGGTGCAGGATGTCGTGCTCGTCGGTGGCGTCCGTGCGGGCCACGACGACCAGGTCCTTACGGGTCTCCAGGACCCGCTCCAGCTTCTCCAGGTACTCCTCCAGCGGCAGCACCTGCTTGCCGTCGGCGTGCCCGCAGCGGCGGGGCCGCTTCTGGTCCTCCAGGATCACCCCGGAGGCGCCGATCCGCTCCAGGCCCTCCACGACGTGGCAGGCGACCTCGGGGTCGACGTAGCCGTCGTCGATGTCGACGAGCAGGTGGTGGTGCGGGAACGCGCCCCGCAGCCGCTGGACGAAGGCCACCATGTCGGGCCAGGCGATGAATCCGATGTCCGGCAGGCCGTAGTACGAGGCGGCGAAGCCGAAGCCGGAGACGAACATCCCGTCGTAGTGCTTGGCGGCGATCGACGCCGAGTACATGTCGTACACGCCGATCAGCGGGGTGGTCCCCGGCCCGGCGATCTGTTCGCGCAGCTTCTTCCCGTAAGTCAAGGTCCGGCTCCTCCTGTGGGTGGGTGGCGCGGCGGCTCGAGCGGCCGCCACGTCTCAACGCCCTTTGCCAAGACGAGAGCATCTCTAGATACGCACGTGACCATCTCCGTGCGCGAGCTTTACTCACCCCAATGGCGGATCCGGTTCACCGGAGAAACGTCACTGGCGGGCCGTGCGGCCCAGCGGCACCCCCGTTCGGGTGGGCCGGACCGGCCGCCCCGGCGGCTCAGAGGCCCGGCGTCGGCACACTGTTGTCCGGGGGGCCGCCGTCCCCGTTGGTCGGCAGGTCGCCGCGCTGCACCGGGACGCCGTCGGTGAAGGCCGGGTCGGGGGTCGGCAGCAGGGCGTCGAGTTCGCCCGCGGAGGGCCGGTGGACCGCGTGCAGGGCCTTGTCCAGGGCGGCCGCGGGGACCTGTCCCTCGCCCTCCAGCCACACCACGCAGCCCTTCTTCACCACCTCGTGGCGGTGGTGCCCGGCACGGTCCGGCCGGTCGGTGTAGAGGTGGATGACGGCACCGGAGCTGTCCACGTAGGCGGCGGAGAAGCCGTCGTCGCCCTGCACGCCGACGGACTGCTGGGCGAGCGTGAACCCGGGCGCCCTGGTGACGTAGATCAGCTCGGGGGCCATGCCCAGCGCCTGGGCCCTGGCGGTGAGTTCGGACGGATCGGCGGGCGGTCCCGAGCCGCCGGAGCCGGCCTTCTCGGAGCCGCAGCCGGCGAGCAGGGCGACGGCGAGCAGCAGGGGCGGCAGAGCGCGCACGGCACGGATCATGCGCCCATCGTGCCGCACAGGTGTTCCACAGACACGGGGTTTTCCGTCCGCCTGGCTGCCCGTCCGGGTGTCCGATTCGTTCAAGACCGGCTCGGTGGCCGCCGCCTACGGTGACGGCATGACTCCACGATTCGCCGTGCTCGGTCTGGTCGTCTCCGACCTGGCCGCGTCCCTCGCCTTCTACCGCCGTCTCGGCCTGGACTTCCCGTCCGGAGCCGAGGAACAGCCCCATGTCGAGGCCGAGTTGCCGGGCGGTCTCACGCTCGCCCTGGACACGGAGGACACCGTCCGTTCCTTCCACCCGGCCTGGCAACCGCCCTCGGGGGGCGGCCGGGTGGGACTCGCCTTCCGCTGCGGCTCACCCGCCGAGGTGGACGCGGTGTACGAGGACCTGTTCGGAGCCGGTTACCACGGCGAGCTCAAGCCGTGGGACGCCTTCTGGGGCCAGCGGTACGCCACGGTGCACGACCCCGACGGCAACGGTGTCGACCTGTTCGCCCCGCTAGCGCGCTAGCCCGCTCAGCGCCACCCCCGCCAGCTCCCGCACCTCGCGGGAGAGATGGGGCTGATCCGCGTACCCGGCCCGGACCGCCGTCTCGGCGAGTGGCACCCCGGCCCTGGCCAGCGCGAGGGCCCGCTGGAGCCGCAGCACCCGCGCCAGCGTCTTGGGCCCGTAACCGAAGGCCGTCCGACTGCGGCGGTGCAACTGGCGGACGCTGATGCCGAGTTCGTCGGCGACCGCGGCCACCGGCCGCCCCGCGTCCAGCGCTTCGACGAGCCGCCCGAGCAACGGGTCGGCGGGCGCCGCGCCGTCGAGGGCGATCTCCTCCAGCGCGCGGCCGGGATCGGCGGCGCGGGCGACCCGGTCCCGCAGCCTGCGCACGTCCGAGGCCGGCCAGAGCTCGGCCAGCTCGACGCGCCGGTCGAGCAGTTCGTACGCCGGCAGCCCGAGAAAGGCGGGCGCGGCCCCGGGAGCGAAGCGAAGCCCCGCCCATGCGCCGACGGCCCCCTCCGGGACGTGGGCGCGGGTGTCCGGCCCGGCGACGAGCAGCCGCCCCTCGTTCCACAGCAGGTCCATGCACCCGTCGGGCAGCACCCGGCCCACGCCGCCCTCGTCCGGGGTGTTCACCCAGACGACCGCACCACGGAGCCGAGACGCCCGTTCCCTGTACACAGACCTCAGCGTAGACGCGCCCCGAAGGGGCGCGGGGAACTGCGCGCCCAGCCCCCACCGAGCCCGCGGCCCGCTCACGGCGCGGTCCCCCGCGGCGGGACCGCGCCGGCGCTCACCCCTCCCGCTTGTGCGGCGGGTGGCTGCTCTTCACGTGCGCGCGCAACCGCGCCGTGACGTCCTCGGGCGGCAGGAACCGCGACCACCGCTCCGGGAACTCCGACGGCATGTCGGGGTCGTCGGGATCGTCCGCGCCGCCCTCGCGGGCCACCGCCGTCGCGCGGGCGACGTACTCGGCGACCTGGGCCTCCCGCAGCCGTTCGTTGGCGGCGCGGGCCGCGGCCGTGGCGGCGGCCGGCCAGACCCGGTCGATCGCGGCGTTCACGGCGGCGCCGACCAGCACCGCGAAGGCCGACACGCCGATCCACAGCAGCACGGCGACGGACGCGGCGAGCGAGCCGTAGATCGTCGCGCCCTCGATGGTGTTGGTGAGGTAGATGCGCAGCAGGAAGCTGCCGAGGACCCACATGCCGAGGGCGACCAGGGCGCCGGGCACGTCCTCGATCCATGGGGAGCGGACCGGCACGGAGACGTGGTACAGCGTGGTCAGGAAGACGATGGAGAGCACGATCACGACCGGCCAGTACAGGACCTGTACGAGCGTCTCCGACCAGGGCACGATCCGCACCACCGCGTCCGGCCCGGCCACCATCAGCGGCAGCGCGACCGAGCCGATCAGCAGCGCGGCGACGAAGAGCAGGAAGGAGACGATCCGGGTCTTCACGATGCCCCGGACGCCGTCGAGGCCGTACATCACGGTGATGGTGTCTATGAAGACGTTCACCGCACGGGAGCCGGACCACAGGGCGAACAGGAAGCCGATGGAGATGACGTCGGGGCGGCCGCCGCGCATCACGTCGTGCAGGATCGGCTCGGCGATCTCCTTGACGCCCTTGTCGGACAGGACCGTGTGGGAGGCCTCCAGGAGGTTGTGCTCCAGGCTGGCGATGGTGTCGGCGCCGGTCCAGTCGTCGACGTAACCGAGCAGTCCGATGAGGCTGAGCAGCAGCGGCGGCACGGACAGCAGGGTGAAGAAGGCGGCCTCGGCGGCCAGCCCGAGGATGCGGTACTCCATGCAGGAATTGACGGTGTCCTTGACCAGCAGCCAGGCCGTCCTGCGCTTGGAGACGTTCCGGTAGAGGGCTCTGGCCCGGTGGAGCCGGCCGGAGGGCCGCTCGGGGGTATCGCTTGCTGGCTGCACGTCCTAACGGTATCCGCCGTCCGGGCCGCCACTCATCCTCCGGGGTCCTGACCGGGCCCTTCCGGACCGGGCCGGGGATCGTACGGGCCGGACCGGGATCTTCCGGCGCGACCGGGGAAGTCGTTGTGTCACGCTGGAGACCACCGCCGTCGGCCCGGGTAGGTTCGCAGACATGGCAGGCACCACCACCCACACCGTGACCAACCAGCCGCCCCCGCTGGTCGGGTACGACCTGTTCACCGCCGATCACGCGCTGGTCGAGGCCGTCGAGCGGCACACCGCACCGGAGCTGCTCGACGAGGTGCGCTCCGAGCTGTCGGGGATCGGTGCCTCGGCCGGTTCGGCGCAGGTCCAGGAGTGGGGTGCGCAGGCGAACGAGCACCCGCCGCGGCTGCGCACCCACGACCGCTACGGTCACCGGGTCGACGAGGTCGAGTTCCATCCGGCCTGGCACCGGATGCTCGGCAAGGGCGTCGGCGCCGGCCTGACCACCGGTTTCGTACGGCCGTCCGGGCATGTCCGGCGGGCCGCCGCGTTCCTGGTGTGGACCCAGGTCGAGGCCGGCAACTGCTGTCCGCTGTCGATGACGAACGCGGCGGTGCCCGTGCTGCGCACCGATCCGGAGCTGGCCGCCGCGTGGGAGCCGCTGCTGACGTCGGTGATCTACGACCGGGAGCTGCGGCCGGCCGGCCAGAAGGCCGGCGCCCTGTTCGGCATGGGCATGACGGAGAAGCAGGGCGGCAGCGACGTACGGGCGAACACGACCGCGGCCGTCCCGCTCGCGGAATCCGGGACGTACACCCTGACCGGGCACAAGTGGTTCTGCTCGGCGCCGATGTCGGACGGCTTCCTGGTGCTGGCCCAGGCGCCGGCCGGACTCACCTGTTTCCTCGTCCCCCGCGTCCTCGCGGACGGCACCCGGAACGTCTTCCTGCTCCAGCGGCTCAAGGACAAGCTCGGCAACCGGTCCAACGCCTCGGCCGAGGTCGAGTTCGACGGCACCTGGGCGCGGCGGGTGGGCGAGGAGGGACGCGGGGTGCGGACCATCATCGAGATGGTCGCCGCGACCCGGCTGGACTGCGTGCTGGGCTCGGCGGGGCTGATGCGCCAGGCGGTGGCGCAGGCCGTGCACCACTGCACGTACCGCGAGGCGTTCGGCGGGAAGCTGGCCGACAAGCCGCTGATGCGCAACGTACTGGCCGACCTCGCGATCGAGTCGGAGGCCGCGACCGCGCTGGCACTGCGGCTGGCCGCCGCCTACGACGACGGGGGCGAGGCCGAACAGGCCCTGCTGCGGCTGGCGCTGCCGACGGCGAAGTACTGGGTGACGAAGCGCTGCGCGCCGCTGACGGTGGAGGCCGCCGAGTGCCTGGGCGGCAACGGTTACGTCGAGGAGTCGGGGCTGCCCCGTCTGGTGCGCGAGTCGCCGCTCAACTCGGTCTGGGAGGGGGCGGGCAACGTCCAGGCGCTGGACGTCCTGCGGGCCCTGCAACGCGAACCGGCCTCGCTGGACGCCTGTCTCGGCGAGCTCGGCCGGGCCCACGGGGCCGACCACCGCCTGGACCGCGCGGTCAAGGACCTGTTCTCGGAACTGGCGGATCTGGAGGGCATGGAGAGCCGGGCACGGCGGCTGGTGGAGCGCCTGGCGACGGTCCTCCAGGGCTCGTTGCTGGTCCGGTTCGCGCCGTCGGAGGTGGCGGACGCCTTCTGCGCGTCGAGGCTGGGCCACGACTGGGGTTCCACCTTCGGCACCCTGCCGCCGAGCCTGGACCTGGCGGCCGTGGTGGAGCGGGCCCGCGCCTGCTGAGAGCGCCCGGCGAGGGTTGGGGGTGGTGCTGCGCCGACACGGCACCACCCCCACCACTTCGGCCCATGTCAGGCCGGCGACGCCGTGGCGTCGGCTCAAGTTTCGGCCACCCCCGGTTCGTTCACCAGGGTTGCAAGGGGTTGCAACATATCGGTGTCTGTGTGCGGACTGTGTGCCTCCGGCGCCGGAGAACGGCAGTATGAGACGCACAGTCGGACCGGAAACCGCCGCCCGGACGGCTTGACAAGACTCTTCCATGCCTTTTCCGAGGACTGTCCGGGAGGACCTCAGTGGGGAACCCGCCGATGGACGTGGCGCGACTCGCCGCGAAGGACGCGGCACAGGCGGCTCGGCTACTGCGCGAGGTACGCGAGGCCAGACTCGCCGGACACCGTGGGCGGATCGCACCCCGGCCGGTGATCGAGCAGTCCTGGGGGCGGATGCTGCGCAGCGGCGTCGACCCCGACCACGACTTCCGTTCGGGGCTTTTGTCAGCCGACGAAGTCCGGCGCAGACGTGAGGAGTCACCGCTCAGGGACGTGCTGCCGGTACTGCGCGAGGGGTTGCTTTCGGTCGCGGACGTCGCCCAGCACATCATGGTGGTGGCGGACGCCGACGGCCGGGTGCTGTGGCGTGAGGGTTCCCCGCCGGTGCTGCGCAAGGCGGACGGGCTGGGCTTCGAACTCGGCGCCGACTGGCGCGAAGACGTCGTCGGCACCAACGGCGTCGGCACGCCCGCGGTGGTGCGCCGGCCCGTGCAGGTGTTCGCCGCGGAGCACTTCGTGCGCTCGCACGCCTCCTGGACCTGTTCGGGCGCCCCCATCACCGACCCCAGGGACGGCACGCTGCTCGGCGTGGTGGACGTCAGCGGCCCGCTGGAGACCATGCATCCGGCGACCCTGGCCTGGGTGAACTCGGTGGCGAAGCTCGCGGAGGCCCGGCTGCGGGAGCTGCACCTGGACGCGCTGGAGCGGCTGCGGGCGGTCGCGGCCCCGGTGCTGGCCCGGCTGGCCGGCCGGGCACTGGTGGTGGACGCCGACGGCTGGACGGCGGCGGTCACCGGGATGCCGTGTCCACGGCGCCTCACCCTGCCCAAGTCCCTGTCGCCGGGGCGCCGCTGGCTGCCCGCGCTCGGGCTGTGCTCGGTGGAGCCGCTGGCCGGGGGCTGGCTGCTGCGGACGGTGGACGAGCCCGCGCCGGTGGGTGGCGGCCGGCTGGTGCTCGACCTGAGCCGGCCGCGCCGCCCCTCGGTGACGGTGGGCGGCGGCGCGGGCTCCTGGTCCCGTGAACTGAGTCCACGGCACGCGGAGTTGCTGTACCTGCTGGCGGTACGGCGCGACGGGCGCAGCGCGGCGGGGCTGGCCGAGGACGTGTTCGGGGACGCCTCACGGACCGTGACCGTCCGCGCGGAGATGTCCCGGGTCCGGCGCTATCTGGGGGCACTTCTCGAACACCGGCCGTACCGCTTCCGTGAGGACGCGGAGATCGAGGTGCGGTTCCCCGACGACCCACGGGACCTGCTGCCGTGCTCGACCGCCCCGGCGGTGACGGAGGGCAGGGCCCCGGGCCGGCGGTCGAGGTGAATACCCTCGTCCTGGGGGCGCATTCGGCGCATCCGGGGCATCCACGGAGGTATCTTCCGCATATTTGCGGGGTCTTCGAGATACGACGGCCCCGGCTGCCGTAGCATCCCGGTACGGGCCTCCCCACCTGCTCCTCGGTCAACGTACGGATCATCAGGCGCAGTTGGCCCGCCTCGGGAGGAGACATGAAGCATCGCGGCAGACACCGGCGACGCAGGCGGGGCGCGGCACTGCGCGCCGCCCTGGCCGGGACCGCGCTCGCGCTCACCGCGACCGCCACGATCGTCAGCGCCTCGCAGGCCACGGTCGCCGAGGACCCCGGCGCGCTGAAGCCCCTGACCTCCACCACCGACACCGCGCGGCTCCGGCTCCGGGAACACCTCGTGCCGCAGCGCTCCCTGGACCGCCTCGCCTCGGCGACGGGCGGCACGGTCGGCATCGCCGACGTGCTGGAGAACGCCGACCACACCCTGCGCGAGGCGGCGGACTGCGACTCCGACGACCGGGACTCGCTGCCCGTCACCCCGGCGGCCGACGAGGCGTACTGCTGGGACCCCACCGACACCCTCACCGACGACTGGAAGCCGGCCTCGGTGACCACCTCCTCCGAGGCGGACGACGACGGCCTGTGGGGCGCCAACCGCGTCGTCCTGGCCGGCTGGACACACTCCACGACCGCCGGCCCCGCCGCCTCCCGGGGGCTGGCCCGGATCGCCGTGGTGGACGCGAACGACCCGGCCCACCCCTCCTACGCCTGGGTCCTGCTGACCGTGCCCAGCACCGACGGCAGCACCTACCGGGGCCTGTCCTCGCAGATCTCCGGCATGGCCTGGTACGAGGACAAGCTGCTGGTCACCACCACCCTGGGCAGTGCCGACGCGCTCTACGTCTACGACCTGAACCGCATCCTGCGGACCTCGGTCCTGACGGACGCGGTCGGGCGGGTCCGGGGCGGCTGGTCGGCCGACGGCTTCCGGTACGCGATGCCCGCCGTGGCCTCGTACCGCTTCACCGCCGGGGCCTGCTCCGAGAGCGGCGCGCCCTGTCCGAGCGCACTCTCCGTGGACCGGGGGACGGCCCCGGACAGCCTGGTCCTCGGCGAGTGGACGGCCGCGGACAGCAAGCACCGGGCCCGGCTGTGGCGGTACGCCTTCGACGAGAACCCCGAGCGGGACGGGCTGCTCGCCACCGACGCCGCCGGCCGGGCGGACGCGGTCGAGGCGTACTGGACGGGGGCCTCCGAGATCCGGGGCGTCCTGTCGTACCGCCCGCCCGGCGCGACCGGCTCCGAGTGGTACGTCGGCCACCTCCCCGGCGCCATGGACGGGCACGGCAGCCTGTGGCGCCAGGACACCGACGGCGCGCACGGCAGCCGCTGCGGCTCGGACTCCTCGCACCGCTGCTGGGCCGCGGGCACCGGCTCCCTGTCCTACGCCCCCGACACCGGCGAGGTCTGGTCGGTCAGCGACCGCATGCTGTTCTCGACACCCCTGCGCTCGATGGACGCGTCGCTCGGCTAGCCGGACATCGACACGTCCGGGGCCGGGATGATTGCCTGGCCCCATGAGCAGCAGCATCGTCGTGACCACCTGGTCCCTGGAGCAGACCTCCGCCGCCGACCTCCTGCCGGCCGCCGCCCCCGAGGGGGACGAGGTCAGGATCGTGCGCTCCGAGGTCCCCTCCCCCGAGTTCAGCCGCTTCCTGTACGCCTCGGTCGGCGGTGACATCCGCTGGACCGACCGGCTGGACTGGGACCACGCCCGCTGGCGGGAGCACCTGGAGCGGCCCGGCGTGGAGACCTGGGTGGCCTACGAGCGCGGCACCCCGGCGGGCTACGTGGAACTGGAGGCGCAGGCGGACGCCGTCGTGGAGATCCTCTACTTCGGCCTGCTCCCGGCGTTCCGGGGCCGCCGGATCGGCGGCCACCTGCTCTCGTACGGCACTGCCCGGGCCTGGGACCTGGCGCAGCGCTGGGCGGGCCGGCCGCCGACGAAGCGGGTGTGGGTGCACACCTGCAGTCTGGACGGCGAGCACGCGATGGCGAACTACCAGCGCCGCGGCTTCGTACTCTTCGACACGAAGGTCGAGGAGGAACCGGACGTCCCGGCACCCGGGCCGTGGCCGGGGGCGCACGCGGACATCCGCCGGTAAACGCGGTCGGGGCGTGACGCAGACCACCGCGTCTCACTATTCAGAATAGATTCGTCCGAATCACGGACGATGGTGGACTGCCCAGAGATCCGCGTGACACGCTTCCGTCATGTCTGGAACTGGGATCGCCTTGGTGAGTCGGCGGTACGTCGACCTCGGCCGCATGTCCAGCGCCATCTGTCCGGCGGGCTGAGAGCACAGCACCGCCGCCCCCGCCTGTCCAGACACCCGGGCCTGCGCAGTGTCGCGCAGGCCTCCCCGTGCGCCCGTACGCGCAGGTCAGAGCCGCTTCCCGCCTGTCCCGAAGGACGTATCAACCATGGCCGCCACCCCACAGAACCCTGCCGCCTCCGCGCCCCGCCGCAAGGTGAGCCGTCACCGCGGCGAGGGGCAGTGGGCTATGGGTCACCACACCCCGCTCAACGGCAACGAACAGTTCAAGAAGGACGACGACGGTCTCAATGTGCGGACACGCATTGAGACGATCTACTCCAAGCGCGGTTTCGACTCGATCGACCCCAACGACCTGCGCGGCCGGATGCGCTGGTGGGGCCTGTACACCCAGCGCAAGCCCGGGATCGACGGCGGCAAGACCGCGATCCTGGAGCCGGAGGAGCTGGACGACAAGTACTTCATGCTGCGGGTGCGGATCGACGGCGGCAGGCTCACCACCCAGCAGCTGCGGGTCATCGGCGAGATCTCGCAGGAGTTCGCCCGGGGCAGCGCGGACATCACCGACCGGCAGAACATCCAGCTGCACTGGATCCGGATCGAGGACGTTCCCGAGATCTGGAACCGCCTTGAGGCGGTCGGCCTGTCCACCACCGAGGCGTGCGGCGACTGCCCCCGGGTGGTGATCGGCTCGCCGGTCGCCGGCATCGCCGAGGACGAGATCATCGACGGCAGCTGGGCCATCGACGAGATCCACGAGCGGTACATCGGCAGCAAGGAGTTCTCCAACCTGCCCCGCAAGTTCAAGACGGCGATCTCCGGCTCCCCGCTCCTCGACGTCGTGCACGAGATCAACGACGTGGCGTTCGTCGGTGTCGAGCACCCCGAGCACGGCCCCGGCTTCGACCTGTGGGTCGGCGGCGGCCTGTCCACCAACCCGAAGATCGGCGTCCGGCTCGGCGCCTGGGTGCCGCTGGACGAGGTCCCGGACGTCTGGGCCGGCGTGGTGGGCATCTTCCGGGACTACGGCTACCGGCGGCTGCGCACCCGCGCCCGCCTGAAGTTCCTGGTCGCCGACTGGGGCCCGGAGAAGTTCCGCCAGGTGCTCCAGGACGAGTACCTCAAGCGCGCGCTCGTCGACGGCCCCGCGCCCGCCGAGCCCGTGTCCCGCTGGCGCGACCACGTCGGTGTGCACCGGCAGCAGGACGGCAACTTCTACGTCGGGTTCGCCCCGCGCGTCGGCCGGGTGGACGGCACCACCCTGGCGAAGATCGCGGATCTCGCCGAGGCGCACGGCTCGGGCCGGGTGCGCACCACCGTCGAACAGAAGATGATCGTCCTCGATGTCACCGAGGACCAGGTCGAGTCGCTGGTCGAGGCGCTGGAGGCGCTGGACCTGACCGCCAAGCCGTCCTCGTTCCGGCGCGGCACCATGGCCTGCACCGGCATCGAGTACTGCAAGCTCGCCATCGTCGAGACCAAGCAGCGCGGCAGCGCCCTCATCGACGAGCTGGAGCGCCGCCTGCCGGACTTCGAGGAGCCGCTCACCATCAACCTGAACGGCTGCCCGAACGCCTGCGCCCGTATCCAGGTGGCGGACATCGGTCTCAAGGGCCAGCTGGTCCTCAACGACCAGGGCGAGCAGGTCGAGGGCTACCAGGTGCACCTGGGCGGCGCGCTGGGCCTGGAGGCCGGTTTCGGCCGCAAGGTCCGCGGTCTCAAGGTGACCTCGGAGGAACTGCCGGACTACGTCGAGCGGGTGCTCAGGCGTTTCCAGGCGGAGCGCGCGGACGGCGAGCGGTTCGCCGCCTGGGCGTCCCGCGCCAGTGAGGAGGCCCTGTCGTGAGCGAGCGGGCCGCCCCGTTCTACTGCCCCTACTGCGGCGACGAGGACCTGCGTCCGAGTGAAGCCCTGCAAGGCAGCCACGGTGCCTGGGAATGCGCGGCCTGCAACCGTGCATTCCAGCTGAAGTTCCTCGGGCTGCTCGCCCGGGGGCTGAAGCACTCCGAAGCTGGAGGGGAACAGATATGACCACGGCTCAGGAAGACCGCACGACCGACGAGTTGAAGGCGCTGGCCGAGCAGGCCGGGCGCGATCTGGAAGACGCCTCCGCCCTGGAGATCCTCCAGTGGGCGGTGGACACCTTCGGCAAGGGCTTCTGCGTGACCTCCTCCATGGAGGACGCGGTGGTGGCCCATCTGGCGTCGCGCGTCCAGAAGGGTGTGGACGTCGTCTTCCTCGACACCGGCTACCACTTCCCGGAGACCATCGGCACCCGGGACGCGGTGGAGGCCGTGATGGACGTCAACGTCATCACGCTCACCCCCCGTCAGACGGTCGCCGAGCAGGACGCGGAGTACGGTCCGAAGCTGCACGACCGCGACCCCGACCTGTGCTGCAAACTCCGCAAGGTCCAGCCGCTGGAGCAGGGCCTGACGAAGTACGCGGCCTGGGCGACCGGGCTGCGCCGCGACGAGTCCCCCACCCGGGCGAACACACCGGTCGTCGGCTGGGACGAGAAGCGGCAGAAGGTCAAGATCTCGCCGATCGCCCGCTGGACCCAGGACGACGTGGACGCCTACGTCGCCGAGCACGGCGTGCTGACCAACCCCCTGCTGATGGACGGCTACGCCTCCGTCGGCTGCGCCCCCTGCACCCGCCGGGTGCTGGAGGGCGAGGACGCGCGCGCCGGCCGCTGGGCGGGCCGGGCCAAGACCGAGTGCGGACTGCACGGATGACCGCGAATGCCCTTGAGGCGAACACGGAGGAGTTGCACGTGACGACCGGAGCCACCGTCTGGCTCACGGGTCTGCCGAGCGCCGGCAAGACCACCATCGCGTACGAGCTGGCGGGCCGGCTGCGCGCGGAGGGCCACCTCGTCGAGGTGCTCGACGGCGACGAGATCCGCGAGTTCATCTCGGCGGGCCTCGGTTTCACCCGCGAGGACCGGCACACCAACGTGCAGCGCATCGGCTTCGTCGCCGAACTCCTGGCCCGCAACGGCGTCAAGGCCCTGGTCCCGGTGATCGCCCCCTACGCGGACAGCCGGGACGCGGTGCGCAAGCGGCACGCGGAGAACGGCACCGCGTACGTCGAGGTGCATGTGGCGACCCCGGTCGAGGTGTGCAGCGAGCGGGACGTGAAGGGGCTGTACGCCAAGCAGGCAGCCGGTGAGCTGACCGGGCTGACCGGTGTCGACGACCCGTACGAGCAGCCCGAGACGCCCGATCTGCGGATCGAGTCGCAGCACCAGACCGTGCGGGAGTCCGCGGCGTCCGTGCACGCGCTGCTCAGCGAGAGGGGACTGGCATGACGACGACCGTGGCGACCCACGGGGAGGGCACGGACACCCCGTACGCCCTCTCCCATCTGGACGCGCTGGAGTCCGAGGCGGTCCACATCTTCCGTGAGGTGGCGGGCGAGTTCGAGCGGCCGGTGATCCTGTTCTCCGGCGGCAAGGACTCGATCCTGATGCTGCACCTGGCGCTGAAGGCGTTCGCGCCGGCGGCGGTCCCCTTCTCCCTGCTGCACGTGGACACCGGGCACAACTTCCCCGAGGTCCTGGAGTACCGCGACCGCACCGTCGAGCGGCACGGGCTGCGGCTGCACGTGGCCTCCGTGCAGGACTACATCGACCGGGGAGTGCTGCGCGAGCGCCCCGACGGCACCCGCAACCCCCTCCAGACACTGCCGCTCACCGAGAAGATCCAGAGCGAGCGCTTCGACGCCGTGTTCGGCGGCGGCCGCCGCGACGAGGAGAAGGCCCGCGCCAAGGAACGGGTGTTCTCACTGCGCGACGAGTTCTCCCAGTGGGACCCGCGCCGCCAGCGCCCCGAGCTGTGGAACCTCTACAACGGCCGGCACGCCCCCGGCGAACACGTCCGCGTCTTCCCGCTGTCCAACTGGACCGAGCTGGACGTCTGGCAGTACATCGCCCGCGAGGGCATCGAGC
>NZ_JAKQYH010000025.1:0-105492 GCF_022343545.1 Streptomyces arenae
CTGGGCCGCTCAACCGAACGCGCAGCCCGATCTGCTCTCCCCCTCACGTGCCATGCCAGATGACTACACGCAAAACCCATAGTCGGGCCGCTTTTCCAGGGAAACCGGCTCGATCAACCTCAAGTCCCCCAGCCGTGATCCATAAGTGTCTAGACTGCGCTGTCAACTCAATCCGGTCGATCGAACTGAGAGGTTTGGGCACTATGCCGGATTCCGTGGAAGTGTTGAAAAACCCGTCCACCGCCCAGCAAAGTCCCAGGTCACGTAGCCTGCTCCCCGCGCACGCGGGGATGGTCCCGAATTGACCGGATCGCCGTCGCTGCGCCAACTCTGCTCCCCGCGCACGCGGGGATGGTCCCGAGGTCGCGGCATGACGAACCTCGACAACGCCCTGCTCCCCGCGCACGCGGGGATGGTCCCGTGACGGGCGCGGTGAACGGCGCGGCCAAGATCTGCTCCCCGCGCACGCGGGGATGGTCCCTGCGGGGCGACCGCACAGCAGGGCTCGGACGGCTGCTCCCCGCGCACGCGGGGATGGTCCCTCAGCCACCTGCTGCTCGTGGCGCACGCCCTGCTGCTCCCCGCGCACGCGGGGATGGTCCCGGCATGAGACCGATCCCGACCTTTTCGTAGAACTGCTCCCCGCGCACGCGGGGATGGTCCCAAGCCCGACGTGTACGCCGCCACCGTGATCAGCTGCTCCCCGCGCACGCGGGGATGGTCCCGCCCTGATGGTGTTGGCACCGCCCCAGGTGATCTGCTCCCCGCGCACGCGGGGATGGTCCCGCGATGCGGATCGCGCTCCGGCTGAACGGGGGCTGCTCCCCGCGCCCGCGGGGATGGTCCCCGGCACTACGTGCTGCACACCATGAAGGACGGCCTGCTCCCCGCGCACGCGGGGATGGTCCCAAGGTCGAGCTGACCGCCAAGGTCGAGGAGAACTGCTCCCTGCGCACGCGGGGATGGTCCCCAGTGACCCGCCCGCTCCGAAGCCTTCCCCCAACTCGCCAGCGCAGGATGACAAGAGATACCCAGAGCCCGCAGCCGCGGCCTCTACCCGTAGGCCGCTGCGCTCGTCGAAGCCTGCACGGCCGACGGTGCGCCCAAAGGCCGAGCACGCAAAGGCTCGGTGTCGAGACTGCCATCCACCGGGCTACACGTCCGGTAGGAAGACATCGCTGCAGGCGTTGGCAACGCAACCAACTGATGAAGCCTGATATCTGCTGCTACCGGAGCGGCTGCCCGGACGGACGTAAGCGATGGCACTCGTCCTACGTTGACTGAAGGGGGACGAGTCAGTCGGAAGGCGACGCTGGAGACGGAACAGGCACACCCACCACCTCGTACAGAGAGTCCCCCCACGTGGCCCAGCGCTCCAGCTCCTGCGAACCGATCAGATGAATGGCGTGGTCCCTGGCAAACTCGCGAGCCGGCTCTGAGAAGGTGCCATTCGTGACCATGACTGGGATGTCTGCCTGATGCTCCGGGCGCGCTGTGCCATTGAAGGTCTGCACGTTCGTGCTCGTCACCGTGTGCTTGGAACCCTTGCTGGAGTGTTTGCACTGAGCGACCACTCTTCGTCCGTCCGGAGTCTCGGCGATGACGTCAGCACCACGGTCGTTCTTGCCACCCCGCGCCCTCTGGACCTTCATCTCGTCCCTGTAAGCGAGCCAGGCAACGAGCGCTTCAAAGTCCGTGCCGTCGAAATTCTGGATCTGCCCCAGGGTGTAGCTCTGCTCGGTGCGAGCGAACCTGCTTCTGCGCTCGTCGGTCTCCTCAAGGCGCTTGAGTCCTTCGGCGGCCAAGCTGTGCAGTGCAACGCATCGCTCGACGCTGTCTTCCGCGGCATACCACTGATCGAGGATCACGTTGAGTGGCGAATCGGTCCGAACCGGCGCGTACAGATCCCCAAGAGCCCTACTGGGCAGGGAGCGTAGTTCCTCGAACGCTTCGGTCGCCGTCTTCAAGGCGCTTTCCATGAACGCGATCTCGCCGCTCAGCCCACTGGCGAGCGCATCGAGAAGCTCATCCAGCTCGACCCGTGTACATGCCCACTCACGGCCCCGGAACCGTGGAGCCCGCCTGTACCCGCAGGCGTTCTCAAGCCACTTGGTCAGGTCGTCCCTGTGCGCTGTTAACGCTTCGCAGCCTTCGCTGCCAAGCTTTAACTCCTCCACCCACAGGAATGAGGCAAGGAGATCAGACTCGTCGGCCTTGCCCAACGAGTCACCGATCACCTGCCTCGTGAAACGATCGGGGTACCGGGGAGGAACGACACGGGCAGTGCGGTCAATGATCACCGCGGAAGCGTATACGCGGCCACCGACAACCCCTGCTCCGTCAACAGATACCGGTCAAACCTGACCAGCATCGAAGCAGGAGCGGCACCATCAGTTCCTCTGCACAAGATCAGACACCTCGAGTGCCAACGGTCCGCCACCGGTACCCGGCTACTGTGACAACTGATCAGCCCTGCTGAGTCTGCACGGGCGAGGCAAGGTCAGGCGGGTAACCCTTCGCGCGCAGAAAGGAATCCAGCGCCACCGCGACGATGTCACCGTGCTGCACGCCATGGTCAGCGTTGTACCGCCGGATTCGGCGCTGCAGATCCAGGGCCTCCGGGACGGCGTAGTTGAGCTGCCCGCGCTTCGCCTGGCGACTTCTGATGACCTCCAGCGTGGCCGGATGCGGAGCGAATGGATCGCCGGACGGACTGGACTGCGCTTCGAGCGCGGCGGCCAACCGACGAAGTTGCCCCGCAACATGGGAAAGATCAGACATGAGCTGCTCCGGTAGCGGCCGGTAGGCGGCTAGCGAGCCGCCTACCGGCCTAGAGGGCTAGTGGGATAGACGGAAGGCAGGGGGGACCGCGGACCAACCAGCATCCGCGGCCCCCTGATGCCGCAAGCCTCAGAACCCGCGTGTGCTGAGCCACTCGTCCATCGCCACGGCGACGATGTCACCGAGCGGCAAGTGGTCGAGTTCGTTGTCCAGCGCGAAGCGCTTCACCCGCCGCTTCAGCTTCAGCGCGGCTGGCACGGACGAGTCGAGACTCTCCCGTGCGATGACGCGCTGGTTGAGAAGGACTGCGACGTCGGGGATGTCTCCCGGGCGGCCGGGGCCCTGCGTCCAGGGCGCGCTCTCACTGGTCGCTTCGTTCGATGGCACTCGATGGTCGTGAGCGGGCACCTGCTCAGGGAACTGGACAGGGAAGGCCGCACCGCTGACGACAGGCGCCGCCGTGCGGACCGCTATCTCCGCGGCCGGCACCGCACTCGGGTTGTCGGAGCTCGCGGTGACGGCCTCCTGCACTGCGGAGTGCCCGCTGACCGCACCAGGCTCAGCAGCGGGCGTCACCACGTGGGCACTGGGTGCCGGTTCCGGTGCGGCATGGGCGTCGACCGGCTGAGGCGACGAGCTCTCGATCGCCTCCGCCTCCGACTTCGCCGCCGCCAGTGTCGGTGCCGCGTTGCTCGGAGGGTTCGCCGCTGCCGAGTCCGCGGCGCCAGGAGACGCATCGTGTTCCCGGACGGTCTTCGGCGGGGCTGCTGCGTCGGGCGCGGCTTCGGGCGTCTGGGCCGAAGCCCTGGTGGCAGCCTGTTCAGCTTGGTACTGCTCGGGGGTGAGTTCGGCGGTGGGCGGAGGCGCGGACGTTGCCGCGTTCGCCTTGGCTGTGCCACCGAGAGCGCGTCCGCGGGGGCGGGCCGGGGGCTTCTGCTTCTCGCTCATGCTGCGGTCAGCTCCTTGACGAGGTCGGCGTACTCGCTGAGCTCGGTGGGGATCTCGCCGAAGGCCTCCATGTAGTGGACCCAGGCGTGGATGACGGTGTCGGCGAGAGGGAACGGCTCATCGCGGTCGGGGCCGATGCCCTCGCCCTTGGGCGGGTCGAGGAGCTTGTCCTTGGCGGTGCGAGGCAGGACGGTGCGGTCGTCGGCCTTGACCAGGACGACATGGGCGGTGACGCCCCGCTCGTTGCGGGCGGCGGCGCGCTCGGCCTCCTCGAAGGTGGCGACGAGCTTGCGGCGCTCGATCTTTGTCGGGGCGACCGGCACGAGGAGGCGGTCGGCTTCGGTGACAGCGTCGTGGAAGATCTTGGCGCTGCCGCCGCCGGCGTCGACGATGATCGCGCCGAATTCGACCCGCTTGGTGCGGATGTATTCGGCGATGTCATCGAACGGGTAGCGCTCGACGGTCAGGTTGGCGGGGATCTCGAAGCCGTCGGCCTGGGCGACCTTGAACCAGTCGTAGGCGGACTGGCTGCTGGCGTCCGCGTCGAGCAGCAGGGTGGGGATGCCGAGGACGACGGCGTAGTAGAGGGCGATGAACCAGGCGGTGGTGGTCTTGCCGGTGCCGCCCTTGAGCATGCCGACGACGAAGACGAACGACTCCCAAGGCCTGGCCGTGGCCACGGTGAGCGACTTGTGACGGGTGTTCTCGTTCACGTGTGCTTGATCTCCAGAGTAGAACGGAAGGGGGTGGGTGCTGATGGTGGTGCTGCGGCAGACGCCGACCATCCGGGACGGACTGGGCTTCGGGTCCACATCGGAGGCGCCCGCGCCAGGAACCCGTGTCTAGACCGGCACCCGCACGCGGGGCGGATGAACGGTCTGACCGTGATCGCGGTCCTGTGGAGGGGCCTCATGGCTGTCTCCCCGGCCGACGGGCGGAGCCGGGGCCGTGCCGGTGCTGGGGCCGCATCGGAGTGCTGGCCTCGCGCAGGAGCCGGTAGACCGTGGCGACGGAGAAGTTGCACATCTTCGCCAGGTCCGGGACCGACACGTCGGCCTCGTATTGCTTCCGCAGCCAGAGCGCGAGCTTCTGCCGCTTCGCCTTCGAGGGCGCGGAGCGGATCGCGCGTGTTTGCCGCGTGGTCCGTACCTCTGCACCGGCCTCGACGAGGAGGCGTCGTGTGGCGGGCTTCGACTTGCCCGCTTTGCGCGCCAGTTCGTCGAGGGTCGCGCCGTGCTTCTCGTAAAGGACACGCAGCCGGGCTGCCAGACGGGCGCGGGCTTGCGGATCCTCGCGCAGTCTCCGGGTCTGCCACGACGTTCGCATCACTGTTCCGGCGTCGTGCAGCCGGTTGAGCAGCGTGCCGTAGGGCAGGCCGCTGGCGTCCACCAGTTCCTGGACCGTGGCCCCGGCCTCGTATTGCTCACGCAGGTCCTGGGGGCTGGGCGGTTCGGCGCCGGGCTCGGTCGGTGGGGGAGGAGGGTTCATGCGGTGGACTCCCATTCGCTGAGGGCTTGCGTGTGGGCTGCGGCCAGCTCGTCGTAGCTGCGCTGGTCGGCGGGGGTGATGAGGATCAGCCGGCCGTCCGTCGCCACCCGCCAGGCGTCAGCCGCCCGGCCGGTCGCCGGATCGAGGACGCATCCGCCGGCGGTTTGCCAGGCAGCCGGGACCTCGTCCGGCCGCACCGTGGGAACCAGGACCCTGTGACCGTCGTGGACGATCACCGCGGCCCGGTTGCGATGCTCGGAGAGGCGCTCCAACATCTCCTGGTAGACGACTCGTTCGGCCGCGTGCAGCGCCTTGCGGCGAGCGGCGACGCCTCTGGTGCCGTACCGCTCGGCGACCTCGTCCCAGCCCTGTGCCGGAGTCGCGGCGTCGTCGGTGTCGCCGTCTGGGATTCGGATGCCGAAGCCCTCCAGGGCACGAGGCGTCAGGGCCCAGGTTTCCCCGGTGTGGTGCACGAGGCCGTGGGCGGCGAGGCGTTGCAGGGTGCGGTAGGCGGTGGCGCGGGAGACCGAGGAGGTTCCGACGAGTTCGCCGACCGTCTGGTCCTGACGTGCGTGCAGAGCGCTGATGATCATGAGGGCGGTGCTGCCGAGGCCGTGGTGGGCGAAGGCGTCGTGGCCCATCAGACGGCTGAGGACGGTTGAGTCGATGTCGGCCGTCGTGGCCGTCTCAGGGGTGGTCCACTCCTCAAGTGCCAGGTCGGGGGGGAACTGAGTGGTCCACAAACGAGACGGCAGAGCAGGGGCTCGGTGGCTGGGGACGCTGCCTTGGTCGAGGTACCAGGTCGAGCCTTCCCGGCCATGGCCCACCCGCAAGCGGCGCAGCCAGCCGCATGGCTTCAGGACGCTCTCGTAGACCACTCGCAGGGTCGTCCGGGAGATGCCTGCCTCTTGGGCGGTCTGCCGCTCGCTGGCGTGATGCAAAGGGCCGCCCGCGGTCTCGGCGAAGTTCAGGTGTGCTCGCAGTACGCGTAGCGCGGTCCGGCCCCGCTCCCCGCGCCAGGGCGTGGTCTCGATGCGGTCCCGCAGCGCGGCGAGAACCTCGAACGCGTCGTGCCGCGAGCCCAGCGCCAAGGTCATGCTGACGGTGGCCGAGGCGCTGGCCCACACCCGACGGATGTAGTCCAGGGCGCGTGACTGCCCGGAGCGCAGCGCAATGCCGCGGGTGTGCCGTCCGCCCTCGTGCTCGGGGTGCAGCAGCAGCCGTATTAGCTGGTCGAGGCTGCCGCCGGCGCGGGCGACGTGGCAGGCGATGGCCGCGGTGATCCGGTGACCGTGCTCGGCCGCACCCTGGCGGTCTGCGCGGAGGGTCACGGTCCGCCCGTCGGCGGCCAGTCGGCTGTAACTGCCGGTGGCGTAGCGGCCGGTGAGGTCGCCGAGCAGGACCAGGTCGGCGGCGGCCCTGGGGAGGGAGGCGAGTCCCTGCAGCGTGGTGTGGTGGCCTGTGGCTGCCTCTGGTGGGGAGAAATCCGGACGTGGAGCCGACGGGGAGTAGTGCGGGTGGGCGGTGGGGTGTGGCATTCTGGGGTCGTCCCAAGGACATGGACGCCACCGAGGCCCGCTAGAACCGCAGGTGGTGTCCGGAACCGACCTCCAATCGGTGCCAGCGAAGCCTCCAGGATGGCCGTCCTGGGGGCTTTCGTGCGCTCTGGCACCGGTCGGAGGCAGGCGTCCCCATCGCGGCTCGACCGGAGACGACCGAGAGGCCTGTCAGAGTCGCCACCCTGGATCCGAACCGGTCAACGCCGGTCGCTCAAAGGGCAGTTGGGGAGGCCGATGCCTCTGACTGCCTCTGAGCGACCCGGGTCGAACCGGGGTCGAATCAGAGCGGTTTCCTCTGACTGCCTCCGATCGCCTCTGCAACCCGTCCTAGCAGGTCACAGCCTCATCGCCTCCACACAAGCGCAGGTCAGAAAGATGCGCTAGCTGTACCACTGGTTCCTGGCGAAGGCGGTGATGTGCGGCATGGCTGCGGCTCCCGTCGTGGGGTGATGGCGCCATCGTCCGGAAGGGCACCACCGGGGCGCAATCCCTCTTCCGTCTCACGGAAGGAGCTAAAGCAACTGCCTGTTCAGGCTGGGTGCTCGTCTGGGCGGGTGAGGTCAGCGCTGCGCTTAGCCGGCGGCCTCGCTGAGCGTTTTCCGACGATGGTTGTGTCGGGCTTGACACTCCCGCTTTGCGAGACATGGAAGGTCTGAGTCGGCCGTCGACCGGCTGTCCGTCTCCCGGTGACACCCATGAGACGCCAGCTCTCGCGTGCGGAAACGGGGCTGCTGTCAGATGGTGACTCGGCCCACGAGGGGCTCGGTTAGGTTTCGGGTGGCGCAGTGAGGGCGTGGTCCGGCTGCGTCCCCCGTCCGATCTGCGGAAACGTTCAATTCGTCCTGCCGGATCGTCGACTTCGGCTGAACGGACTGAATCCGCTGCTCATGGGTTTGGAGTCCGGCAGTGCTCGGGGCAGTTGCAACCCGTCTGACCTGCGGCGGAGTAGCTGTTCGAGATTGCCGTTCATTGCCCGGCTCGCTGCCATGAGGTTCGATGTCAAGTTCCAGGGGCCGTGCAGGGGCCGGGAGGGCGAAGGCGGGACTAGGCCGACGGTGCTTGCGGGCCGATGCGTTGTCCCTTGGTCGGCTGCGCGGTATGAGCCACCCGACCTCCAAGACGCGGCCGGTCCTGTGTCGGGCCGCTGCGGGGAGTGTGGGTGCTGGTGCGACTGGTGCGGAGGTTGGAGGGGCAAGGAAACGGCCTGAAGAGGAAACGGCCCCGAAGCGGAAGGGGCCTTTGGACAATGCCGCTTGGTTCATTTCCGCATGGACGGTGAACGGAGCGGCGCCGACGCGCAATAACGGCGGGCGGGCGCTGACTCAGTACCGGCCGCCGCTGTCGTCAGTGGCGGATCAGCCCCGCGTTTGACGGCTGCCGGCAGCGGGGTGGTGTCGATGGTGGTGACCCCGCTGAAGGGGCCGATCGTGTCGGTGAGGAAGGCGGCAGGCTGGCGGGGCCGATGGTGGCATCACTGCCCGGATCGCTCCAACGCTTGGCATCACCCTCTGTGTGGCATCTGACAGGGTGTGCGATGGGGCTCTACCGTCTGGGGTCCCTGCCCTCTGGACCGCGATAACCCCCGTGGTCCTGGTAGGTCTCGGCGTCGTCGGTGAGGACACCGACGATACGTTCACGATCCCTGGTTCTGAGTCCCAGCGGGCCCTGGATGCGCCCGGCCAGATGTATCCCGCGGCCGGCGGAATCGGAGCGCAGATCGTCTTCCGAACGTGGACATCGAAGGACGTGCTCTGCTCAAGTCGGCGGCGCAAGCGAGCGAGACGTATGCCACTGCCCCCAACGCGACTGACGCCGCCGTGAGCAAGGGCAACACGTCCGGGGCCTGGCGAGCCCAGCCGTCACGCAGGCCCCGGACGTCGATGCGGGCCGCCCCGGCCTCGGAGGGTGAAGAGGCCGTGTGCGATGGCGGCCCGCGGGGAGCCAGGGGAAGGCAGCCCCCACCCTCACAGGGGACTGCCCGCGCCTGGCCGGCTCGGCTCGCCGTCAGGGATGGGAGGGGCGGCGCGCTGAAGCGTTCCAATAATTGCACATGGGTGGGTAGATATGAAATCCAAGTGTGTTCATCCCATAGCGGACTGAAGAAGGGAAGTCGGGTCCGGAAACCCGGCATGTCCATTTCCGCTCCCGCTCAACTCAGCCCAGACCGTCTTGCCCTGCCTGGCGTGGCGGGTCCCCCAGTGTTCGGCGAGCTGGGCGACGAGCAGGAGGCCGCGCCCGCCCTCGTCGAAGGTGCGGGCCCGGCGCAGATGGGGAGTGGTGCTGCCGGCGTCGGACACCTCGCACAGGAGTCCCCGGTGGTGGATGAGCCGCAACCGGATGGGCGGCCGACCGTAGCGGACGGCGTTGGTGACGAGTTCACTGATCACGAGTTCGGCGGTGAAGTCGAATTCCTCCAGTCCCCACTCGGTCAGCTGTCGCGCGGCGCTCGAACGTGCTCCGGAAACGGCTGCCGGGTCGGCGTCCACGTCCCACGCGGCGACCTGGCTGTCTCCGAGGGTGCGGGTGCGGGCGAGCAACAGGGCTACGTCGTCATGGGGCCGGTCGCGCGGTGGAGCCAGCAGGGTTTGGAGCACGGTGTCGCAGGCTGCCTCCAGCGAGGCGGCGGGTTGTGCGAGAGCGTGACGCAGGAGGGTGAGACCTGCCTCTACGTCCTGATCGCGGGCCTGGATCAGGCCATCGGTGTACAGGGCGAGCAGGCTGCCTTCGGGCAGGTCGACCTCGGCCGCCTCGAAGGGCAGGCCGCCCCAGACCCAGTGGTGGGCCGGGCGGCAGATCGAGGAGGTCGACGGCGCCGTCGCGGCTCACTACAGCGGGGAGCACGTGGCCCGCCCGTGCCAGGGAGCACCGGCCGCCCACGGGGTCGTACACGGCGTACAGGCATGTGGCGCCGATGTCCCCGGCCGTCTCCTCCGTGTCCGGGTCCGCCGAAGCTTCGGTGGACAGGCGGATGACGACGTCGTCCAGGTGTGTCAGCAACTCGTCGGGCGGCAGATCGATGTCCGCGAGAGTGCGGACCGCGGTACGCAGACGTCCCATCGTGGCGGCGGCGTGGATGCCGTGGCCGACCACGTCGCCGACCACCAGGGCGACCCGGGCACCTGACAGTGGGATCACGTCGTACCAGTCGCCGCCAACGCCGACCCGGGTGCCGGCGGGCAGGTAGCGGCAGGCGACCTCGACGGCCGACTGCTCCGCCGTACGCCGAGGGAGCAGGCTGCGCTGCAGGGTGAGCGCGGTAGCGCGGGCGTGTGTGTAACGACGTGCGTTGTCGACGGCCACCGCAGCCTTGGCCGAGATTTCCTGGGCGAGGAGGAGATCCTCGTCGTCAAAGAGTTCAGGGAGGCCGGGAGTCCGGTGACGGGAGAACTGGGCGACGCCGAGGGTGGTGCCCCGCGCGCTCAGCGGCACCACCAGCACCGACCGGTCTCCGTCCTCGTACCGGGAGGGCAGCCCGGTGGCCAGGGCACGCTCCGAGGGGGACCCCACGGGGCAGGTGTGGAGTTCCTGCACCTCGATTACAGGGTCAGAGGCACCTTCCACCACCGTCCCCTGGGCCATCCTGCGCAGTACGGGCGGGCCCGCTGCGACCGTGTCGTGCTCGTGGACTACGGAGTCCAGCAGGTCGACGGTTACGGAGTCGGCGATGCTGCCGATGGCGAGGACGGCCAGCTCCTGAGTGGTGCGAGCGATGTCCAACGTGGTTCCGATGCTCAGACCGGCCTGGTTGACCACGGACAGCCGCCACTGCAGTCGGCGCTCGCGTTCCTCCTGGAAAGCCAGGACGCCCTGCTCGGAGGCGCGGTCGACGTATCCGGTGGCCATCTCGATCATTCGGCGTGACGTCGCGCCGATCAGCTCGATGTCGTCGGTCCGTCGCGGTATTTCCGCGAGGAGTCTGCCGAGGACCACGCCCTGGCCGAGCCGGTGCGCCCGCAGCATCGCGGTGACAGGCGCACCGTGACGGGCCAGCTGACGTGCGCGTTCCACGTCGGCCGGCGGTAGTTCGATGTCGCTCGGCTCGATGCCGAGTTCCAGTCCGGTCAGCACGCCGACAACGTGCTCCGCGATGTTCTCAGAGGTCATCCGGGCGAGATCCGGGGCAGCCCAGAGTTCTGGAACCTCACGGCGCAGGCATCGCGCCACCTCCGCGATCAGCTCGTCCGCTCTCGGTGCGAGTTCACGCGCAACACGGGCCATGAGGCCGTCGGCCGTGGCGTCCACACTGTCGACGGTACGCCGCTCGGCGCGACCTGGTCATCGGTGACCCTTCGGACGACGTCAGCCCACGCAGGCCATCGCCCCGGCATATGCCAGTGTGGGCCAGTACGACGGCGGGCAGCGCGCGCATCGGCGGGTCGCCGTGCCGCAGGCGGGCCCCCGCCGCCGCGGCCATCAGCAGCGGCAGCCCGATCGCGGCCGCCACCCCAAGCGGACCCGCAACCAGTCCGAGGAGCAGCCCGATGACCCCGGCGACCTCCCGGGCGCCGATGACGCGATATCGGTCAGGTGACATGCCGAGGTGAGCCGCCGCTTGGCGCATGAACGGCAGCGCGGCGGTCTTCGCCAGGCCCAGGGGCAGGAAAACGACAGGCAGGGTGACGGCGAGCGCGATCTGTGCGGCCGTCATGCCGACCGGTTCCGGCGTTCGGCGCCGAGCCGGGCAAAGTGGTCGATGAGGTCGGGGTTGTCGACGGTGCCGGGGTTGACGACCTGCTCGACCGGGGCGCCCTGGAGCAGGCGTTTGACCGGGACCTCCAGCTTCTTGCCGGTGCGCGTGTGCGGGATGCCCGGCACTTCGAGGACCTCGTCCGGGACGTGGCGCGGTGAGGCGCCCGTGCGGACGGCGTCGCGGATCTTCTCGCGCAGGGCATCGTCCACTTCTACGCCCGGTGCGGGGAACACGAACAGCGGCATCCAGTAGCCGCCGTCGGGCTCCTCCGCGCCGATGACCAGGGCCTCGGCGATCTCGGGGAGGCGTTCGACGATGTCATGGATGTCGGCGCTGCCCAGGCGGACGCCATTGCGGTTCAGCGTGCTGTCGGAGCGGCCGTGGACGATGACCGAGCCGTGAGCCGTAACCGTGATCCAGTCCCCGTGCCTCCAGATCCCTGGGTACGAGGAGAAGTAGGCGTCCCGGTAGCGGGTGCCCTGGGGGTCGTTCCAGAAGTACAGCGGCATGGAGGGCATCGGGCGGGTGACGACCAGCTCGCCGACCTGGTCGGTGACAGGCAGGCCCTCGGCGTCGTACGCGGCCAGCGCCACGCCCAGGTGCGGTGCGGACAACTCGCCGGCCCAGACCGGGGTGTTGGGTGCGCTGCCCGCGAAGCCGGAGACGATGTCGGTGCCGCCGCTGATGGAGGCCAGCAGGGCATGTTCGCCGACGTGCTCGCGGACCCAGGGGTAGGCGGAGGCCGGCAGTGCGGAGCCGGTGCAGCCGACCACGCGGATCGACGACAGGTCGTGCGCCGAGGGGTCGATGCCGAACTTGGCCATGCCCAGCAGGTATTGGGGGCTGGTGCCGAAGACGGTGACCTGGTGCCTGGCGGCCAGTTCCCACAGGACGTCGAGCTTGGCGAAGGGCGCCGGGCTGCCGTCGTACGTACAGGTCGTCGCGCCGGTCAGGAGGGTGGAGACGACCAGGTTCCACATCATCCAGTGGGTGGTGGTGTACCAGAGCAGACGGTCACCGGGCCCAAGGTCCGAGTGCAGACCCAGGGTCTTGAGGTGCTCCACCACCACACCGCCGTGGCCGTGGACGATGCCCTTGGGCAGCCCTGTGGTGCCGGAAGAGAAGACGACCCACAGCGGATGGTCGAAGGGTAGCGGTACACAGGCGAGTTCCTCGGTACGGGTCGAGGCGTCCTCCCAGGGGACGACAAGCGACGGGTACGCCTGCGACGGCCACGGCAGGCCCACGTGATCGACCAGCACGGTCGCCTTCAACGCCGGCAGCGCGCCGGCCAGTTCGAGGACGGCGTCGCGTCGGTCGTGGGTGGTGCCGTTGAAGAGATAGCCGTCGGCCGCGATCAGGACCGTGGGTTCGAGCTGGGCGAACCGGTCGGCGGCGGCCTTGGGGGCGTAGTCCTGCCCGCACACCGACCATACGGCGCCCAGGCTCGCCGCGGCGAGAAACGCGACGATTGCGTGCGGGGTGTTGGGCAGGTAGCCGACGACCCGGTCGCCCTTGCCGACGCCGAGGTCGCGCAGCGTGGCGGCGACGGAGGCGACCAGTTCGCGCAGCCGGCTGCCGGTCACCTCGTACCCCGAACCGGTCTCGTCGAGGGCGACGATCGCCGTGGCGTCGTCCCGGATGTTGCGCAGGGCGTGGTGGGCGTAGTTGAGGGTGGCGCCGGGGAACCAGCGGGCGCCGGGCATCCGCTCCTCGCCCAGGACCTGTTCGTAGGGGGTATCAGATTCGATGCCGAAGTACTCCCACACCGCCCCCCAGAAGGCCTCCAGATCGGTCACCGACCACCGGTGCAGGGCGGCGTAGTCCTCGGCGTCGATGTCCTGACGCCGGGCGAACTCTGCGATGCGACTGGCTGCCGCCGTCTTCGGATCGAGTGTGAAGAAGGGCGTGCTCATCGCGTCGTGCTCCTCAACAGGCTTTTCGGGGAAGGCCATTCGGAAGGATCAGGGCTTCGGGTGGTGTGCAGCAGCGACGCCCAGGCCGTGGTCGCGGTGAAGTCGCGCCCGCCGAGCGGGACGACATCCAGCACGACGCGGTCGGGCCGCAGCAGGACCGCGTCTGCGTGTCCGGAGCGCAGCCAGGCGGCGAGCGTGCCGTCGTCACCGAGGTCGGTCACGGGGATCGCGCGGACGCCGAGGCCGTGGGCGAGCGCCGTCAGGGAGGGGCCGGGTTGGGCGGCGGTGAGTACGGCAAAGGAATCGCCGAGCACCTCGTCGAGCCGGGTACGCAGTCCACCGACGCTCACCCAGGGTTGCGGACAGTACGTGCCCGCCAGGCCCCGGCGGCCTCCGCGCCGCACCAGCGGCCCGGCGGTCAGGGGCGGGCTGAGGCCGCGGCCGGCCAGCTTGGTCAGGCCGGGTATGCGGCAGGCCGCTGCCAACGCCCTGCGGCGGATCGTGGCGACGCCGTCCTGGCCGCCGGTCATGGCCCAGCCCATGGCCACTGCAAGCCGCACCACATGCCGGGCATGCGGTCTGCGTTCGCTCTCATAGGTTGCGAGCAGCCGCTCGTCGCCCCCCTGCTGGAGAACCCGGGCGAGCTTCCACGTGAGGTTGTAGGCGTCCCGCAGCCCCGAGCACAGACCCTGCCCGATGAACGGCGGAGTGAGGTGGGCGGCGTCACCGAGCAGGAAGACCCGTCCGCTGCGCCAGCGGTCGGCGACGCGGGCCCGGAAGGTGTACTGCGCCTCGCGGACGACCTCGAAGTCCCCGTCGTACGAGGGCGGCAACCACGGGGCGATTAGTTCGCGGACCGTCTCCTGCCCTTCCCGGAGCCGGAACTCCCAGCGGTAGCGGGTCTCGTTCACCCGCATGAAGGTCCCCGGCCGGTCCGGGTCGCAGACCTGGTCGACGCCCTCCCAGCAACGGACGGGACCCGTCGTCTCAGCGTCGATGACGGTCCACTTCTCCTCGAAGCGCAGGTCCTCCCAGACACCACCGATGGCTTCGCGGGTAAGGCTGTTGGCGCCGTCGCAGCCGAGAACCGCCTCTGCCCACAGTTCGTGCTCACCGCCGTCGCCGTCGCGGTAGGCCACGCGGACCGGGCCCGCCATGTCCGGGCCGACGGCGGTGACCTCCACAACGCCGCGCAGGTCGCATTCCGGGCGTCGGGCCAGCGCCTCGCGCAGCACGCGTTCCAGTTCGGGCTGGTCGAACATGCTGGACTGCGGGTAGCCGTGGTGGCCCTGCGGGGAACGCCGGAACTCGGCCATCACCCGGTGCCGGGCGTCCAGCAGCCGCAGCCCGCCTGCCGGACGGGAGATCGCGGTGAATTCTTCCCCGACGCCCGCGGCCTGGAGGATCCGGTGGATCTCGTCGTCACTGGCGACGGCGCGCGGGAGCGGGTAGACGTCCTGGTGGCGTTCGAGGACGACGCTCCGGACTCCGCGCCGGGCGAGGAGGAGCGCGGCGGTCACTCCCACCGGCCCGGCCCCGACGATCACGACGGGCACACGTGCGGCTTCATCGACGGTCATGTGCGGCTCACCTCGGGGTTTAGTTCGCGTCCGCGACGCGCGTGCGCTGCTCGCCGAGGTCTATGCGGCCGTCCGGGGTCGCGATCGTCGCCGTGATCACATCGCCCGAGTTCAGGTAGTGCGGGTTCTTGGCCTGGCTCTTGAAGAACGCCTTCCACTTCACGGCGGGCGGCAGCAGCGCGCCGATCTTCTCGACGGCCTTCGGCGGGGCCTTGAGGGCGGTGCCGCCGGGAGTGCCTGTGAGCAGCAGGTCGCCGGCGTCCAGGGCCTGGAAACGGGCCAGCAGGGTCAGCGCCTGCGCCGGGCGGACGATCATGTCGGCCAGCGTGCGGTCCTGGCGCAGCTCCCCGTTGACGCTCAGCTTCAGCCGCAGGTCGAGGAGATGGGCGAAGTCCCCGGGCTCAAGCAGGGTGAGGTGGGGGCCGGTGGGTGTGAAGGTGGGGTAGGACTTGCTCTCGTAGAACTGTGTCTTGGTCAGCTGCACCTCGCGGGCGCTGATGTCGTTGGTGATGACCAGCCCGGCGACGTACGACGGCAGGTCTTGCTCCTCCACCACGGTGCCGACGGCCAGGGACGCACCCATGACGAGTCCGAGTTCGATCTCGTAGTCGAGGAACTTCACGTGGGCGGGGCGGACGACGGCCTCGCCGGGGCCGCTGACCGAACCGGACGCCTTGCGGAAGAAGGCGGGCGGGATGTCGCCCTTGAATCCCGAATCGCGAGCATGGCTACGGTAGTTGACCATCTGGGCGACGACGCGGCAGGGCGTGGTCACCGGCGAGATCGCGACCAGGTCGGCAACCGGAGTGCCCAGCTCGTCGGAGGCGGTGGCCTCGTGGATCGCGGCGCGGTCGGACAGCAGCTCAGCGGTGGTCGCGGCTTTGGTCGCGACAGGGACGGCTCGGTTGCCACGGACGACCCACCAGCCGTCAGCGGTGCGCAGGACATTGGTGCTCATGTCAGTGCCTTTGTGAGGGGGATTCGCGTGCGGGGAGGTCAGGAGCTGGCGGCCTTGAGAAGGCCGAACAGTCGTGCGGGGTCCATCTCGTTGTCGCCGCGCAGGGCCTCGATGACATCGCGGACGCGCTGCGGGGAGGGGCTCGCGCCCAGGAAGTCACGGGTGGCGGGCGGGCCCCACTGGGCCAGACCGCTGGTCGACATGGGCGCCCAGCCGGGTTCCACGTCGCAGGAGAACAGGTCGCCGTCGGCGAAGTGCTCCAGCATGAAATGGTCGGGGTCGCGCCAGTAGTCGAAGAGCTGACTGCCCTGGATGTGCCGTCCGATGCCCCAACTGCGCTTGTACCCGCGTTCCTTGAGGTATTCGCCACCGGCGGCGATGGAGTCCAGGTCGGTGACCTGGTAGGCGGAGTGGACGTACCCCGTGCCCGGCCCCAGATGCATGGCCAGGGTGTGGTGGTCGGCCGGCATACCGCCCAGGTCGCAGCGGATGAACGCCATCGTCGGACCTCGGCCGCGCTGCCCGTCCAGGAACAGGAAGTCCGACACGATCATCCCGAGGGTGTCCAGGTACCAGTCCAGGGCCCGGCCGAACACCCGTGTCTCCAGCACCACATGCCCCAGACGCTGGATCCGGGACGGCTCGCGCGGCGGGCGCTGCGTGGTGTTCGTACGACGGTGATCCGCGCCGAAGTTGAGGAGGAGCGGTCGCTGTTCCGGCAGCGCGGGCAGCTGTTCGGCACAGTGCACGACCCGTACCGGGAAGCCCGATGGATCGAGCAGGTCGACGACCTTGCCGCCGCCCGGAACATCGGCGTCCCGCACGTCCCTGCCCGTGGCCCGGGCCAGTCGGTCGAGGTCGGCTCGCTCGGCGGCCCGGAACGCCGGGCCGATGAAGCGGGAGGTGCGGCCCTTGCGGATCACCATGCAGGGCGCGCCGGCGAAGGTGCCGCGCAGCCACAGTTCTCGCTCGGTGCGGGCGGCGATGCCGAACCCGAAGTCCCGGGCGAAGATCTCGGCGCGGTCCAGGTCTGGCTTCTGGAACTCCAGCCAGGCCAGGTCGGCCACCTTGATCACCGGGTTCCGGGAGCGGCCGGGGTGTTCGCCGCGCAGGGCGCCCTGCGCGCTGTGGAGGTCTTGATGGGCCGTGCTGACGGCGGCCCCGTTAACGCGGATTTCAGACATGGTGCCCTCCGAGCAACATCGCCGTAATGAGGAAATCATCAACTGTGACTGTTCTGTCGTCAAGGTGTTCGCGAGAGAAAATGATGAATTCATCAGGAATGCGATCGCCATCGTCCCGCCGGTTAGACTCTGCGCATGCCTACGTCAGCCCCGCCCAGCAACCGGTTCGAGCGGCGTCGCGCCGAGACCCGCGGGGCTCTGGTGCGAGCGGCCCGGCAGATACTCGCCGAGAGCGGTGACACCAGCGCCAGCATCCAGGCGATCGCCGAACGTGCGGACGTGGGTTTCGGCTCCTTCTACAACCACTTCGACTCCAAGGCGGAGCTGTTCGAGACGGCGGTGGTGGACGCCCTGGAGGAGTTCGGCCAGACCTTCGACGAGCGCCTGGCCGGGATCGACGACCCGGCGGAGCTCGTCGCCGCCGGCTTCCGGCTCAGCGCCCGCATGGCCGACTCCCATCCGGAACTGATGCAGGTCCTGCGCCGTCGCGGCCTCGGCCACATCCACTCGGACAACGGCCTGGCCTGCCGGGCGCTGCGCGATCTCCAGGTCGGCGTCACCTCCGGCCGCTTTACCACCCTCGACCCGGTGGTCGCCCTCTCTGCGCTGGGCGGAACCCTGCTTTCGCTGGTGGAGCTGCGCTTTGCCCGCCCGGAGGTGGACGGCGACGAGGCCGCGGTGAACCTCGCCGAGATGGTCCTGCGCATGCTGGGCCTGTCGCCGGACGACGCCCACGAGGTCGCCCGGCGCCCCCTGCCCGACCTCGACTGACCGCCCTGCCGCTAGGAGCTCGACGAGTCTGGGCGGAAGGTGACCGATCGGCCGGTGAAGCGGGCGTCGATCCCGTCCTCGGTGGTGGTGACCGACCGCAGGTGAAGCCCCTCAGGAACGTTCTGCAGCGGAATGGGTTCGTCCAGGGCCTTGTCGATCAGTGACTTCAGTGGAGCGAGCAGTTCACCCTGCTCGGCGCGGACGTCGGTGAAGGAGATGCTGTTGCCGCTCGCCGCGGAGACGGCCGCGCTCACGGTCACGTCACCGACGAGCGGCAGACTGGCCGTGGCGTTGATCCGACCCGACTCGTCACCCTGCGACACCTCCACGCCGAGCGCGCTCGACACGTCCGCGTAGGACAGGTGGGCGGTTGCCCGAACGCTGCGGGCGTGCGCCTCGTCGGCGCTTCCCGAGGTCTTCAGTCCGTCCATGTCGACCGTCAGTTTTGTCACCGGCAGGGGCCGGGTCGTGCCGTTCGCGGGAATGTCGTGGGCGGTGAGGTCGACGTGGTTGAGGCGGCCTTCGGCGAGCTGGGTCAGCACGGGAAAGCCACTGACGTGCACCGATGGGCGATCGGCGGTTCCCATGCCGTCCTGGAAGGCCTTGGCCGTACGGCTCTCCGCCCGCGCCGCGGCGATCCGGTCGACCGCGACGGCGCCGATCAGCAATGCCGCCACGGATGCGGCGGCGATGATCAGCCGCCGCCTGGTTCGGGTCGGGGGGCTTATGTACACGGCGCCGTCGCCGTAGTAGGGCTCGCCGACGTACTCCTCGTCGGGGTGGGACTGGTACATGGTTCTCCTGTTCGAGTAGTGCTTGGGGAATGGCGCCTACGCGGCGTCGCCCTCAGGCCGGATGAGCCCGTGGACGCATGCCGCGGCGCTGTCGCCGGCCACGCCCATCGCGATCAGGGCGGCGGTCGCGGTGCCCGTGCCGTCGTCGCTCCAGACCCCGCTGTTCACGCAGTCCAGCAGCCCTAGCAGATGCCCCTCCAGTGCCCGGGTCAGTACGGCCGGGGGGACGTTGGTCTGGAAGACCGCCTGCCGCTGCCCCCGGCCGATGATCGCCTCCGCCATGTCACGCGCCGGGGCCAGGACTTCAGCGAGCCGATCGGCCCCGAGGTCCTGAGGGGCGAGGCGGAGCAGGATGCGGTAGCGGTCACCGACGGGCCATACGGCGAGGACGAAGCGCGCCAGCTCCGTGACGGCATCCGCCACCGGCACCCGAGGGACCGGGACCGCCCGCCGCAACGCCTGCGCGGCCTCCTCCACCAGCCCCTCCACCAGTGCGGCCCGGCCGTTGAAGTGGCCGTAGACCGTACGCCGTACGACGCCTGCCGCCTCGGCGATGTCACCGAGGCTGCTGTCGGGGTCGCGGCCGAGTTCCTCTCGGGCCGCTTCGAGGATGCGGGCCCGGGTGAGCAGGGTTCGGCTGCGTTCCGGGGCGGCTGTGACGGGTGCGTGGGCCATGTCGGACCTCCGGTTGACGGGGGAGGGTGGTTCGATAGTTGCACATCAACGGGCAATAAACTAGCCTGCACATCAGCGGGCAATTAACTGCCCCTGGTGCTGGGCCTCCTCTTGGCCCCGCCTGCACCGCTCCCAGTGATCCGCACCCCGAAGCCTCCGCTTCACCTCCTGCCGAGGAGCCTGACCATGCCGCTGTTTGCGAAGACACCCGTCGAGAAGATGGCCGAGCCGTATCCACGCCGCTGGTGGGCCCTGCTGGTCCTGTGCCTGAGCCTGCTCATCGTGGTCATGGCGAACACGTCGCTGATCGTGGCCGCGCCCGACATGACCAGGGATCTGGGGCTGAGCAGCAGTGACCTGCAGTGGGTCATCGACGGCTACACCGTCCCCTACGCCGCGCTGATGCTGGTGCTGGGCGCGATCGGCGACAAGTACAGCCGCCGCGGGGCCCTGGTCCTGGGCCTGCTGATCTTCGTCGGCGGATCGGTGATGGGCGGCTTGGTCGACGAGACGAGCCTGGTCATCACCTCCCGCGCGATCATGGGTGTGGGTGCCGCGGTCGTCATGCCGGCCACGCTGTCGCTGCTGGTCGCGATGTTCCCGCGCGCCGAGCGCGCCAAGGCCATCACCGCCTGGTCCGCGACCTCCGGTCTCGCCATCGCCGCCGGTCCACTGGCCGCCGGCTGGCTGCTTGAGGACCACGCCTGGGGCTCGACCTTCCTGATGAACGTCCCCATCGCCGTCCTGGGCGTCGTGGGTGCGCTGCTGCTGGTGCCGCCGTCGAAGGCGGAGGGCATGGGCCGGATCGACTACGTCGGCGGTCTGCTGTCGATCGTCTCCGTCGGCTCCCTGGTCTACGCGACCATCGAGGGCCCGCACTTCGGCTGGGGTGCCGGCCCGATCACCGCGGCCGTGGCAGCCGGCGTGGGCCTGCTGGCCTTCGTGGCCTGGGAGTTGAAGCATCCCAACCCCATGCTGAACGTCCGCAAGTTCACCGAGCGTCCCTTCAGCGGCTCGATGCTCGCGGTGCTGTTCTTCTTCTTCGGCACCTTCGGCTCGATTTACTACTCCACGCAGTTCCTCCAGTTCGTCCTCGGCTACGACGCCCTGGAGACCGGCATCCGTCTCCTGCCCCTGGCCGGCGCGGTCTTCGTCGGCGCGGCGGTCACCGGCAAGCTGGCTCCGAAGCTGGGCGTGAAGATCGTGGTCGGCGCCGGCATGGTCATCGGCACCGCAGGCGTCTTCCTGCTCACCCAGATCGAGACGGGCTCGACCTACACCGACTTCCTGACCCCGCTGCTGCTGCTCGGCTTCGCCATCGGCCTGAGTCTCGCCCCGGCCACCGACACCATCATGGGTTCCTTCCCGGAGGACGAGCTGGGGGTCGGCGGCGGCGCCAACGACACCGCCCTGGAACTGGGTTGCGCCCTGGGCATCGCCGTCCTCGGCTCGCTGCTCGCCACGTCCTACAAGGACAAGCTGACCGACCTGGTCGGCGGCCATCTCCCCGCCGCCGCGCTGGACATCGCCAAGGACTCCGTCGGCGGCGGCATAGCGGTCGCCGAACAGGTGGCCAAGAACCCCCAGGGCGGCGCCGAACAGGCCCAGACCCTGCTGGGAGCGGTGCACGAGTCCTTCGCCCACGCCATCGCCCACACCAGCCTCATCGGCGGCATCATCATGGCCGCCGGAACCCTGATCGTCATCGCCGTCCTGCCCGGCCGCAAGCACACCGGCAAGCACCGCCAGCAAGAGACGGTGCCGGCGACCGAGGAGCAGACCGAGACCGTGGGGGCCTGAGCCCCGTACACCGGAGGCCGGAACCCCGATTCCGGCCTTCTCCACCCCAGAACGGGCCGTGCCTTGAGCGGCGCACGGCCCCGGGACGGTGCCGGGAGGGGACACCCGGCACCGTCCCCTTCTTGCTGTCCGCACCCGGATGGCTGGGGTGGCGTTCAGTGAACTCGCCGATGTGCCCCCAACTGGCCCCAGTTCTAGGATGATTGACGAAAACCAGGCGCTATGAGGTGGCTTCGGGGGCGGCTTGGTCGGGACCACTGGCTTGACGCCGAGTTGGGCGGTGCAGCGTCTGGGAGTTGGCGATCAAGCCGTTCGGGAAGGGGCAGGGCAGGGTGCGGGGATCCGGGAAGAGGCGCCGTGCGGGTTGGTCGACAAGTACGTGTCCTGGCTGACGGCCGACCCTACCTGGACGGCCGGCTACGCGACCTGGACATCGCGCAGCGGCGGCTCAGGGGCAGCGCGAACCTGGGTCATACCGACGTTCCGCGCGTCCCGGGCGATGCCGAAGTCCATGACCTTGACCTGCCCGGACCAGGTCACCATCACGTTGGCCGGCTTGATCTCCCGGCGCACGATGCCGTGCTGGTGGGAATGTACGGCAAGTGCGCCCCGTGTGAGCCTCGCGCCGGAACCGGTCCTGGAGTGCCGGGTCGTGGGTGAGGGCGGTGCGCAGTGTCTTCACTGTGCGACACTGCGGTCGAGCCGGAGATCGTGCGCGATATACACCTCGGTCATGCCTGAGGAGCCGAGCAGCAGCCCCAGGCCAGATCGTCTGGTCCGCCGAAGTTCATGTGCAAGGCCGGCGCTTCGCACCGGGGTCACGTCGGACTGCGGGGGCGGTCTCACCCCTCGGCGGCGGCCATCTCGTCGACGACGATCTGCGCCCGCTTCTCCGGCACACCGGCCGCGATGAGTGTGGTGACGGCCACCCGGGTGCCGTCGTCCTCCAGCGCCCCGGTGTTGACCTCTTCCAGCAGGGCGACCGTCATCGCCTCCAGGCCGGCGCTCAGCACCGGGGCCGGCAGGTGGGAGTGGAAGACGCCGTCCCGCTGCCCCCGCTCCACGATGGCCGTGACCCTGACCCGAGCGGGCTCCAGGATCCCGGCGACACGGTCCATGCCGAGGTCCCGCCGGGCCAGCGCCAGGAGCATCCGGTAGCGGTCGCCCACGGGCCAGAGTGACAACGAGAAGTGTGCGAGCGCCCGATCGGCAGGCTCTGCCGCTTCCGCTCCGAGCGCCACGGCGGCTTGGAGCGCCTCGGCGGCCTCCTCTGCCAGCGCATCCAGGAGTGCCGCCCGTCCGGGAAAGTGTCCGAACAGCGTGCGCCGTACGACACCGGAGGCGCGGGCGAGCTCCTCCAGGGTGATGTCAGGGTTCCGCCCCAGCTCCTGGCGCGCGGTGGCCAGGATGCGCGCCCGGTTGGACCGTGCGTTGCGTCGCTGGGGCACACGGCCGACGGTCTGGGACACGAAAGGAACCTCGAAGCAGCCGGAATGGAGAACGGACCTCTCCATTCTGGCACGTGTGTATGGGCCCGACCGGTCCGCGGCCGCATCCGGGATCGGGCGGGCCCCGGTCAGGCGGGAAGCTCCTCGATGTCGGACGGTTCCTGCGGGGCGATGCCGTTGAACCGGTGGCGGAAGTCGCTGGAGGCGGGGTACGCGGCGCGGCGCGAGCGCATGATCGAGCCCAGCGGACGGTGGGCTTCCAGGGCGTGCCAGGGATTGAAGGAGAGGACGTCGTCGGCGTAGCGGCGGCGGGCGTCGCTGTAGGCGTCCTGGACGGGCAGGTGCAGCACGGCCACGGTCCGGTGCGGTGACAGCTCCTCGGGCCACAGGACGGAGGCGTCTTCCACCGGCATCCGGCCGATGTCCGTGCACAGCTGGGCGCGGAGGTCGTACTCGGCACTGTGGTGGGCGAAGAAGTCGACGACGAGGTCGCGCAGGGCCGATTCGCCGGCCTTCTTGTCGACGTGACTGCCGGCGAGTGCCTTGACGTTCGCCGAGCGGGGCGCGGCGGACATCTTCGCGAGGTGGTCGCCGTAGCGCAGCGCGGCCATGGAGTGGAAGGTCTCGCCGAGGATGTGGTCGTTGGCGGCGGCCAGGGTCTCGACGGCGGGCGGGAGCGGACGTCCGGCGCGGGTGAGGGCCTTGGCGGCCACGCGGGCTGCCGCACCGGTGAGCTGGAGCTGCTGGTCGCTCTGCCGGGGCTGTTTCTCCAGGAGGTCCTGGAGTTTGGCGTATTCGGCGATGTCGCCGAAGGGCAGGGTGGGATGGTTGACGAGGAGGAAGTCCTGGGTGGTGAAGCCGTCGTCGAGGGCGCGCGGCCCGGGGGCGCCGATCACCTTCATGGCGAGGCCGCGCTGCACGGGCACCTGGTCGGAGCGCAGGTCACCGGGGGCGGAGGAGAAGCGGACGATCACTGGGTAGACGGCCGGTTCGGCGAAGAGGCCCTGGGCCAGGTGGGTCGGGAGATCGGGCTGGATGCGCAGCTCGCCGACGAGGACGCCGTGGCTCTTGGCGTGAGCGTCGCGCAGGCCGTGGCGGTGTTTGTCGGCGACCTGCTGGTTGGCCTTCCCCATGGCCACGACGACCTGGCGGACGAGTTCGTCCTCGTTCGGGAAGGGCTGTTCGAGGTCGGGGCTGTAGCGGACGTACGAGGTCATGGGGGCCTCCGCGCGAGGTGTGGGGTCAGTTGCTGCCGAGCCAGCGGATGGCGGACAGGCTGGGCATGAAGAAGTACTCGCCGCCGAGCAGGGTGTTGAAGGACTGGATGTTCTGCACCCGGCGGGGCGGGGTGCCCGGCACGGTGAAGTAGGCGCCCTTGTCCTGAAGCGAGATCATCGGGTCCTTCTCCTTCCCCAGGCCCATGAAGTTGCCGGAGCCGACCCATTCGCTCTGCAGGAACTCCACGTTGTCGATGGCCCGGGCGCCGAGCGCGATGAAGTCCAGGCCGCGCGGGCTGCCGTCGTCCTTCAGGCGGTCGGTGGGCAGGGGAGTGCCGTAGGAGGTGCCGCGCCGGATGATCCGGCGGATGTTGACGTCGGTGAGGACCGTCAGCTTCGTGTCGCGCGGGTTCATCCGGCGGATGTGGGAGCCGAGCGGGGTGCACAGTCCACGCGGGTCGGCGGAGTAGTCGAAGTCGTTGATCCGGTTCGGGTCCTCGCCGATCGCGGGGGTGTCGCGCTCCGGGGAAAGGGCGAGTGGTGCGCCGCTGCGCCAGCGGCCGACGAGCTTGGCGGCCAGCAGTTCGCGTTCGGCCTCGGTGGAGGCGTTGTCGTGCAGCCATTTGTTGAAGGCGGCGACGTGGGAGTGGTACTTGCGGAAGACGACGTAGGTGCCGTTGCGGCCCAGGACGTCCGGAGCCGGTACGGGCAGCGGGACGCCCGTCTCGCTCGGGTGGCCGAGGACGAACTCACCGGCCTTGATGGGCCGTCCGTCGCCGGGCAGGGGTTCGGCGCCACTGCCCTCGACCACCGGCTGGCTGAAGCCGTCCCGGTAGCCGAAGACGTTGAACCCGTCGGCGGCGAAGTCCTGGTGCGACAGCAGCCGCACGCCCGGGACCTCGCCCAACTCCTGCTCGTAGGCGGCGACTTCGGCCCGCCGGTCGTCCTCGCTCGCGGCGTAGACCGTGACAGCCACATGTACGCGCGGGGTGCCGAACGGGAACTCCCAGCGGTCCGGCGCGTTCACGCCGGTGTCGCGGAGCCGCTCGGCGCGGGCGGCCATCCCGGCGCGGAAGTTGGCGGGGAAGGAGGCCAGTGAGGTCTCCGGAAGTCCCAGCGCTACCAGTCCCTGGTAGCTGAGGGCGAGGGCCAGCCAGGACGGCTGCGGTTCGTCCCAGCGGGCCGCCGAGGTGACCCGCTGGGCCAGGCGGCGCAGCAGTTCCCTGCCCGCGGTCGGTTCGGTGATCTCCAGGATCGCGTGGGTGCCGAAGTAGGGCTCGGGCCGGGCCCGCAGCAGGGTTGCCTGGATGTCGTCGAGGTCCAGGGTGGGGGGCCGGCGCAGCCGCCGGAACAGCTGGGAAGGCATGGTGCGCCTGCCTTCAGTTGAGGTCGGACAGGAATCGCTGCACGGCGGCCTCCTGTCGCCTGAGCCGGTGGCCTTCAGCGACGGTGAGGTGGGGGTGGGCGACGAACCATGCCTCCGCCGGGACCTGGTACTTGACGATGAAGTCCTTCACGTCCGGCGAGGTGATGCCGGGCCAGCCCTCGACGTTGCTGAACAGATAGTCCATGAACTCAGGGATCTTGGTGGCGAAGTCGTCGATGTACGGGTCCCACTCACCGTCGAAGGCGGTCGCGAACAGCAGCTTGGTGTCGTTGTCGATGAACACGAACCGCATGTTGTGCAGGGTGCCGACCTGACCGGCGCCCGCCAGGTTGCCGCCGACCAGCCTGAAGAACTTGCGGAGCCGTTCGGCGCCGTGCGGCTTCAGCGGCAGGATGGTCGTCAGCTCCGACACCTCGCCGCTCTTGGCGCCGATCCGGCCGGCTGTGGTGACGGCGTGCTCGGCCATCTCCTCCTTGTCGGCGACGATCTCGGCGACCTTCAGCTTGAGCGCGATCTTCGCGTCCGCGAGCGTCGCGTCGACCTTCTCGCGGACGGTCTCGGGCAGCTTCTGAAACTTCGCGTGCAGGTCTTTCTCGCTCATGGCACCTCTCCTTGGGGGCGGACGATAAAACACATATCGCCTCAAATAGGCCTTGGTGAGATGGCGTGCAAGCGAGACGAGATCACTTTCTGACCATCTCCGCATAACTGATTACATCATCAGTTTGCCAACTCCTGCTTGTCAATGCGCCACCCGTGAGCGGCCGCATGACGTACGCCACTATGGGACAGATTGACTCATAGTTATTCTGTGAGTCACTGTGTCTCACAGATGGCCCACCAGGACCACCGATCACTCGAGGGAGTTCCCTATGGCGGATCACTTCTCCGGACCGCGCATCCTCTTCGACCCCGCGTCCGACGTCGCCGACGTCTTCGCGTTCCCCAGCCCGGACCGGCCCGGCTGCCTGGTGCTCGTCCTCGACGTCTTCCCGGCCGCCGCCCCCACCGCGCTGTTCTCCGACGCGATCACCTACCGCTTCCGGGTCCGGCCGGTGGCCCGGGTCGCCGAGCGCGCCGCGTTCACTGTCGGCGAGACCGAGTACGGCCTGGACTTCACCTTCGCCGCGCCCGCCCGGATCCCCGGCAGCGGCGAACCGGTTCAGATAGGCACCTGCACAACGCCGAGCGGCGAGCAGGTCCTCCTCCAGGTCGGCGACGAGACGCCCACCGAGGCCGAAGGGCTGAGGATCTTCGCCGGACCGCGGCTCGACCCGTTCTTCATCGACCTCGCGGGCGTCCTGGCCACCGACGCCACACAGAAGCTGGCCTTCCGGCCCGGCGCGGCCAACATCCTCGAAGGAATGAACGTGCTGAGCATCGTCGTCGAGGTCGACTCGGAGGTGGTGTTCGGTCTGGACAGCGGCCCGCTGCTCGGCGTCGTCGGCGAGACCGTGACCTCCGGCGGCCGCCCGGTCCGGCTGGAGCGCATGGGCCGGCCCGAGATCAAGAACGTCGTCCTGGCGAGCAAGAGCTACGACCCCGTAAACAGCGACCTGGAGATCCGCGACCTCTACAACGAGGAGGACACCTTCGCCATACGGCCGGACTACGCCGGGACCTACCGGGCGCGGTTCAACGCCAACCTGGCCTTCTTCGACCGCCTCGACGGCGAGCTCGTCTGGCCGCCGGACGACCGAGGCGCCCACCCGCTGACGGAACTCCTCCTGGCCGACTTCCTCGTCGTCGACATCTCCAAGCCGTTCGCCGAGGACAGCTGCTTCGAGATCGAGACGGCACTGCTCGCCGGACGCCCCCACAGGACCTGCGGCGGCCGGGCACCCAACGACGACATCGTGGACACCCTCTACACCCTCCTGGTGGGCGGCGTCGACGGCCCGCGCATCAGCGACGGCGTCGACCACGCGACCCGGCCGGCCGCGCACACATTCCCGTACCTCGTGGCCCCCAACCCGAACCCGCCGGACCTCATGACGGTGATGACCGCGCTGCTCGCCCCGCCGGAGCTGGAGGAGGGAGCGGCATGACGGACCGGCCCGTACGCACATCCGTACCCACCGACCAGGAACCGGTCACGACCAACGGCACCCTGGCCCTGGTGAACCTGTCGGCCCAGATCGACGGCGTGGCGGCTCCCCTACGCCGGGCCGGCTCCGCCGCGCCCCACGCCGTCGCCCAACAGGCGGTCCTGGTCGATCTCCTGACCCTGCGCGGACACCTCCTGGGCCGCGTCACCGACTACGAGCAGGCCGCGCAGCTCTCCGAACAGATGGTGCGGAACGCACCCGACGACAGCGCCGCCCTGCTGGCCCGGGCACGGGCCCGCGCGACCCTGCACCGGTTCGCCGAGGCCATGGCCGACCTCGACGCGGCGGGCGGGGCGGGTGCGGCGCAGTCCACCCTGGACGCGGAGAGGGCGGTGATTCTGCAGGCGGTCGGTTGTCATGCCGAAGCCCATGCCCTGCTGCGGAGCGCGGCCCCCGACCAGTCCGACTTCACGATGCTGTCGGCGCTGGCCTTTTTCCAGGCGGAGCGGGGCGAGACCGCCGAGGCGGAGAACGTGTTCGACGAGGCGCGCGCCGCGCACCGGGGCGTCTCGCCCTTCCCACTCGCCCAGCTGGAGTTCCGGCGCGGGGTGATGTGGCTGCGTGAAGGCGATCTGCCCGCGGCGCGGTCCTGGTTCGACGCGGCCCGGCGCCGGGTCCCGGGCTACGCGCCGGCGGCCGGTCATCTCGCCGAGGTCGACCTCCTCCTCGACGCCCCCGAGACCGCGGTCGCCCGCCTTCGCCCGCTGGTGGAGACGAGCGACGATCCCGAGTACCCCGCACACCTCGCACTCGCCCTGCGAGCGGCCGGCCGCCCCCAGGAGGCACGGCCGTGGCGGGACCGAGCGGCGGAACGCTACGAGGAACTGGTGACGCGCCACCCGGAGGCGTACGCCGATCACGCCGCCGACTTCTGGCTCATGGTCGGAGGCGATGTCGACCGAGGGCTCCAACTCGCACTCCGGAGCCTGGTGATGCGCCAGACCAGCCGCTCGTACGCCCTGGTCCGGAGCGCCCAGGAGGCAAGCGAGGGACTGGACCCACGACGCCTCCGGGCCCAGACACCCTGCGACTAGCATATGAGGCAACTCGTCTCACACGAAGGATGACGCATGCCGGAGGAGCGAGCCGATCCACGCCAGGTGCGCAGCCGCGAGGCCATGGTGGCCGCGGCCACCACGCTGCTCACCGAGGGCGGCCTGGAGGCCGTCACGCACCAGGCGGTGGCCGCCCGTGCCGGGGTCGGCCGGGCCACGGTCTACCGCCACTGGCCCGACCTGCTCGGTCTCCGTCTGGCGGCACTGGAAGCCGGCATGCCGCCCCTGTCACCGGCGCCCGCGAACGTCGGGGCAGCATCCGGTGCCGAACCGCGCGCCGAGCTGGTCCACTACCTGCGACAGCTCGGCGAGCGACTCGACGACGCGCAGGCCGGGGCCGTTCTCGCCGCAGTGCTGGGCGGGGCGCAGTACGACGACGGAATGCAGCACCTCCGTGAGACCCTCCTGACGCAGATGGTCGACGCCCTGCGCCCCGCCATCACCATGGCCGTCGACCGAGGCCACCTGCGCGACGACGTCACGGCCGAGACGTTCGCCATGTCCACCGTCGGCCCGTTGGTCTACCAGCGATTTCTCGTGGGTGCCCGGCTCGGTTACGACACGGTGGACTCGGTCGTGGATGCGGCGTTGCGGGCATGGGCGCCGTAACGGTTATCGACCGGAACCCCTGGTGGCAGGGTAGGGCCGCTTCACCCGCTTCCCTCCGGTCGGCCGACCTGTACAGCACTCGGCCGACTCCACTACGTTGACGACCAGAATCGGGCTCGTCGACGCGTTGGTGGCTGGGAGGCGCGTCTTTTCGACGTGCCTGATGGAGATATCGGTGTCGTACCGCTCCCTGCTGCGCCTTGCAGGTGCCGGCTTCTTCCCCCTGGGATTCCTCGGCCGCCTGCCCTACGCGGCCTCAGCCCTCTCCACCCTCGTCCTGCTCCAGGCGGCGACTCACAGCTATGCCTTCGCCGGGGTGGCCAGTGCGGCCCAGAGCATCGCCACCGCGATGAGCGGCCCTCTGCTCGGAGCTCTGGCCGACCGCTACGGTCACCGATCCGTCGGAGCCGCCGCCGCTGTCGCCAACTTCGCCGCCTGGGGTGCGTTACTGGCGGCAAGCCACGGCACGCGGGAAGGCATGCTCGTCGCAGCCGCACTCGTAGGCCTCACCCAGCCCCAGGTCGCGCCTCTCGTCCGCGTGTACTGGTCTCGTCTGATGCGCTCGCGCAACGAGCACCATCTGCTGTCCACGGCTCTGTCCTACGAAGCCTCCGCCGACGAGATCAGCTTCGTCGCCGGACCCGCGCTCGTCGGGCTGCTCGCCTCGGTCAGCCCACTCGCGCCCTCAGTCGTGATCATGTTTCTGATCGCGGCATGCACCCTCCCCTTCGCCCTCCGCCACGTCGACGGCATCACGCGGCAGCCTCCGTCTGTGGAGCGCGGGAGGCCGCACCTGCCGCGCCGTCCGCTGGCGGTCATGGTTGTGGCGATGGCCGCGATGGGAGGGATCTTCGGTGCGGTCCAGACCGCCGTCACCGTGTACGCCGACGCGATCGGCAAGCCCGGCGCCTCGGGGCTTCTGTACGCCGTGTTCGGCATCGGCAGTGCCCTGTCCGGCTTCGCCTGCGCCTGGCTCCCGCAGCGTTTCTCCCCGCGGCTGCGCTACGTCTCGTTCGCCGCGACTCTCTTCGTGGGCATGCTGGTGCTCTTCCTCGGCGCCCGGACCGGCTCCTTCCCGGTCGCCATGGCGTTGGCGAGCTTCACCGTCGCCCCCTACATGATCAGCTTGTACGCGTTGACCGAACGACTCGCTCCCGCCGGGCGGGCGGCGGTCGCCATGACGGTCCTGTGCGCCGGCGGCCCGCTCGGGACAGCCGGCGCACAGGCCGTGTCCGGCGGACTCGCCGAGACTCACGGCGTCCCCGGTGCCCTCCTGGTGGCCCTTACCGTGGCGGCGGGCGCACTCCTGCTCGCGCTCGTGACCTTCCTGGCCGACCGGGAAAGAGGCGTCTGGCTCGTCGACCGCGCCCCCGACCCTCAGGCATTGTCAGCCTCTTGAGCCCGGCAGGTGCAGGAACTGCAAGGGGGGTGATGGGGATCGTACGGCTCGGATTCCTGGTCGTTGTTCTCGGCGGAGGGCTCGCTCACGGCTCCTCCTGCGCCGGTTCGGGGTGCTCAGCCCACGGTGGACTCGTGCTTCTTCTCTCCGGCCGCGGCGAGCCGGCCCTCCTGCTTCGCCGCGCGGGCCGGCAGTTTCGCCCCTTCGATGTCGACGTCGGGGGTGATGCGGTCGAGCGGGCCGGGCAGGCCCCAGGCGCGGTGGCCGAGCAGGGCCATGGCCGCCGGGACCAGGGTCATGCGGACCACGAACGCGTCGACGAATACGCCGAACGCCAGGGCGAAGCCGATGGACTTGATGATCGGGTCGTGGTTGAAGACGAAGCCTCCGAAGACCGCGACCATGATCAGCGCGGCGGCGCTGACGACCCGGCCGCTGCGGGCGAAGCCCTGCGTGACGGCCTCGGCGGCGTCGCCGGTGTGCTCGTAGTGCTCCCGCATCCGGCTGACGAGGAACACCTCGTAGTCCATGGCGAGTCCGAAGAGCACCCCGATGAGGAGGACCGGCAGGAAGCTGGTGACCGGCCCGGCCGAGGGGATGCCGAGGATCCCGTTGAGGTTGCCGTTCTGGAAGACCCAGACCGTGGCCCCGAGGGACGCGGCGACGGACAGGAGGAAGCCAAGGGCTGCCTTCACCGGAACCAGCAGGGACCGGAAGGCGATGGTCAGCAGGATCAGCGCCAGGATCACGATGATGGCGATGAACAGCGGCAGCGCGTCGGACAGCTTGCCCGCCACGTCGATCGCCGCGGCGGTCTGTCCAGCGATGTAGAGGGTGCCGCCCGCCTTCTCGACGGTGGTCGCGTTGTCCCGCAGCCGGTGCACCAGGTCGGTCGTGGCCTGCGCGTCGGGGCCGGTCTTCGGGACGACGGCGATGACGGCGAGGGTGGCGTCGGCATTGGTGACCGGCGCGGCGGCGACGGCCACACCGCGGTCGCTCGCCAGCGCCGTCCGCAGCTGCGTCACGGTCGCAGTGCGGCCCGCGGCCGGCACGCCGTCGAGGTCGACCACGGCCGTCAGGGTGGCGTTGAAGCCGGGCCCGAATCCCTCCGTGAGCAGGTCGTAGCTCTTGTGCTGGGTGCTGTCGACCGGCTGCGAGGCGTTGCTCGGCAGCCCGAGGCGCAGGTCGCGGGCGGGGACGGCAAGCGCGAGTAGACCGACCACGCCGGCCAGGAGGACGAGCAGGGGCTTACGGGTGACCGCACGCGCCCAGGCCAGACCCCAGGCGCCGGGGGCGCGTTCGGTCGTACGGGTACGGCGGCTGCGTGGGCGCAGTCGCTCGCCGAAGAAACCGAGGGCGGCGGGTACGAGGCTGATGGCGACCAGGACCGCCAGCGCCACGGTGGCCGCAGCGGCCAGGCCCATGACGGTCAGGAACGGGATGCCGGTGACCGCCAGCGCGGTCAGCGCGATGATCACGGTCGCTCCGGCGAAGACGACCGCGCCGCCGGCAGTGGCCACCGCCCGCGCGATCGAGTCCTCCACGTCCTGTTCGGGGTCGGCGAGTTGCTCGCGGTGACGGGAGATGATGAACAGGGCGTAGTCGATGCCCACGGCCAGCCCGATCATCAGGGCGAGGACGGTGGCGGTGGACGTCATCTCGACGTAGCGGGTCATGAACTCGACGCCCAGGACACCGATCGCCACCCCCACCAGGGCGGTGAGCAGCGGCAGTCCGGCCGCTATGAGCGAGCCGAGGGCCAGGGCCAGTACGGCGAAGGCGATCACCACGCCCACCACCTCGGCCGGTCCGCCGACCTCGGTCTTGGCCTCCATCGCCGAGCCCCCGAACTCGACTTCGAGACCGGTGTCTCGTGCCTGGTCCATCGCCTCCGACAGCGCGTCCTTGGACTTCTCGGTGACGTCGCCGGCCTGCTGGCGGAAGTGGACGTCCGCGAAACCGATGCGCAGGGACTGGGAGACCGTCTTGGCCTTGAGCGGGTCGGAGACGTCCATGACACCGGGCACCTCGGCGGCCTTCTTCAGGCTCGCCTCCACGGCCGCCGCGGTCTTGGACTCGGTCAGCGTGCTGCCCTCGGGGGCCGCGAGGACGACCCGGACCACCCCGCCCGCCGCCTCGGGGAACTTCTCCTCCAGCAGGTCCTGCGCCTTCTGGGACTCGATCCCCGGCACCGAGAACTCGGTGGTCGCCTTGCCGTGCAGGGTGATCCCGAGGCCGCCGACCACGGCGAGCAGCAGCAGCCAGACCGCGACGACCCTGCCGCGACGGCGTACCGCCCACCGCGCCCATGTGTACAGGCGTGAGGCCATGCCGATATCCCTCTCTTCCACGGTTGTCCATAGCTCGACGCACTACACCGTAAGGCATTTTTACTCTTGACTGTAAATTCGCAGTCGATGGTAAAGTGGTACCCATGATGAGCGAAGGTCTGCGGGAACGTTCCAAGGCGCGGCGCAGGGAAGCGATCCTCCGGGCGGCATACGAACTGTTCGCCGAGCGCGGTTTCGAGGCGACGACGATCGCCGACATCGCGGCGGCGGCCGAGGTCTCGCCGCGCACGGTCACGCTCTACTTCCCCTCGAAGCTGGAGCTCGCCACATCCCACTTCGACGCGGTCGCGGACCGGCTGGCCGGCGCCCTGCGAGAACGGCCGGACGGGCAGACGACTCTTGACGCACTGGAGATCTGGCTACGGGCCGAGATTGCCCAGCACAGCGATCTGGACCATCTGCACGACCGCATGCTCGACCTCAACCCGCAGCTGCGGGCCGTCACCAATGCCCGCCTCACCGAGGTGATCCAGGAGGGCGCCCGCATCCTCGCCGAGGAACGGGGCGATGCCCCCGACGACTTCGGCCCCCGCATGGCTGCCGCCGCGGCGGCAGCGGTCATCAGCGAGGTCTGCCATCACGCGCAGGAGGCCAACATCGACAAGGCGATCGCCTTCCTGCGGGCCGGACTCCACACGCTCGACACCGCCTAGTCCACCCCACACCTTGCCGAACAAGGTCTACTGTGAAGGGGCCGACGTATGCCTCTGCCGAAGCCGAACCCCACCAGCACCGCGATCGTGACCGGCGCCTCGTCCGGCATCGGCGCGGACCTCGCCCGCGAACTGGCCCGACGTGGCCACGGCGTCACCTTGGTGGCCCGGCGTGAGGACCGCCTGCGCGATCTGGCGGCCGAGCTCTCTGGCAGCGTCCGAGTCGAGGTCATCGCCTGCGACGTGGCCGACGCGGAGCAGCGCGCACGGCTCTTCGACACGGTGGCCGAGCGGGGCCTCACAGCGGACATCCTGGTCAACAATGCCGGCATCGGCACCATCGACGCGGTGGCCAACTCCCCGGTCGAGGCCGAGATCGCCCAGGTGCGGGTGAATGTCGAGGCGGTCATCGACCTCACCACCCGCGCGGTGCAACAGATGGTGCCGCGCGGACGCGGCGCGATCCTCAACGTCGGGTCCGTGAGCGGCTTCATTCCGCAGCCTGGGCAGTCCGGTTACGCGGGGACGAAGGCGTTCGTGCAGCGGTACAGCGAGGGCCTGCGCGCGGAGCTGGCGGGTACGGGGGTCACGGTCGCGGTGCTCTGTCCCGGTCCGGTGCACACTGAATTCGCCCAGGCCGCGGGCCTGGACAGCGACGGGTACCCGCCGTTTCTCTACATGCCGTCCCGTGAGGTGGCGAGGATCGGCGTCGATGCGCTCGACGGTGACCATGGTGTGGTCGTCGCCGGTCTGGCCATGAAGATCGTCAGCCGGCTGATGCGGCTGGCTCCCCAGCGCCTCCTGCTGCCCGCGCTCGTGCGGCAGAACCCGGGTCTGAAGCGGGTTCGCGCCTGACCTTCCCGTGCGCGGACCCGCGTGGTCGAAGTGGCGGACACGGCACTGACATCCGTGGCGCTGACCGGTGGCACACCCTCTTGCGATCCGACACGGGACCTCCTGGCCAAGCAGGGCATCGCCGAGGGCGGCGGCCGGGCGCTGCCGGACTGGAGTACGGGGTCGGCGCTGGAGCTGCGACCCCGCCGAGGCCGCCCCCTTGGCGCGGCGGCTCAACGACTTCTCCGCCGACCTGTCCGCCGGTCACTCGGGGCGGCTCGGCTGGTTCGCCACCGTGCCCATGCCGGATGCGGCCGCCTCCGCGGCCGAGGGCATCCCTCCGTTCGCCGCCGACTTCCTGCTGGACACCCGCCGGTGACACCGGGCGCAGTCCGCTGGACGTCCTGGACGACTTCCGTGCGGCGGGCGTGGCCGCCATTGAGATTGCCCACGGCGACGGCCTGGCCGGCTCCGGCATCAACTACGGGATCGGCGCCCACACCGACTGGGAGTGGATCGAGGCCGTCACCGACGTCTCCGTCCACGCGGTGCCGACCACGCTGCTGCTGGAGTCCTACGGCGCTACTTGCGTCTGGGTCACCGACTCCGGCGGACGGCTCACCATGGACGGTGTCCGCGACCGCTTACGCGCCTACCGTGAAGTCCTGGAGTCAGCCACGGAGTTGGAGAGTGGCGCGGTCCGCGTGGACGCCTCCCTCGCGGGCCAGGGTGCCGGCGCGGGCAACTGCCCCCTGGAGGCGTTAGTCGCGGTCGCCGACCTGATGGGCTGGGGGCACGCGTGCGAGCTGTTCCCTCTCATGGACGCTGCCGACGATCTCGTACGACTGCTGCAGGACCGCGAGGTGCGGGTCGACCGCGAGACGCTCAGCCTCGGCTACGCGGGCGTGTACTCCCGCTTCCCGCGGCACGCCGAGACCGCCGCCCGGTACGGGCTCGACGCCCGCAGCATCCTGGTCGAGGTCGGCCGCCGGGGCATGGTCGGCGGCCAGGAGGACATGATCACCGACATCGCACCGGGCCGGTCAGTCGTCGGGGGTGCCTGCACCGCTGAGTGAGGGCACGGTGTCCTCGCGGCGGGCGAGGGAGAGGCCTCCGAGCCGGAACTGGTCGAGCTTGTCGATGATCGTCTGACCGACCGGGGTGTGGCCCCAGATGCTGATGCCCCGGTGGGTGCTGGGCTGCCAGGTGGCTTCGTCGATGACGATGGGGTTCCAGCCGACCTCCCATTCGAAGCCCGACGGGGTACGGGCGTAGTAAGAGAGTTCCTTGTCGTTCGTGTGCTGGCCCACCGACAGGGCCATGTCGAAGCCGAGTTCGTGCACGCGGTCGTAGCTGCGGGCCAGGTCGTCGAGCGAGGCGGCCTGGATGTTGAGGTGTTGGACGCGGGTGCGGATCGGGTCGATGGGCAGGCCGCGGACGGCAGCGATCGCGATGGAATGGTGGCGTTCGTTGACTCGCAGGAAGCGGACCTTGAGCTTGACGCCGCTGATGGCCTCGTCGATGTAGTCGGTGAGACGGGCGTCGAAGACGGTACTGAAGTAGCCGCGCAGCTGCGTTGGCTTGGTGGAGGTGATCGCGATGTGTCCCATGCCGGAGTCGCCGGTGACCCAGCCTGAGGCGAGCATGCGCAGTGGTTCGGAGGCCATGCGCGGGGTGGTGTAGATCTCCTGGGTGACGCCCTTGGGCCCGGGGAAACGCAGTAGGCGTTCGACGCCGCGCAGGGCCGCTTCCTCAGCCGTGCCCTCGGCCACGGGGACACCGTGGGCTCGTATCCGGGCCTCGATCTGCTCGAAGCCGGCGTGGTCGTCGATGTGCCAGCCGGTGGCCACGACGTCCTCGGCTGGGCCGCGTCGAACGAGGAATCGGCACTCCTGGTCGTCGAGGCGGAAGCGCATCAGGTGCGAGTCCACCGCGTCGTGGTGCATGCCGATGGCGTCGGCTCCGAAGCGGCGCCAGTCGGTGAAGCGGTTGCTCTCGATGACGATGTAACCGAGATGAACAGCGCCGAAGACAGAAGTGGTGGTGTTCATCGGCGGCCCGCCAGGAAGTCGGCGCACAGGCGGTTGAAGAGGTCGGCTCGTTCGAACTGCACCCAGTGGCCCGTGTTGGCGACCAGGTAGAGGTCGCAGTTGGGCAGGCGATCGGCCAGCATCTGGGCGCCGGAGGGCCGGTTGACCTTGTCGGCGGAGCCCCATAGGACCAGGGTCGGCACGGGCAGCCGGGACAGGCGGGCGTCGCGCGTGAAGTCCATCTTCCACAGGGCGCGCAGCGACTTCGGACGCCTGAGTGGCGGGTTGGCGACGACCTCCGGGTCGAGGCTGTCCCGGTAGCGCGCGTCAATGACGTTGTCGGGGACGTCGGCGGCGTTGAAGACGAGGTACTGGCGGATGAACTTCTCCAGCTTGAGCCGCGAAGGTCCCTCTCCGGTGTAGTAGTTGAGCAGGCTGTTCAGGCCGGGGGTGGGCAGGGCGCGGGTGGTGCCGATGCCGCCGGGCCCCATGAGGACCATGTGGTCGACCCGGTCCGGGGTGTCCAGGGCGAGGCGCAGGGCGCAGGCGCCGCCGTAGGAGTTGCCCACCAGGTGGGCCTTGTCCAGACCGAGTTCGTCGAGCAGACCGCGGATGCCTGCGGCGAGGCTGCCGAAGGGGTCGGCGGGATCGATGCCCTTGGAGCTGCGGCCGTAGCCGGGCAGGTCGGGGACGATGACCCGGTGTTCCTTGGCCAGGTTCGCGATGTTGCGGCTGTAGTTGGAGACGCCGGAGGCGCCGGGTCCGCCGCCGTGCAGCAGCAGGACGGGAGGGCCGTCCCCGGTTTCGGCAACGAAGATCTTCTTGCCTGCGACGTCGAGCAGGGACTCCCGCATCGACGGCAGTTCGGTGTGCGTGGTCATGACGGTCCTTACCGGGTGAGGGAGGCGGATTTGTGCGGTGAGGGGGCGAATCCGACCGGGGGCGGCGGGAGTTCGGCACCCGCGGGAGCGGCGGCGTAGACGTAGCCGTCCGGGCGCAGGACGAGGGTGGTGACGCGGCGTTTGGCCATCCAGGGCAGCAGGACCCCGGCATCGTCGACGAGGGTGCCCTCGGCCGGGCGGGAGCCGGCGGGCGTGACGTTGAGCGCGGGAATGCCGAGGTGTTCCCATGCGGGCTGGGGCGCGGGCAGTCCGCCGTGCAGGAGCAGCCACCGGCCATCCAGGGCGTCGTCCAGGCGGGCCCGGCTACCGTCGGGGGTGGTCACCCAGGGCTGCGGTATCTGGTGCCCGGTCGCCTTGGTGCGAGGGTGGGCCTGGAAGCCATCGGCGTAGTGGGCTACGGGGATCCAGTTGGAGTCCTGGAGCCATTGGCTGAAGCGTGGGACCCGGTTCACGACGGGCAGCACGGAGTCGCGGACCCGGGTGACGGCCGAGCGTCGTTCGGTGATGATCCGCCCGACGAACACCGCGCGTCTGGTGATCTCTTTGACGTGCGGTTTGCGTTCGGCCTCGTAGCTGTCCAGCAGGCTCTTCGGCAGCTCGCCGCGCAGGACAGCATTCAGCTTCCAGCACAGGTTGGCCACGTCCCGCACGCCGGCGGCCATGCCCTGGCCGATCCACGGCGGCATAGCGTGGGCCGCGTCCCCGGCGAGGAAGACCCGCCCCACCCGGAAGCGGGCGGCGAAACGGACGTGGTGGCTGTAGACAGTCGCCCGAAGGATCTTGATCTGGTCCCGGCCGATCCCGTACCGCGCCACCATCGAGTAGATCGCCTCGTCGGTGGTCAGGTACGTCTCGTCGTCACCGGGCAGGATCGGGAACTCCCAGCGGTGGTGACCGAGGGGCGTCGGGCAGTCCACCGCTGGGCGGGCCGGGTCGCAGCGGAAGCGCAGCCGGTCGTGGTCCGGCCAGGGCTTGAGCATCTCGGTGTCGATGACCACCCAGCGATCCTCGTAAGTCCGTCCCTCGTAGCCCACATTCAGCTGTGCGCGCGTGAGGCTGGAGCCACCGTCGGCCGCGATGACGTACGCGGCACGCAGTCGTCGTACCGAGTCGTCGGTGGTACCCACCACCGTCAGTTCGACGCCGTCCGCGTCTGGGCGCAGCCGCACGCACTCGCGGCGCAGCAGCACCTCCACGTTCGGGTAGCGGCCGACTCCCTCACGCAGTATCTGCTCCAACGCCGGCTGGTAGATGAACATCTGAGGCGGGTGGCCATGGCCGCGCGGTGTGGGGTGCGCGCTGATGAAGGCGCGGCCCCTCGCGTCCACGAAGTCCAGCGGCCGATCGGCCAGCATGTCCCGCTTCAGCCGCTCGGCCAGGCCGACGCGCTGCCAGACCCGCACGACCTCCTCGTCCGTGGAGATCGCCCGGGCGCGGGCGAACACCTCCGCGTCGCGCTCCAGCACGACGACCCTGAGGCCCATCGCCCCGAGCAGGTTCGCCGCGGTCACTCCCGTCGGCCCGTAGCCGATCACTGCCACGTCGTACGTACTGCTCTCGCTGCCCTCGGCTCTGTCCTCGGCATTACCGCTCACCAGGCCACCTCACTGTCGTCGTCCCTGACGGCTCTTGCTGTAGCGCTCATTCCAGTTGGAATGGACGCTACGGTAAGCTGGTGGACAGATACGGTCAAGGGCTGACGCGACAGGAGGGGCATCTTCATGACCAGGTCGCAGACAACGCGCAAGAAGCGTGCGAACGGGGTGGAGTCGCGGCAGCGGATCCTGGATGCCACCGTGGAGATCGCGGGCGAGCGCGGGTACGAAGGCACGTCCATCGCGGCGGTCAGCGCCAAGTGCGGACTGCCGGCCAGCTCGATCTACTGGCATTTCAAGGACAAGGACGACCTGATCGCCGCGGTCATCGAACGCAGCTTCGAGACCTGGCTCGCGGCCGTCGAACTGCCGGGTGAGGGGTCGGGTACGCCCCTGGAGCGGGTCACGGCCATGGCGGCGAACGTGGCGAAGTCACTGGTCGACGCGCCGGACTTCCTGCGCCTGGGCCTCATGCTCGCCCTGGAGCGGAGGCCCACGGAGCCCCGGGGGCGGACCGCGTTCCTTCAGGTCCGCGGCATCGCGAGCCAAAAGATCACCGAAGTCATCCGGACTCTGCTTCCTGACCTGGACGAAGGCGCCGTGCACACCCTTACGACCTATGCCGTCGCCGGCGCCGACGGGCTGTTCGTCCAACGGGAGATCAGCGGCGACGCCGTCGACCTGGTGGCCATGTTCGAACTGCATGCGCGACTGGTCTACGACGCGGCCATGCGCATGGCAGCGGGGGACTCGGGGCGCCCCTGACGTCGATGACCTTCGCGCGGGCCCGGTCTGCCGCGGTGGGCTCCAGGCCCTCGCTCTCCGCGGCGGCGATCGCATTGACCGCGATGTTGGTCTTGACGCCGCCAGGATGGACGCACGTGACGTGGCCGTCGCTCGGGTTGACCCCGAGAACCAGCTGGTAGTCGCGCGACTCGCTGTCGAGGAAGGCACGCCCGGCACCGATACCGGCGTTGTTGTAGATCTGATGGACCCACCGAAGTGCTCGGCAACCGTGTGCGCGTAGGTCTCGAACGCGACGGCGTCGCTGACGTCCAGCAGTTGTCGATCCACGCGCGCACCGAGTGCCGCGACCTGGTCGTCCGTCTCCCGCAGGCCGATGGGATCGATGTCCGACACGGCGATGCGTGCTTCGCGGCGCGCGAGCTCCAACGCGCGACGGTGATGACACTCTGGGCTTCCGCGCTACTGCGTTCTATGCAGTAGCCGGCGCCGAACCGATGCGGATGACCGGCACACTCCGCTCCACGGAGTAGGCGTGGACGGCCGTCAGCACCGTCCGCTGGTCGGCCACGATCCCGGCGACCTGCTCGGACTTGAGCAGGTCGTCCATGGCGGCACGGCTGTCGGCTCCGACGACGACGCTCGCGTGATAGCGGCGGAAGGTCGGGTTGTCGTGACAGACGCCGAGCGTGGGGTGCACGAACCGCGACCAGGGCAGGAAGGTGTACGTCCGCAGATCCTGCGCGCCGGCCTCGTGGAGCGCCGGGCCGATGCGGTCATGGACGAATCGCCGGAAGGTCCGGCCGGTCACGCCCCGGCGCCGCCGCAGCAGCAGAACCGTGCGATGGCCTACGGCGTCGTCGTGACCGTCGCTCCACCAGCGGCCGCCGCCCGGGCCAGTGACCTGTCCCAGCACCCGTTCGAAGACGTTCTGTTCGTCCAGGTAGACCTCCCGCATGTGCATCGGCATGCCTAGCGCCGCGGCCGTGCTCCCGAAGCGGACCTCGGCCACCCCGTCGCAGCGCCAGCCCGGCGGGATCATCGTGCCCACCGTGGGGGACGACGGCCAGTAGCCGTGATCGGTGGGCGAGAAGTGCCGCTGCACGTACTCGGCCATGTTGGGCAGCCGCCCGGCGATCTCCGCGTGCGGCCCGGACCAGTACCCGAGGGCTGTCTCCCTCGGCAGATCCGCGCGCAACCAGACCGGGGACATGTAGGAGGTGGTCTTCACAGGTCGGCTCATGTCTACTCCTGTACGGACTGGCGGGCGGCAAGCCCCAGGCCCGACCGGGCGCTTGCCGCTCGTTGGGCGCACGCTCAGCGCAGCGCGCCCCGGATACGGTCGATGACGTACAGCGGGTCGGCGGGCACGGTGTCTCCGCGCCACGCGACGTGCTGGTCGGGTCGTACGATGACCAGGCCCCGTTCGTAGAGGGCGCGGGCGTGCGGGTCCCGCACGTCGACCACCTCCAGGGGGACGCCGCGTTCGGCGGCGGCGGCGGTGAGCGCGGTGACGTCGTGTTCGGTGAAGCGCAGCAGGGTGAAGCCGGCCGAGTGGAAGAGGTCGAACAGCGCGCTGCCGTCGGCCAGCAGGACGCTCGGCGGCCGCGCTCCCGGCCAGGTGCTGGGCACGTACTCGTCCATCCTCTGGCGTGGTGCCCGGGCGCCGGGTGCGGTATCGGGGCAGACGGCGGGTGAGCTGTCGTAGCGGTAGCCGAGTTCGATGCCGAGTGCCTCGTTCTCCAGGTTGCCCAGGTCGAGAATCTCGCGGCCGACGCGCTGCCGGGTGCGGGCGCCGAGCCAGCGTTCGCTGTGCAGTTCGGCCCGGTTGGCGGTCATGATGGCGGCCCGTACGAGGGCGTGCCGGGCGGCGGCCTGCCGGTTGCGCAGGGCCACGGCCCGGCGCTCGTGCTCGTAGGCCGCCAGGAGGTCGGGGGCGCCCCAGCCCTGGAGGACCGCGGCGAGCGCCCAGCCGAGGCCGATGGCGTCGCCGACGCCGGTGTTCATGCCGTAGCCGCCGGTCGGGGTCACCTGGTGGACGGCGTCGCCCCCGAGCCAGACACGACCGCGGCCGAAGGAGTCGGCGACGGTCAGGCGCGGTGTCCAGGCGTTGGCGACCAGCACGTCCGCCTCGAACCGGCACCCGAGTCGTTCGAAGAGGAACTCACGCGGGTCGATGCGGTCGGCGTCGGTGCCCAGGCCCAGCGGGGCGTGGAGGGTGAAGGTGTCGCCGTCGTTCTGCGAGATCAGAGTCCAGCCGTCCGGGGACTGCAAGTGCCAGACGGTGCCGAACCGGTTCAGGACCGTCGGGTCCTTCGTGGTGAAGTGCACCAGGTAGAAGCGGCCGTCCGCCGGTCGTTCGCCCCGTTCCCGAAAAGCGCGGGCGAGGGCCGCCACCGTGCGGGGCAGGCCGATCTCCTTGACGACCAGCTTGCGCAGGTCGATCTCGTCCAGGCCGATCCCGAGCTGTCTGCGGGTGCGGCTGCCGGCGCCGTCGCAGCCGGCGAGATAGCGGGCGCGGACCGTGCGGCGGCTCGTGCCGTCGGCGGAGACCAGGTGGGCGGTGACGCCGTCGGCGTCCTCCTCGAAGCTCTCCAGCCCCCACCCGTACCGCACGGTCACGTGCTTCGCCCGGTCCAGCAGCAGGTCCCGGAGCGCCGGTTCGAGGATGACCTGGGAGACCCGCATCCAGGGCTCCAGGGGCGCTGTGCCGTCGTTGCGCTCGCGGTTCTTCTCACGCATGTCGTCGACGCTGGGGTACTCGAAGGAGGCCAGCTCCCAGCCGGCCGCGTTCGTCGCCCACGTCACCTTGGTACGGCGGTCGGCGGGGATGGCGACTTTGCGCAGGTCGTCGGCGACGCCGAGGCGGCGGTACAGCTCCATGCTGCGGCCGTTGGTGACGTCCATCTTCGGATGCCGGGTGGTGGAGGCGTTCCGCTCCACCAGGAGGGTCTGCACCCCGTGCTGCTCCAGCTCCAGGGCCAAAGTCAGGCCGACGGGGCCCGCCCCGACCACAAGCACCGCGGTCTGCTCGACCGTCGGAGGTGTTGGCTTGCTCATCTCGTGGCTCATTTCTGGAGGAGGGCGATCAGGTAGGCCACGACGAGGACGGCCGAGAGGATCGCCGGTGCCGCCGCGGGCAGCCGGTCGCCGGCGCGCAGGTGCGCCAGGACCGCGCCGGCGAGCAGGAGAAGGAGGCCGGCCGCAGCGGCGATCCCCAGGCCGGTTATCGCCCATCCGGCGAAGAGGCCGAGAACTCCGGCGAGTTCGAGCGCGCCGATGACGCGGTAGCCGCCGACGGTGAAACCCAGATGGGCGGCTCGCTCGGCCATCTGAGCCGTCCCGAGCAGCTTTCCGGCGCTCAACATCGTGAACCACAGGGCCAGAAGACAGGTGAGGATGGTGTCGAGGGCGCTCATGTCAGTCGGCCGCCGGCGTGACGATGCGGCAGGACACGGCGAAGTCGCCGAGCCTGCGCGCCACTTCGGCCTCGACCGCCCGCGTCCGCAGAGTCACGGTGACCGTCACCGTTCCGGAGTCGGCATCGGCGCGGATCTCCTCGACGTCGTCGAGGTCGACGAGGGCTTCGGCCAGCACACGGCGGGTGGCGTCGGCACGCAGCGGGAGCTTGTAGGGCTTGCCGACCGCGGTGACGGGCAGGGCGTCGAGGACGCGTACGGCCTTGGGGGCGGCGGCCTTCTCGCCGACGTGTTCGGCTGCCCAGGCGAGGAGGTCGGCCTCGCTGACCATGTCGTTCCCGACCGTCACGTACGCCACCGGCACCTCGCCGGCGCGCTGGTCGGGCTGGCCGACGGCCTGGGCACCCGTGACCGCGGGGTGCGAGAGCAGGGCGTCCTCGATGACCTGCGGGTCGATGTTGTGGCCGCCTCGGATGATGAGGTCCTTCGCCCGCCCAGTGAGGTAGAGGAAGCCGTCCTCGTCCAGGTGACCGAGGTCGCCGGTGTCCAGCCAGCCGTCGACGATCTTGCCCTGTCCGCTGATCCGGTAGCCGTTCTCGTCGCGCCCCTCGACGTAGCCCGGGAAAACGGTGGGCCCGCTGATGAGGATGACGCCCGTCTGCCCGGCAGGCAGTTCCGCGCCCGTCGCGGCGTCGACGATGCGGATGTGCTGGTACGGCATCCGCTGCCCGACCGATCCGGGCCGGCGGACGTCCAGGAAGCTGCGGACGCTGGCGCAGGTCGCCTCGGTCAGGCCGTACCCTTCCAGCAGCGTGACGCCGGTAGCTGTCTCGAAGCTCGTCCGCACGCCCTCGGGCAGCGCGGAGGCGCCGACCACCGCGCCGCGCATCGAGCTGATGTCCGCCTCGCCGACGGGGACGGTGGCCAGGACGGCGTACACGGTCGGTACGCCGCTCATGGTGGCGATCCGGTAGTGCTCGACGATGCGCCAGAACTCACCGTAGAGCGCGATGTCCCGGTAGCCGAGCGGGCCCGCCCACACGACCCGCTGGCCCCGGAACAGAGGCGCGAGCAGCGTGACGACGAGCGCGTTGACGTGGAAGAGCGGCAGCGCGGCGAACACCACCGAGTGCTCGTCCAGCAGCGAGTTGGCCGCGATCGTCCAGGCATCGGCGATCTCGTTGGCATGGGTGTGGGCGGCGAGTTTCGGAGCCCCGGTCGTGCCGCCGGTGTGGAAGAAGGAGGCCAAGTCCGCGGCGGTGGGCGGCTCACCGAGGAACCGGTCGCGCGGGCAGTCGGCCGCGACGTCGGTGAGGTACCCCACGGTCGCGTTCCCCGCCTTCGGCAGTTCCGCCGCCGTCGCCTCGGCGGCGGTCGGGCGCAGCACCAGAACGTGGTCCACCAGCCCTGCCTCGGCCAGCGCCGCGCTCGTCGCGAACGCCTCCGCGTCCAGTTCCGGGGACGCGGTGACGACCACGCGGGCACCGGAGCGACGGATCAGCTCGGCCACGTGGTCGCGGGCGAGCGCTGGGTTGATGGGCGTGACGATGCCGGCGAGCTGGGCCGCCAGGAGGGCGGTGAGCAGTTCGTCGCAGTTCGTCGAGAGCAGCGCGACGGTGTCGTGGCGGCTTATGCCGAGCCGGTGCAAGGCGTTGGCCGTCTGGTGGACGTCGCCGAGCAGCTCCGCGTAGGTGCGCTCTTTGGGCGTGCGCCAGGACGCGGCGTCGGGCAGGACGGTGAGTGCGGTCCGGTCGGGCCAGTTCTCGGCCGCGCGGCGCAGCAGCTCGTACGAGGTGGCGGCCAGGCCGCGTTCGGCGAGCGGTGTGGCCTCGATGGCGGCCAGGTCGTCGGGCTGGTCGTAGCGCGGCCACGTCATGCCGGTGTCAGTGCTGGTGGTCACGCGTACCTCACCTTGTTCTGCTGGATGCCGAGGTCGACGGTTCCGTCGGGGGTGCGGATGGACAGCTCCACCACGTCACCGTCGCGGAGGTATTTGTCGTTCTTCGCCTGGGCTTTGAAGAACGCCTTCCACTTGGCCGCGGGGGGCAGGAGGGAACCGATGATCTCCACCACCTTCGGCGGGGCCTTGAGGGCCGTCCCGCCGGGTGTGCCGGTGAGGATGAGGTCACCGGGGGCCAGGGCCTGGAAGCGGGACAGTTCCTGGAGCGCCTGGAGCGGGTTGTAGATCATTTCGGCGAGGTCACTGTTCTGGCGGATCTCGCCGTTGACCTTGAGGACGAGCCTGAGCTGGGAGAGCCGGTCGAGTTCGTCAGCGTCGAGGAGGACGAGGGAGGGGCCGACCGGCGTGAACGTCGGGTAGGACTTGGCCTCGTAGAACTGGGTCTTGGGCAGCTGGACGTCGCGGGCGGAGATGTCGTTGGTGATGACCAGGCCGGCGACGTGATCCTTCCAGTTGGCAGCGGTCACGGTGGCGCCGACCTTCAGCGGGCGCCCGATGACGAGGCCGAGTTCGATCTCGTAGTCCAGGAAGCGGACGTGTGCGGGCTTGACGATCTCGTCGTACGGGCCGCTGATCGACCCGGACGTCTTGCGGAAGAAGGTCAGCGGGACGGTCGCGGGGTCCATACCCGAATCGCGCACGTGGGAGACGAAGTTGGTCATCTGCGCGACCACCCGGCACGGCGCGGTGACCGGGGAGACCGGCTGGAGCGTGCTGATGCTGCGCGCCTGCGCGGACGACCCGCCCGAACGGGCCGCGCTGACTGCCGTCAGGTCGGCCAACAGTTCGGCGGTCGTGGTCGCGGTGGTGTCGACGGGGACGGCTTCGCGCCCGTCGAGCGCGACCCACCAAGAGTCGGAGGTACGGAGAACGGTGATACTCACGAAGAAGCCACTTTCAGAAGGCCGCGCAGGCGGTCGAGGTCGAACTCGTTGTCGTTCTTTCGCAGAGAGCTGAGGATCGAGCGCAGTTCGGCCAGCGACTCCCGGCCCGGGGCGATGCCCAGGAAGTCCTTGGTCGCCGGCGGCCCCCACTGCGCGAGGCCGGAGGCCGTCATGGGGGCCCAGCCGGGTTCGAGGGTGCTGTCGAACATGTCGCCGTCGGTGAAGTGCTCGACGAGGAAGCCGTCGGGGTCGCGCCAGTAGTCGAATATCTGGCTGCCCTGGATATGACGGCCGATCCCCCAGGAACGCCGGTAGCCCTCCCTCAGCAGGTACTGGCCCCCGGCGGCGAGCGCGTCGAGGTCGGTGACCTCGTACGCCGAGTGCACATACCGGTTGGAGGGCCCCAGCGTCAGGGCAAGGGTGTGGTGATCGGTGAGCGTGCCGCCGCGGTCACAGCGGATGAAGCTCATGGTCGGGCCACGCTCGCGCTGCCCCTCGTAGTAGAGAAAGTCGCTGACGATCAGGCCGAGGCGCTCCAGGTACCAGTCCAGCGTGCGCCGGTACGTCGTCGACTGCAGGACGACATGTCCGAGGCGCCGCACGCCGGCCGGTTCACGCGGTGGCCGCTGGGTGCCGTTGACCCGGTCGATGTCATCGCCGAAGTTGAACCGGTGTGGATCCTGCCCCGACAGAGCGGGCAGCTCGTCCGTGTCGGCGACCACCCGCACCCGCAGTCCATCGGGGGCGGACAGCTCGATCACCGAACCGCCCAGCGCATCGGGCAGTGGATGCACCCTGGCGCCGAGCGCGTCTCCCAGTCGTAGCAGATCGCGGGTGTCGACGGCCCGGAAGGCCGGCCCCAGAAACCGTGATCGCCGGCCCTTGCGGATGATCACGCATGGGGCTCCCGCTTGGGTGCCCCGCAGATGAAGCTCGCGACCGTCGCGGTAGGACGTCGCGAAGCCGAACGCCCTGCCGAAGACCTCGGCACGGTCCAGGTCGGGTTTGGAGAACTCGAGCCACGCGATGTCGTGGACCTTGATCAATGGGTTCGCCGCGCGCCCCGGATGCTCTCCAGGCAGCGCGCCCTGCTCGGAGTGCAGGTCGTTGTGGGTACCGGGGTGAACAGCCATGGTCACCACCTCCTGAAGAAATCGTCACTTCCGAGAGTGATGTCAGTCAATAGAACTGACGAAACATTCAGAAAATGAGATGGACATGTCCGCAGGGGTCGGGTCCAAAAGAGTTGATGATATCTTCAACTCTGAATCGGGGTGTGACGCGATGGAGGATGCGATGGCCGAGAGGACCACGTCCCGGCGAGTCGACCAGCGGCGGGCGCGGACGCGGCACGCGCTGGTGTGCGCGGCACAGCGCCTGCTGGCCGACGGGCGCACTGACGTCGCGGTCCTGGAGATAACGGAACTGGCCGACGTCGGGGTCGGCTCGTTCTACAACCACTTCAACACCAAGGAAGATCTCTTCCGCACCGCGGTGGAGGAGGCGATGGAGTGGTTCGGCGGTCTGATGGACCAGCTGACCTCGGAAATCGACGACCCGGCGGTCGCGTACGCCCAGAGCTTCCGCATGACAGGCCGCCTGCATCGCCGCTACCCGCAGCTCAGCAGGATCCTGCTGAAGCACGGAATGGACGTGGTCCATTCCGACCGTGGCCTGGGACCCCGGGCACGCCGGGACATCCAGAACGCGATCGAAGCCGGCCGGTTCGACGTGGAGGACCTGGACCTCGCCCTGGCGATGACGGTCAGCGCCCAACTCGCCCTGGGTACGCTCCTGCACGCCCAGCCCGACCGCGACGACGCACGGTCCTCGGACGTGATTGTGCGCGGGCTGCTGCGACACTTCGGCATGACCGCAGACGAGGCCGCGCGGATCTGTTCGCTCGAACTGCCCGACCTCGACCTGGTCGACGCCCTCGGCGTCACGTGAGCGTCCTCGGCCGGTCCGCGAGTCCCACGGCTCTTGTGAAGCCCTCGTCCCGCCCGAGCACCCAATCGGACAGCGGGCCCCATAGTCCGCGAAGGAGCAGCAGCGTCTTCCAACGCCCCGGTACGACCAGGGTCTTGCGTGGTACGGCGATCACATCCGCCAGGCCTCGGCCTGCCATGGCGGGACTCAACGGGGTCTTCAGGAAGCCGGGAACCGACGCGCCGTAGCTCTGGCCGGCCTCGTCGGCCCAGACGGACGCGTTCATGGCGGTGTCGATGTAGGCGAAGTAGGCGATGGTCACGTTGACTCGCTGAGGGGCCAGTTCGCTTCTCAGTGAACGTCCGAGGGACTCGACGGATGCCTTCGAGGTGGCGTAAGGAGACTGCAGGGCACCGTTGTTGAAGGCGAGGACCGACGAGACGATGACGTACTGGCCGCGTGCGGCGATGACTTGGTCGAGGGATGCCCTGACCGTGTTGGCGGAGCCGTGCAGATTGACGTCGACGATCCGCTGGAAGTCGGCCGGTGCGGTGGCCCGGAAGGTCCTCATGCCGGTCCCGATGCCCGCGTTGACGACCACCGTGTCGTAGCCGCCGAACGCCTCGGCCACCTGGGCGAACGCCCGCTCCAGGGAGGCGGCGTCGCACACGTCCGCGGTCAAACCGAGCGCGGTCGTCGTGTCGCCCAGCTCGGCCGCGGCCCGGATCACCGCCTCGGCGTGGATGTCGAGCAGGGCCACGCGCGCACCGCGGCGGACCGCCTCACGCGCCGTTTCGAGCCCGATGCCCTGGGCGCCGCCGGTGATGACGACCGTGCGGCCGACCAGGTCGGCGGTCTCCTTTCGGCTGGTGCGCATGCTCACTCTCCGGTCCTGGTGCGGTACTTTTCGATCATGACGTCGCGGTCACGGCGGATCTCGTCGCTGTAGCAGTCCACGGGCAGGCCGCTGAAGCGGGCGATACAGCCGTTGCAGTAGCCGCAGACAGGCCGCTCGGCGACATCGCCCAGGACGTTTCGGTACAGGTGTGGGTCGGCGATCATCGCGCGGGCCGCCGAGACGGCGTCGGTCCGCCCGCCCCCGATGGCTGCTTCCATGCCCGTCCTGGTGTGGAATCCGCCGACGCAGATGACGGGGACGTCGAGGGCGCGGGTGAAGTGTTCGGCCTGAGGCAGGTTGAAGCCCTCCAGTGGCGGGCGCAATCGCTCGGCGACGCGTTCGACGACCGGCGCGACGGCGAGGGTGGCCGCCCGGCGCCGCCCCGAGAGGTGCTGCCCCGCCCCCTGGGCGAGGCTGGTCCGGATGAATCCCCGGTATTTGCCCTGGATCATGCCGGGCCAGGACTCGTAATGCCCCCGGGAGATCTCGACGGCGTCGACGCCCTCGTCCTGCAGTCGTACGGCGACCCGGACCAGCTCTTCCGTCGTCGCTCCTCGACGGAAGGGAAGGTCGTCGGTGCCGTTGATCTTGACGAGGACCGGATAGTCGTCGCCGAGTCGTGCGCGCAGCCCTTTGAGTACCTCGACGAGCAGCCGGGCGCGGTTGTCGAGACTGCCGCCGTAGGCGTCGGTGCGGTGGTTGGTGTGCGGGGTGAGGAACTGGCTGAGCAGGTAGCCGTGGGCGGCGTGGATCTGCACCCCGTCGAATCCCGCTTCCCGGGCCCGCTCGCCGGCTGCCACGAAGGACTCCACCACCCCGGGCATCTCGTCCGACCGTAGCGGGGACGGCTTCGTCCCGTACAGCGGCTCCCGCACGTCGGAAGCGGAGACGATCCGGTCGGCGCCCGGCGCCGCCTCGGCGATCTGCCGGCCGCCATGGTTGAGCTGGGCAACGATCCGGACTTCGTGCCGACGCGCCAGGCCGGTCCACTCTCGAAGGCCGGGGAGCTTGTCGTCGGCGTCGATGCCCGCCTGGCGCCCTGCCGACTTGCCCTGCGGGGAGACGTACAGATTGCCCGTGACGATCAATGGCGTACCGGCCTCAGCCATCGGTTCGTAGAAGGCGAGCAGCTCGTCGGTGACGAACCCGTCGGCGCTGGCGCGGGTCTCGCTGGTAGCGGACTTGAACAGCCGTCCGGCGACCGTCATCGAGCCGATGTTCAGGGGTGTCGCAAGTCGTTTTCGGTGGGGCGATTGGGTCATGTCCGCAGCTCCCTGAGTCGTCGACGTTGACGTACGGCGTGATCCGCCGGCCCGGAAGGGGGCAGCGGCGGGGCCGGGACACAGCATTCGACACAGTGTCGATTAAGTCAACGCTCTGTCGATAACGCGATTGGTAGGCTCCCGCCATGGACTCCGCACTCGAGCCGCCACCCGCCCCGTCGACGAGGGGACGCAGGGCACGCGGCTTCAGCGGAGACGACCGGGAGCGGGCGATCCTCGCCACCGCGGAACGGCTCCTGGGTGAGCGGCCACTGTCCGAGATCTCCGTGGACCAGCTGGCCAAGGGCGCCGGTATCTCCCGGCCGACCTTCTACTTCTATTTCACGTCCAAGGAGCAGGTGCTCCTGGCGTTGTTCGACCGGGTCGTCGAAGAGGCCCGGTCGAACCGCGGTGACGCACTCCAGCGGCTCGCCGAGGACGAGGAACAGGGCTGGCGCGACGCCATCGGCCCGTTCTGCGCGACCTTCTCCGACCACCGTGCGATCACCGCCGCCGCGGCGGCGGCGCAGTACACCAGCCCCGCCGTCAGGGAACTGTGGTCGCAGGTGATGGAGCGGTTCGTGGTGGAAGTGACGGAGGCGATCGAGTCCGAGCGCCGGCGTCGGGCGGCTCCCGACGGCATCCCGGCCCGCGACCTGGCCGCTGTGCTGAACTCCATGGTCGAGCGGTCCTTGTTCAGCACGTTCAGCGGCCAGACGCCAGCTGTGGCTGAGGAGCGCCTGTTGGACACGCTCGTTTCGGTCTTCATGGGCGCGATCTACGGGCGTGCCCAGGGATAAAGGGGCTTCCTGCGGGGGCTTCCTGCGACCAACGGTAAGCGGTGCCGTTCCGTCAGCTCTGTCGCTCTGGCTCTGTTCACGACTACAGCTGGTCATTCCGGTGAGCGGCGACGCGGGCCATACGCTCCATGCGCCAATGGGGGACGCCGCGCAGCAGGCGGGCCAGAAGCAGAAGCAGGGGCCACGGCGGAGACGGAGCCAGGTGGCCTCGGTCAGGCCGTCGGCGCGGTCGCCGGCGAAGCTGACCCAGGTACGCCGGACTGGCTGATCGCGACAGCACACCGCGCCTTCAGCCAACCAGACGGACAACGGCGCGCATCCTTCGAGCCCGGCTTCCTGAGCGCGGTCCGCTTGTCGCGGGCCGTCGCCGCACAGCTCAGCGAGGGCGGGGTCATCGTATTCGTCCTGTCCACCTTGGTATGCGAACCGATCCCCGGCCTCGCCGACCGTATGCGCGAGTGGGTGGACTTCAAGGGTGCGGGTCCCGCAGGTCCCTATGACCTCCGCCTGGGGTCGAAGAAGTTCGAGCTGGCCACGCGTCGGCCGACCGATCTCCACGAGACCGTCATGAAGCAGACCCCCTTCGAGAAGAACCTGGTCAATGCCGAGACGTACACGGCAGACAAACCGCGGGGCGGCAAGAACGACCGTGGTGCTGACGTCATCGCCGAGACTCCGGACGGACGAAGAGTGGTCGCTCAGTGCACATGTACGCGGCCACCGACAACCCCTGCTCCGTCAACGGATACCGGTCCAACCTGACCAGCATCGAAGCAGGAGCGGCACCATCAGTTCCTCTGCACAAGATCCGAGACCTCGAGTATCAACGGTCCGCCACCGGTAACCGGCTGCTGTGACAACTGATCAGCCCTCTTGAGTCTGCACGGGCGGGGCAAGGTCAGGCGGGTAACCCTTCGCGCGCAAGAAGGAATCCAGCGCGACCGCGACGATGTCACCGTGCTGCAACAGCTGGTGTCCCGGTTCATGTTGACGAAGGGCTCAAGCACCAGGTCCGGGAGGGGCCGGCCTGCTTCACGCGTGGCCATACGCGGCCGGGTGACGGCGGCCCGCGGGAGGGCCCGATGCCCATGGCGCTGACCGCGGCGATTGCGGTTACGGTCGATGACGCGACGGTCACACGCATGCCGCCCGAGCACTCTCGTGCCGGATGTCGTGCGCTCAGAGGCAAGACGCCGCGAGATGACTGCGTATTTTCGAACAGACGAAAGGGGCTCACCGCCCGCAGCTCGGTCGTTCCCGGGGTCGTGGCCGCCGACGTGGACCCGGATCTCACCTCCGTCCTGCCGTCGTCCCAGCGCCCGCCGGCGGGTCGACGCACATCCGAACATCCGAACAAGCAGAGGAACCAGCAATGAGCACAGTCACCACGCCGGACGGCACCGTCATCTTCTACAAGGACTGGGGTCCGCGGGACGCCCAGCCGATCGTCTTCCACCACGGCTGGCCGCTCAGCTCGGACGACTGGGACGCCCAGTTGCTGTTCTTCCTCGCCAAGGGCTACCGCGTCATCGCCCACGACCGCCGCGGGCACGGGCGCTCCAGCCAGCCCGCGACCGGCCACGAGATGGACACCTACGTCGCCGACGTCAACGTGCTGACCGACGCGCTGGACCTCCAGGGCGCGGTGCACGTCGGGCACTCCACCGGCGGTGGCGAGGTCGCGCGCTACGTGGCGCAGGCCAAGCCCGGCCGGGTCGCCAAGGCGGTACTCGTCGCGGCCGTCCCCCCGGTCATGGTGAAGAAGGACAGCAACCCCGAAGGCACCCCGATCGAGGTCTTCGACGGCTTCCGTGCCGCGGTCGCCGCCAACCGGGCCCAGTTCTTCATCGACGTCCCGGCCGGACCTTTCTACGGCTTCAACCGGCCCGGCGCCGAGGTGTCCCAGGGTCTCATCGACCGGTGGTGGTGGCAGGGCATGATGGGCGCGACGAACGCCCACTACGAATGCATCAAGGCCTTCTCGGAGACCGACTTCACCGAGGACCTGCAGAAGATCGACGTCCCCGTCCTCGTGATGCACGGGACCGACGACCAGGTCGTGCCGTACGCCGACTCGGCCCCGAAGTCCGTCGAGCTGCTCAAGAACGGCACGCTCAAGAGCTACGAGGGCTACCCCCACGGCATGCTGTCGACGCACCCCGAGGTCCTGAACGCGGATATCCTCGCCTTCATCGAGGGTTAAGGCGGCCGCCCGGCTCTGCCGGGCGCCAGCGACAACCTGATCAGCGACACACCGTCCCCCGGTGACGCCCACGCGGGCCGTTGCCGGGGGACAGCGCCGTTCGCGGTGGCGGCCGCTCACGAGGTCAGGGTCCGCGCCGGGGCTCCCGAACCCGGCTCCTGGACGACTCGACCACCAGGTCGAGATCCTTGAGGTGCTGGTCACCGGCGCGTCCGGCGCGGTCGGAGCCGTGGCCGTGCAGCTCGCGGCGCGCGCCGGCGCGGAGGTCGTCGGCGCGGTCGGCCGCCCGGCGAAGCTGCCGCACGTACCCGGCGTCGCGAAGGCGCTGCTCGCCTCCGACCTCTCCGAGGAGGCGATCGGCGGCAAGGCCGACGTCCTGATCGACACGGTCGGCGGCCAGATCCTGCGCAACGCCCTCACGCTGGTCCGCCCCCGTGGCCGGGCCGCGCTCCTCGGCTACACGGCCGGCCGCGAACTCACGCTGGACCTCGCGGACTTCTCCCTCCTCCCCGTGAACATGATCAACCGCAGCGCGGAGGTCGCCCCGAGGTGCTGCGCCTGCTGCCGGAACTGTCCTCGGGCGCGCTGACACTGCCGTACGAGAGCTACGGGATGGACGCGCTCGGGGAGGCCGTGGAGCGGCTGCGCACGGGCACCGTGGTGGGCAAGATCGTGCTCGACATGGAGCACACCGGGAACTGACCCGAGGCGCTGTCCCGCGAGACCCGAAGGGCCCCCTCCCGCCGGAGGGGGCCCTTCGCGCCTGCCGCGTCAGGACGTCGAGCAGGGCCGGGAGCCACCGCTCTTACGGCCCTGCGTCGTGCGGGACGTCAGCTCGCCTGCGCGAGCCCCAGCGCCACGTCGACGATCATGTCCTCCTGGCCGCCGACGAGTCCGCGCCTGCCGACCTCGACGAGGATCGTGCGGACGTCGACGCCGTAGCGCTCGGCCGCCGTCTCCGCGTGCCGCAGGAAGGAGCCGTAGACCCCGGCGTAGCCGAGCGTGAGGGTCTCGCGGTCGACACGGACGGGCCGGTCCTGAAGCGGGCGTACGAGATCCTCGGCCGCGTCCTGAAGCGCGAAGAGATCGCAGCCGTGGTTCCAGCCGTTGAGGTCGGCGACCGCGATGAACGGCTCGATGGGGCAGTTGCCCGCCCCCGCGCCCTGGCCGGCGAGGGAGGCGTCCACGCGGGTCACGCCCTCCTCGACCGCGACCATGGAGTTGGCCACCGAGAGGGAGAGGTTCTCGTGGGCGTGGATGCCGATCTCGGTGGCGGGGTCCAGCACGTCGCGGTAGGCGCGCATCCGCTCGCGCACGCCGTCCATCATCAGCCGGCCGCCGGAGTCGGTGACGTACACGCAGTGGGCGCCGTACGACTCCATGAGCTTGGCCTGCCGGGCCAGCGTCCTGGCGTCGGCCATGTGGCTCATCATCAGGAAGCCGGACACGTCCATGCCCAGCTCGCGGGCGGTGGCGATGTGCTGGGCCGAGACGTCGGCCTCGGTGCAGTGCGTGGCGACCCGCACCGAGCGCACCCCGAGCGCGTACGCCTGCTTGAGCTCTTCGATGGTGCCGATGCCGGGCAGCAGGAGAGTGGTGAGGCGGGCGTTCTCGATGTGAGCGGCCGCCGCCTCGATCCACTCCCAGTCGGTGTGACTGCCGGGGCCGTAGTTGAGCGAGCCGCCGGCGAGGCCGTCGCCGTGGGACACCTCGATGCCGTCGACGCCGGCCGCGTCGAGCGCGGCCACGATCCGGCCCACCCGCCCGGGCTCGATGCGGTGCCGGATGGCGTGCATGCCGTCCCGCAGGGTGACGTCCTGGATGAACAGCTTGTCGGTGGTCATGCGCCGGCTCCCTGGAGTTCGGTGGCGCGGGCGGCCATGGCCTCGGCCATCCGCAGGGCCGCGCTGGTCATGATGTCGAGGTTCCCGGCGTAGGCGGGGAGGTAGTGGGCGGCGCCCTCGACCTCCAGGAACACGGACACCTGGTGGGTGGCCGCGGCCCGGGTGAGGGTGTGCACCGGCTGGTCCGCGGGGACGGGGGTGATCTGTACCCGCTGCTTGAGGCGGTAGCCCGGCACGTACGCCGACACCTCGTCGACCCGCTGCGTGACGGCCGTGCGGATCGCGTCGTGGGTCGCCTCGTCGGGCGCGTCGACGAGCGCGAGCACGGTGTCGCGCATGATCAGCGGCGGCTCGGCCGGGTTGAGGATGATGACGGCCTTGCCGCGCTCGGCGCCGCCGACCGTCTCGATGGCGTGGCTGGTCGTCTCGGTGAACTCGTCGATGTTGGCGCGGGTGCCGGGACCGGCGCTCTTCGAGGCGATCGAGGCGACGATCTCCGCGTAGGGGACCGGCGCCACCGCGGAGATCGCGGCGACGATCGGAATGGTGGCCTGGCCGCCGCACGTCACCATGTTCACGTTGTCCGCGGCGACGTGGTCGTCGAGGTTCACCGGGGGGATCACCATCGGGCCGATGGCGGCGGGCGTGAGGTCGATGAGCTGCTTGCCGTACGGGGCGAGCGCGTGGGCGTTGGCCATGTGCGCCTTCGCGGACGTGGCATCGAAGACGATCTCGATGTCCGCGAAGCCGTCCATGGCGATCAGGCCCTGGACGCCCTCAGCCGTCACGGGGACCCCGAGCCGCGCGGCGCGGGCGAGCCCGTCGGAGGCGGGGTCGATGCCGACCATCGCGCCCATCTCCAGGGTGTCCGACAGGCGGAGCACCTTGATCATCAGGTCGGTGCCGATGTTGCCCGAGCCGATGACGGCAACCTTGGTCTTCATGCGGAGGCTCCTTCGTCGTCGCCGGAAGCGTGGAAGCGGACGGAGACGGAGCCCAGTCCGGTGATCTCGGCGCTGAACACGTCCCCGGCCGTGGCGGGCACCATCGGGCCGAGCGCGCCGGACAGCACCACCTGGCCCGCGCGCAGCGGATCGCCGACGTCGCGCGCGGTGCGGGCGAGCCAGGCCAGGGCGGCCAGCGGATCGCCCAGACAGGCCGCCCCGTCACCCGTGGAGACGGTTTCCCCGCCCCGGTCGAGGGTCATGGCGGCTTCCACCGGCTCGAACCCGGTGAGCGGCCTGGCCGGGGTGCCGAGGACGTAGAGCGCGGAGGAGCCGTTGTCCGCGACGGTGTCGCCGAAGGTGATGTCCCAGCCGGCGATCCGGCTGTCCACGATCTCCAGGGCGGGGACGGCGTGCGCCACGGCGGCCCGGATCTGCGCGGCGTCCAGTGGTCCCTCGGAGAGGTCGGCGCCCAGGACGAACGCGATCTCCGCCTCGACCTTCGGCTGGAGCAGCTCGCCGACCGGTACGGACGCCCCGTCCGCGACGCTCATGTCCGCGAACAGCACCCCGAAGTCCGGCTGGTCCACGCCCAGTTGCTGCTGCACGGCCGGGGAGGTGAGGCCGATCTTGCGGCCGGTGACGCGGCCGCCCGCTGCGAGGCGGCGCGCGGTCAGCAGCTCCTGGACGGCGTAGGCCGCCGTCACGTCGTCGCTGCCGATCAGATCGCGCACCGGGGGACAGGGAACACGGTCGGCGGCGGCCCGCAGCAGGCGATCGGCCGCCTGTGCCACGGCGCCGTCGCCGGGAGAGAACTCGTTCATGCCCACAGCTTGAACACGGGGGCCGCCGCACGCCCAGCGATGAGTTCCGCCTCGTGGAACCCGTCCGCCGGCCGGTGGCCGCGCGGCAGCCGATCAGTGGTTGCGCAGCTCCGCGCGGCGGCCGAGCGTCGCGGAGATCCCCGCCGCGGCGGCTCGCACGCTGGTGGCGTGCCGGGCGGGCTGGAAACGGTGCACCGGACCCGTCACACTGACCGCCGCCACGATCTCGTCCGACGGCCCGAAGATCCCGGCGGCCACGCAGACGATGCCGACCGCCGACTCCTCGTACTCGAAGGCCACACCCTTGGTGACCACGTCGGACAGCTGGCGCGTCAGCACGTCGACGTTGGTGATCGTCCGGGGCGCCTTGCGCTCCAGTGGGCCGCGCAGCACGGCCTCCCGCTCTTCGGCCGGGGCGTGGCTCAGCAGCACCTTCCCGAGGGCGGTCGCGTGCAGCGGCATGCGGCCGCCGAGCCGTGACGGGGAGTGGGCCTGTTGGTGCCCGCCCATCTTGGCGACGTACACGACCTCCGTTCCCTCGCGGGTGCCCAGGTGGACGAGTTCGTGCGTGCGCTCGTACAGGTCCTCGAGAAAGGGCGTGGCCACTTCGAGCAGCCCGCGCTCGACCGACGCGCGCATCCCCAGCTCGAAGACGAGCCCCGACAGGCGGTAACGCTCCTGGACACGGTCCAGGAGCCGTGCCGCCACGAGGTCGCCGAGCACCCGGTGCAGGGTGCTCTTCGCGAACCCCGTACGTCGCCGCAGTTCGGTGAAGCCCAGGGTGTTGTCCTCGACGGTGAACGCCTGCAGCACGGCGAGGGCTTTGCTCAGGACGCCGCTCGGCGCGTCGTTGCTCAAAGGGTCTTCTTTCGGGGAACCGCGACGCTTCGACTGTACGGGACCACGACGAGGTACTCGCGGACGGCGGCCGGTCGGCGAGTGTGGTGATCCCGATCTCGCGCGGCACGGTGTCCAGCGCCAGGGGCAGCATGTCGAGCAGCGGGTCCCGTGCGCCGATCAGCATGGGCAGGGGAGCGACGGCGTCGGTCTCCAGCAGAACCGTCCTCAGGGTGAGGATCGTCGAGCACTCGATGATGTTCGCGGGCAGAGGCAGGCCTCGGCGGTCGAAGAGTTCGTCGATCTCACGGCGCAGCTGGGTGTTCCGGCCCGGCAGGATCCACGGCAGGTCCATGAGGTCCTCGACGCCGTCGGCGCGGGTCCCGAGACAGGGATGTCCACGCCGGGCGAGTTGCAGGGTGAGCTCCTCGGGCATCGCCTCGACGACCGAGACGGTGAGGTGGGGGTGGGCCTTCTTCAGCCGGATCAGGGTCTGCGGCAGCAGGGAGTAGGCGCCGGCCAGGTTGGTTCCCACCCGTACGGGCTCCATGCCGAGACGCTGGAGCTCATGGATACGTCCGGCCGCGGCGCGCACGTTGCCGACGACCGCGCGGGCGTGCTCGATGAGGATGTCGCCGTACTGGGTCGGGCGGACGCCGCGCGGTCCCCTGACGAAGAGTTCGACCCCGATGATCGTCTCGATCTCCTGGAGGCTCCGGGTCACGACCGGTTGAGTGACGTGCATCGCCTTGGCGGCTCCGACCAGGGTGCCCTCATCGGCCACGACGGTGACGAGAACGAGGTGGCGCAGTTTCAGCCGGCCGTCCAGAAAGTGATCCACGTTCATGCCCCGTCGCGGCTGATCCCCTTCTGCCAGGTGCCGTTGCAGGACACCGACGCCGCGTGCGCCGAACTCGAGCGCTGCATGGCCGCCGGCCACCGGGGAGTCGAGATCGGCAACCACGTCGGCGACCGCGATCTCGACGACGCCGGGATCGTGACGTTCCTCCAGCACTGCGCGGACCTCGGTGCGCCGGTCTTCGTCCACCCCTGGGACATGGCCTCCTCGGCCCGCTCGGAACGGTGGATGGCGCAGTGGCTCGCCGGGATGCCCGCCGAGACCCACCTGTCGATCCTCGCGATGATCCTCGGCGGCACGTTCGACCGCGTCTCGGACGAACTGAAGATCTGCTTCGCGCACGGCGGCGGATCGTTCGCGTTCTGGCTGGGACGCGTGGAGAACGCCTGGCACCAGCGGCACGACGTGATCGGCACCTCCGCCGCACCTCCCTCGCACTACCTGGACCGCTTCTCGGTGGACTCGGTCGTCTTCGACGAGCGGGCCCTGCGCCTCCTGGTCCACGATGGGCGCGGAACGGGTCATGGTGGGGAGCGACTACCCCTACCCGCTCGGCGAGCGTCCGGTGGGCAACGTCGTCCGCACGGCCGGCTTCCTCGACGACCGCCGGCGCGAGCTGGTGCTGTCCGGAAACGCGCGACGCTTCCTCGGCACCGCCGCCGTCGCGGCCGGCACCCCGGTATGACAGGGGGGCGCCTGTGACGCCGCGCCTCCGGCCCGGGGGACGAGCCCGCACGGCGCCGACGTCAGCCTGATCAGTCCAGGCCCCACCTCGGCGAACTCCGCCACCCTGCCCGAGACGGCGACCACCCCCATCGCCTGGGCCACCCCCCCCGGACGACAGTTGAGCTTCGCCGCCGACACCGCGGCCACCGTCGTCTCACCCGCCCCCGGAACGGCACCGGCCGTCTCCGGACAGCTCCTGGCCGTCGACGGCGTTCTCCGAACCCCCCCGTGGGCGGCCCCCGCCCTGGCACACACCCATCCGCGACCACCGTGACGTCATCAAGCGTTCCCCGGCGTCCCGGTGGCCGCCGTCCTCACCCAGAGGTGACGAGATGAGCTCCATCACCCGGCACACACTCGCAGCCCCACCTCAGTCGATCCGCAAGGTCGCCATCGCCAGCCTGGCCGGCACCGCACTCGAGTGGTACGACTTCTTCCTCTACGGCACCGCCTCCGCCCTGGTGTTCGGCCCCCTCTTCTTCCCCGGGGCCAGCTCCCTCGCCGGCACCCTGGCCTCGTTCGGCACCTTCGCCGTCGGCTTCGCCGCCCGCCCCCTCGGCGGAATCGTCTTCGGTCACTTCGGGGACCGGCTCGGCCGCAAACCGATGCTGGTGATCACCCTGCTGGTCATGGGCGTCGCCACCTTCCTCATCGGAGCCCTGCCCACCTATGCGGCGATCGGGGTATGGGCGCCGGTCCTCCTCGTCCTGCTGCGCGTGCTTCAGGGCATCGCGGTCGGCGTCGAGTGGGGCGGAGGCGTCCTCATGATCACCGAGCGCGCCCCCGAGGGACGGCGCGGCTTCTACTCGGCGTGGAGCCAGGTCGGCATCAACCTCGGCTTCATCACGTCCGCCGGAGTCTTCGCTGCGGTCCAGACGATGTCCGACGAGGCGTTCCTGGCCTGGGGCTGGCGCATTCCCTTCCTCCTGGGAGCCATCCCCGCACTCGTCGGGCTCGTCATCCGCCTCAAGGTCGAGGAGACACCGGAGTTCCAGGCTGTCCGGCACGACGGCGACAAACAGCGACTGCCCATCCTGCACGCCCTGCGCACCCACCCGCGCTCGATCCTGATCGCGGCGGGCGCCCGGATGGCGGAGAACGGCGGCTCCTACGTCTTCCTCGTCTTCAGTCTCGCCTACGGCAAGCACATCGGGGTCGACAGCGGCCTCCTGCTGACCGGGATCATCGTCGCGAACGTCGTGGAAGGCGCCTCCATGGTGGGGTTCGGCGCCCTCTCCGACCGCATCGGCCGCCGCCCCGTCTACATGGCGGGTGCCGCCACCCTCGTCGTCGTCGCGTTCCCCTTCTTCTGGCTCGTCGACACCGGCACCCCTGCCCTGGTCTGGCTCGCCTTCGTCATCGCCCTCGGCGTGGGCCACGGCGCCATGATCGGAACCCAGCCGAGCTTCTTCTCCGAACTGTTCGGCAAGTCCTCGCGCTACAGCGCGATCTCGCTGGGCCACGAGCTCGCCTCGGTGTTCGCCGGCGGTCTCTCACCGCTCATCGCGACCGCGCTGCTGGCCGCCACCCGACCATCCTGGCCCATCTCGCTGTACCTCGTCGTCCTCGGGTGTATCACGCTCGCCGCCGTCTACTGCTCCCGCGAGACGGTGCAGCGCGACGCCCCGTCCACGCCGGCCCCGCGGCTGCGGAACGCCGACACCCACGACTGACGCGCACCGGACGCCCCGGCGCTCGTCGGCCACCTCCCGGCCGGCCGACGAGCAGTCCGTCCCGCGCAAGGCCGGGGGCGGCCGGGCGGCTGAGTGAGCGGGAAGGCGGGATGCCGGGATGCCGGGAAGGCGGGATGCCGGGAAGGCGGGATGCCGGGAAGGCGACGCCCGGTGTGCGTCACTCCGTGGTGGCGGCCTCCTGGGTGATGCGTTCGAACTGGGCGCCCATCGCCTCAGCCAGCGCGTGGGCGGCCGAGAGCGGGCGGACCATCACCGTGAACTCGTCGATCCGGCCGTCCTCGTCGAAGTGCAGGAAGTCGCAGCCCTGGAGCTGCCTGCCGGCCACGGTCGCCGTGAACACGAAGGCGTGGTCGCGGCCGTCCGGGTTCGCGATCTCCCGGACGTACCTGAAGTCCTCGAAGACCCGCGACAACCGCGCGCAGGATGGCCGAGGTCATCGCCTTGCCCGGGTACGGCTTGAAGGCGACGGGGCTGGTGAAGACGACGTCGTCGGCCAGCAGCGCGGCCACCGCGTCCATGTCGCCGTCCTCGACGGCCTTGCGGAAGGGGTGCATGGGGTCCACCTCGCCTACTCAAAAAGTTGACTATCTGTGCATGCTAGCGTGTCCCCATGGCGCTACGGAACGCGGTGATGGCGGCCCTCCTGGAGGGCGAGGCCTCCGGATACGACCTCGCGAAGGGATTCGACGCGACGGTCGCCAACTTCTGGACGGCGACGCCCCAGCAGCTCTACCGCGAACTGGAGCGGATGGCGGAGGCGGGGCTGATCACCGCGCGCGTCGTCGAGCAGGAACGCCGGCCCAACAAGAGGCTGTTCGCGCTGACGGCGGCCGGCCGCGAGGCCGTCCGCGCCTACACGGCCGAGCCCCCGTCGCGGCCCTCCGTGGTCCGTGACGAACTGCTGGTCAAGGTGCAGTGCGCGGACGCAGGCGACCTCGAGGCGGTCCGTGCCGCCGTCGCCGAGCGCATGGAGTGGGCCACCGCCAAACTGGCCCGCTACGAACGGATCCGGCAGCGCCTGCTCGCCGGGCGCTCGGAGGAGGCCTACTTCGCCGAGGCGGAGCGCGTCGGCCCCTACCTCACCCTGCTGCGTGGGATGGCCTTCGAGCGGGAGAACCTCCAGTGGGGGGACCTGGTGCTGCGGCGGCTCGGGCAGCGGGCGGGCGTTGATGGACAACAAAGTGAGTAGTGCGGCGGACGGAGTGCTCCGTCCGCCGGACTCGGATCAGCAGGTGGCCACTCCCGGCAGCCACGCCGGGCCCTTGATGTAGATGTTGGTCAGCCACGCGCCGTTGGTCAGCTTCGACCAGGCGTCGTTGGTGTAGCCGTCGGCCGTGACCGTCTGGGCGTGCGTCTGGCAGACCACGTTCACCGTCGTCGGCTGCGGGAAGTAGTCGACGACACCGGCGTTCACGTTGGGCTCGCTGTGCGTGCGCACGCCGGTGCCCCAGGTCTGGAACGCGGTGCTTCCCCCGCTCGGCGGCGGCGGGGTGTCACCGCCGCAGTCCGGGATGCCGGGCAGTTCGGCCGGGCCCTTGATGTAGATGTTGGTCAGCCAGGAACCGTCGGCCAGCCTGGACCAGATGTCGTTGGTGTACCCCTCGGCGGTCACCGTCTCCGCGCGCTCCTGGCACTGCACGGAGACCTGGGTCGGCCCGGCGAAGGTGTCCACGACGGCGGACCGCACGCTCGGCGTCGTGTGCGTGCGCACCCCGGTGCCCCACGTCTCGAAGGTCGTACCGCCGTCGGCCGGCGGCGGCACCGGAGTACCGGACGGGTTGACACGGATCGCGCCGGCGTAGTCGCCGCCGGTGCGCACCGGGGCCACCCGGATGTGGGTGCCCGACTCGTACGCCTCAACCATCTGCCCCGCGCCCAGGTACATGGCGACATGGTGGACGTGTCCGCTGCCCCAGAACATCAGGTCGCCGGGGACCAGGGGAGCCGTGCCCTGGGCTGCCGAGAAACGCGCCACGGCCTGCGGGCTGTGGTACTGGTCGTCGGCCGTGCCGTTGAGCAGGTCCCTGCCGGTCGCCCGGTAGTACGCGTACCGCACCAGGCCCGAACAGTCGAAGCCCTTGCGCTCGTTGTCGTGCAGGCTGTCCGGGTCGGAGCCGTCGTAGTAGCCGTACGTGGCACCGGGCGTGGCGCCGTGGCCGCCGCCCCAGCTGTACCAGACGCCGATCTGGGAGCAGGCCGCCGCGACCGCGGCCTCGGCGGTGGCGGAGGCACCGGAGGCCAGCACACCGCAGGTGGCGTCCTGGGCGGCGCGCGGCGCGGTGGCGGTGGCGGCATGGAGGGTGGCGGCATGGGCGGTGGCGGACAGCAGCGGGACCGTGGCGAGAGCCGCCGCGACGACGATCGCCCTGCCGGGTGTGGTGAGCCTCAAGATGCACGTCCTTCGTCGACATGGAGTGGTGGCGGGGGTCGCGCGAACTGCCCGGGTGCCGCGTCCCACCCCCGTGGAGACGCGGCACCCGGAACTCAGCCGGCCAGCGCCGCGCGCATCTTGGCCAGCGCCCGCATGCGGTTGCGCTGGACGGTGCCGCGATGGGCGCCGAGCCGTTCCCCGGCCGTGTCGTGGGTGAGGCCCTCCAGGTCCACGAGGATCACCGCGGCGGCCTCCTTCGGCGACAGCACGCTCAGCAGCGCGAGGGCGGTCGCCGAGGCCTCGTACGTGCCGAGCCCGCCGTCCCAGCCCGCCTCCGGCAGCCGGTCGGTGGTCCGCTCACGGCGGGAGGGGTGCAGCCAGGAGTCGCGCAGCAGGTTCAGCGCGACCGTGCAGGTGTAGGCGTACGGGTACTGCTGCGCCGTCAGGCTCCGGTCCCGGGCTCGCCGGGAGAGCCGCAGATACGTCTCCTGCAGCAGGTCGTCGGCGTCGTGCGGATTCCCGGTCAGGGCGATCAAGCGCCTGCGCAGCCTGGGCATGTCGGCGGTGAAGGAGGCATCGAAGTCCCCCGGACTCATGTGCGCCTCGCCTGTGTGGCCCGCGCCCGTGTGCTTGGCGCCCGTGTGCCTGGCGTCCATGTGCTTGGCGTCCGTGTGCTCCTGTCTGTCGGCGCCTGGGTCCTGCGTACACGTGCCGCCGTGGTTTTCCATGGTCGTCCCCCGTTGGCCGGTCGTGCCGGTGTGGTCGTGTGGTGGTCGGGTGCGCGGGCCGCTGGTCAGGCGGACCGCGCGGGTGCGGCGGCGGGGCCGTACCGGGCGGCCGGCGCCCCGGTGAGCAGGGCCCAGTACCGGTCGCCGTAGGACCAGTGCCACCACTCGGTGGGGTAGTTGACGAAGCCGGCCGTGGTCAGCGCCCGGTCCATCAGCCCCCGGTTGGCGCGCGCCTCCGCGCCGATGTCCGCCGCCCCGGTGCGACAGGCACCCGCACTCTCCTCGGGCGTCGCGTTGACCTCCGTGCCCAGCGCCAGCTCGGTGCCGTCCGCGGTGCACAGGGTGAGGTCCACGGCGCCGCCGCTGACGTGCGGGGCCACCTCCGGAGGGGAGATGTAGGCGCTGGCCAGCTCGCGGATCCGGGCCGGCCCGGCGTCCGGATGGGCGGCCCGCAGGGTCGCCGCGTACTCCTCGAAGTAGCGGCGCTGCAGACCGGGCGGCCGGTAGCCCTCGACCACCAGGAACCGGATCCCGGCGGGCAGCAGCGACTGCGCCCGCAGCAGCCGCTGCGCCACCCCGAGCCGCAGATGGGCGTAACAGCCGTCGGCGTCGGCCTGGCGGCGGTCGATCCGCAGGCCGGGTGTCGTACGCAGGTCCACCAGCGGTTCACCGCACTCCTGCTCGGTGACCTCGGCGACCCGGGAGTCGGAGAGCGTGATGATGTCCGTCACGAGAAACAGCGTGCCGGGCACCCCTGCAATTGCTCTGCAGGTTCCCTGCAAGCGCGCCACCAGGACTTCTGCAGCCCCGGCCCGGCTACGACGGCTCGTCCTCCCGCCGTTCCCACGCCTCCCGTGCGCCCAGCGAACGGAACACCTCCAGCGCCTCCGCCCGGACTGCCCGCGCACCGCGCGTGTCACCTTCCGCGGACCGCACCCGGGCCAGGTCCCACACCGTGCGCGCCCGCCACAGCGGCAGCCCCAACTCCGCCCAGAGCGCGGCCGCGTGCTCCAGCGGCTCGCGGGCCCCGGCGGTGTCCCCGGCCGCCAGCGACCGCTCCCCGAGCGTGCGCAGCACCAGCGCCTCGCCGAATCGGTCCTGCCGTTCCCGGGCCACCGCCAGACAGCGCGCGAGCCGCCGCCCCGCCTCCTCGGTCCGGCCGGTCCGCAACTCCACCTTGGCCAGCGACTGTTCGGTGTACATCACGCCCAGGGTGTCGTGCAGACCGGTGAAGAGACGCAGCGCCTCGTGCAGCAGCCGTTCGGCCTCCGGGTACCGCCCCTCGGCCCGGTCGCAGAGGGCCAGCGAGCGCAGTGTGAGGCCCTCGCCGTGCCGATCGGCGGCGGCCCGGTACAGATCGAGCGCCCCGGACAGCGCCGCCCGCGCCGGCACGTCCCGCCCCTGCTCCCGGTGCACGTAGCCGATGCCGTACAGCATCCGGGCCCGGACCCCCGCGTCCGCCGCGCCGCCGTACCGCTCCAGCGCGGCCTCCAGCAGCTCCAGCGCCTCCGGGTAACGGGCCTGTTCGCGGCGGGCGGTGCCCATACCGGCCAGCGCCACCGCGGAGCCGTCCGGCGCCCGGTTCTCGAACAGCCGCAGCGCGTCGGCGAAGTAGGCGTACGAGTCCTCGAACCGGTCCTGCTCGTAACGGAGCTGGCCCAGGCCGGCGAGCAGCCAGGCCTCGCCCTCGACGTCCCCGCTGCGCCGTACCGCCGCCATGGCCGCCGTGTGCGCCCTGGACCAGGCGTCGAACTGGTTGTACAGCGCGGCCGAACTGGCGATCAGCGCCCCGGCGAGGTCCCGGGCGGTACGCGCCATCCCGTGGTCGGCGCAGTGCGTGAGCGCGGCCAGCAGCCCGGCCTGCTCGGCGGCGAACCAGGCCGCGGGCCGGGCGAGCAGCGCCGCCTCGGTCTCCGGGTCGAGCGGCCGGACCGCGGCCGGTTCGGGGAAGTGCCGGCTCGCGCCGCCCGGCCCGCGGGCGGCGGCCTTGCGGGCCAGGTCCAGCCAGCTGCCGGCCAGCCGCCGGACCGCCGCCGTGCGGTCGTCGGCGCTCTCCTCGGACAGGCAGCGCTCGCGGGCGTGTTCGCGGGCGAGATCGTGGATGCGGTAGCGGGGCAGGCCGGTGCCGTCCACGCCGATCACGTCGATGAAGTGACAGTCAACCAGCCGCTCGACGGCCTCCTCGGCGTCCTCGATCCCTATGCCGAGCAGCGGGGCGGCGATCCACGCCGCGAAGTCGGGCAGGTCCAGCAGCGCCAGCCGGCGCAGCGCCCGCCGCTCCTGCTGATCCAGGTCGGCGTAGCCGAGTTCCAGGCTGGTGCGCAACTCCAGATCGCCGGCGCTGAGTTCGTTGAGCCTGCGGCGTTCGTCACGCAGCCGTCCCGCGAGCCGTCCCGGCGCCCAGTGCGGGCGGGCGGCCAGCCGGGCGCCCGCGATGCGCACCGCGAGCGGCAGCCGCCCGCACAGGGTGACGATCTCGGCGGCCCGCTCCGGTTCGCTGCCCGTGCGCCGCTCGCCCGCCACCCGGCGCAGCAGGTCGAGGGCCTCGGCTTCGTCCGGCACCGTCAGGTCCAGATGGACGGCCCCCTCCAGGGCCACCAGCCTGCGGCGGCTGGTGACCAGCACCGCCGAGCCCGGACCGGGCGGCAGCAGCGGCCGGACATGGGCCTCACCCGCGGCGTTGTCCAGGACGATCAGTACCCGCCGGTGCCCGATGTGGGTGCGGTACACGCCGGTCAGTTCCTCGACGCCGGAGGGCAGCGTGTCCGGGTCGACGCCCATCGCGCGCAGCAGCCGGGCAAGTGCGTCGGCGGGCTCCAGTGGGGTGGCGTCGGCGGCCCTGAGGTCCACGAACAGCCGTCCGTCCGGGAAGAGTTCGGCGGTGCGGTGGCCGACGTGCACGGCGAGCGCCGTCTTTCCCATACCGGAACGCCCGGAGATCACCCCGATCGGCGGGGCGGTCCGGCCGGTGTCGCCGACCCCGCGCAGCAGCTCGGTCGCCCACCCGACCTGCTCCGCCCGGCCCACGAAGTCGGCGATGTCGGGCGGCAGATGGGACGGCGCGGGGTGGGACGGCGCGGGGTGGGGCGGCGTGGGGTGGGGCGGGCCGCTCCGGGGGGCCGGGACCGGCAGCGCTGCCGCACGGCCGGTCCCCAGCACACCGGTGTCGTGCCGGAGCACGGCCTGGTGCACCGCCCGCAGCTCCGGCCCCGGGTCGATGCCCAGCTCGTCGCGGAGCACCGCACGGCCCTCCTGGAAGACGCGCAGCGCGTCGGAGACCCGGCCGGTGCGGAACAGGGCGGTCATCAGCTGGCCGCGCGGCCGCTCCCGCAGCGGATGCGCGGCCACATGGGCGAGCAGCGGCGCGATCGCGGCGTCCGCGCGGTCCAGTTCCAGGGCCAGTCCGAAGGACTCCTCCTCCGCGACCAGCCGCAGCTCGGCGAGACGGGCCGCCTCGATCCGGGCGAAGGACTGGCCGAGCCCCTCCAGGGCCTCCCGGCCCCGCCACAGCCCGAGCGCCTCTGCCAGCAGCCCGGCCGCCTCCTCCGTACGCCCCGCGGCCCGCCCCGCCGCGAGCAGTTCCTCGAAACGGCGGGCGTCGACCTGGGCGGGGGCGAGGGCGGTGAGATACCCGGGGGGCCGGGTACGGATCACCTCGGCCGCGTCCACCCGGGCCAGGGCGCGGCGTACGGCGGAGACATGGGTGGCGACCAGGGCGCCCGCGGTGGCCGGGGCCTTCTCGTCCCACACGAGGTCCACCAGGCGCTCGGTGGAGACGACCTCGCCCAGGTGCACCACGAGCGAGGCGAGGACCGCGAGGGGTCGGGAGCCGCCGAGCGGGACCCGCCGGCCGCCCTCCCAGACCTCCACCGGCCCGAGCAGACGTACTTCGAACATCGAACCCCGATCGCCGCTGCCAGCGGATGCCGACAACGATATCGGCGGCCACCGTCAGGGCAGGCCGAGAACCGGGCCGTCGTGTCCGGAAGCCGTCCGTCCGACCGGACGGCCCGGACCGCCACGATGCCCGGTGTGCCGAGGGGCCCGGGGCCCGTCGGTGCCGTGGGAGCCGTTCTCCCTTCTGGCGCAGTTGGCCGGTTTCTGTGGGTGGTCACAGCGGCCCCTGTGCGGGAGACGGTCCGCCGCCCGCTCTCGTATGAGCGGGTACCCGGATCCGTCACGGCATGGGTCGCGCCGGAAACTCCTCGCGACCGGATGTCATACGAACGCCCCCGCTGCGGCGTCAACGGCCTGTGAGCACCGAGCCGTTCGCCGTCCGCCCAGGGAGTCGCCCGATGAAGCGCACCGCCTTCCGCCGCAAGGCCGCGCGACTGAGTGCCGTCGCCGCCGTGGCCGCGCTCGCCCTCACCGGCTGCTCCCGGACGTCCGGCGACGGCTCGGCGCCCACCGCCGGGCACCGGGTCCGCGACCTCACCTACGCGGAGGACCTGCGGATCTCGGACGCCGAACAGCGTCTGGTCGCCCGGTGCATGGCCCGGCACGGCTTCCGCTACTGGACGGACCGCCCGCTGACCCTGGCCGAGAGCAGGCCGCTCGGCTACGTGCAGGACGACGTGGACTGGGCCCGTACCTACGGATACGGCAGCCGGATCACGGCGAAGGAGGACCGCGCCCGGCTGCGCAACCCCAACAGCGCCTACCGCGAAGGCCTCGGCGCCACCCGGAAGGCAGCGTACGACAACGCGCTCGACGGCGGCCGGCAGGCCGAGCTGCTGCGTACCGAGGTCCCCGGCGGGGGCAGGGTCAGCAAACGGACCGGCGGCTGCGACGCGGCGGCGGAACGGACGCTGTACGGCGACCCGCGGACCTGGTTCCGGCTCGACACCACGGCGAGCAACCTGCGCCCGCTCTACGTCGGCGAACTCCTGCACGACCAGCGGTTCACCGCCGCCGTGCACGCGTGGTCGGCCTGCATGAAGCGGGCCGGTCACCCGTACCGGGACCCCGACGCGGCCCGGCAGGCAACCCGGGAGCACCCCGCGGTCCGGACCCGGGCCGAGGAGGCCAGGAGCTTCGCCGCCGAGACCCGGATCGCGGTCGCCGACGCCACCTGCGCCCGCGCGGTCTCCCTCAGGTCCGTCGGCCAGGACCGCGAGGCCCACTACCTGGCCCGGCTGGACGGCGAGTACGGCGCCCGGCTGGACGCCTACCGGCAGGTTCGGCTGACGGCGCTGGAGCGCGCCGAGCGGATCGCGCCCGCCCGTACCTGACACCCACCGCACCCCCAAGACTCCGCGGCGCCCGCCGCGGCCCTCTCCCACACCGACCGCCTCCGACGAGGCAGAACGGGATTCACCATGCGCAAAATGACCCTCGCCCTCACCACCCTGGCCCTCGCCGCCGTCGGTTTCGCCCTCCCGGTGAACGCACAGGCCTCCGCCGGCTGCAACGCGCAGTGGCCGGGCCGCGACGGCAACGTGCGGGCCTGGAAGGACTGGGACTGCGCGGGCGGCCTGCTCGGCGTCACCGCCGGCAACGACGCCGACTGGGCGGACGGCGCCGGCGGTTTCCAGGGCGTCGGCAACGTCGCCTCCTCCGTGATGAACAGCGGCTACGTCGGCGGCAAGGACGTCGTGGCCTTCTACTACTACGCCAACTACTCGGGCGGCTACGGCTGTCTCAAGCCGGGCGAGCTGTACGTGGACGACCTCACCCGCGACCACTTCACCGACGGTCACTCCATGAACGACAACATCCTGTCCCACCAGTGGGTGACGGCGAGCGCCTGCGCCGCGGGCTCGTTCATCAGCTGACCCCAGGCCGACCGGTCACGGCTGTCCCCCGGCCGTGACCGGTCCCGTCGTCTTACCCGTTCCCTACCTCACGTACCGCCGAGATTCACATCCGCGCCACCAGACCCTTCCCTGACGTTCGATGCCCTTGGAACACTCGCACCCGCACACATCCGCCCTGTTCCGGCCATCCCGTACGTCAGGATGAGAGGTCGCCCACTCATGACCGAAGTCAACCGGCGCCGATTTCTTCAACTCGCGGGCGCCACAACGGCGTTCACCGCGTTGTCCAGCAGCATCCAGCGTGCCGCCGCGCTGCCCGCGAACCACCGCACCGGGTCGATCGAGGACGTCGAGCACATCGTCGTCCTGATGCAGGAGAACCGTTCGTTCGACCACTACTTCGGCACCCTCAGAGGTGTCCGCGGCTTCGGCGACCCGCGTTCGGTCACCCAGAACGACAAGTCCGTGTGGCACCAGTCGAACGGCACGAAGGACATCCTGCCCTTCCACCCGGACGCCGACGACCTGGGCCTCGCCTTCATCCAGGACCTCCCGCACGGCTGGGCCGACACCCACAGCGCGGTCGACAACGGCAAGTACGACAAGTGGGTGCCGGCCAAGGGCTCCACGACGATGGCGTACCTGAACCGGGACGACATACCGTTCCACTACGCGCTCGCCGACGCCTTCACCGTCTGCGACGCGTACCACTGCTCGTTCATGGGCTCCACCGACCCGAACCGCTACTACATGTGGACGGGGTACACGGGCAACGACGGCCAGGGCGGCGGCCCGGTCCTCGGCAACGACGAGGCCGGCTACAGCTGGACGACCTACCCCGAGCGCCTGGAGAAGGCGGGCGTCTCCTGGAAGATCTACCAGGACGTCGGCGACGGCCTGGACGCGGCCGGCGGCTGGGGCTGGATCCAGGACGCCTACCGCGGCAACTACGGCGACAACTCGCTGCTCTACTTCAAGCAGTACCAGAACGCCAAGCCCGGTGACCCGCTGTACGACAAGGCCCGCACCGGCACCGACGCCACCAAGGGCGAGGGCTTCTTCGACCAGTTGAAGGCCGACGTCAAGGCCGGCAAGCTGCCGCAGATCTCCTGGGTCGTCGCCCCGGAGGCGTTCACCGAGCACCCCAACTGGCCCGCCAACTACGGCGCCTGGTACATCTCCCAGGTCCTCGACGCGCTCACCGCGGACCCCGGGGTGTGGGCGAGGACGGCCGTGTTCATCACGTACGACGAGAACGACGGCTTCTTCGACCACCTGATCCCGCCGTTCCCGCCGGCCTCCGCCGCGCAGGGCAAGTCCACGGTCGACCCGAGCCTCGACCTCTTCAAGGGCGACGCGAGCCATGCCGCCGGCGCCTACGGCCTCGGCCAGCGGGTGCCGATGATCGTCGTCTCCCCGTGGAGCAAGGGCGGTTACGTCTGCTCCGAGACGCTCGACCACACCTCGATCATCCGGTTCATGGAGGCCCGCTTCGGCGTCCACGAGCCGAACATCTCGCCCTGGCGGCGCGCGGTCAGCGGCGACCTGACCGCCGCGTTCGACTTCTCCCGCAAGGACACCAAGCCGGTGGCGCTGCCCGGCACCGACGGCTACCGACCGCCGGACAAGAACCGGCACCCCGACTACGTGCCCACGCCGCCCGCCAACCCGTCGCTGCCCAAGCAGGAGCGCGGCTCGCGGCCCACCCGGCCGCTCAGGTACGCCCCGGTGGTGGACGGTGCGGTGGACGCGGCGGCCGGCAAGTTCACGCTGACCTTCGCGTCGGGCGCCCAAGCCGGCGCGGTGTTCCTGGTCACTTCCAACAACCGCGCCGACGGCCCCTGGAGCTACACCACCGAGGCCGGCAAGTCCGTCTCCGACACCTGGAACTCGGCGTACTCGGGCGGTGCGTACGACCTGACCGTGCACGGGCCCAACGGCTTCCTGCGCAGCTTCCAGGGCCCCGGCAAGGTGGCGGGCCCCGAGGTCACCGCCCGGCCGCACGGCGACGACATCGAGCTGACGCTCACCAACCGGGGCTCCGGCACGGTGAAGCTGACGCTGGCCGACGGCTACGGCGGCCGGACGCGCACGTTCACCGTGCGTGCGGGGGCGACCGTGCGGCACGTCGTCCACCTCGGGCACAGCCACCGCTGGTACGACGTGACGGTCACGTCCGACGCCGACAGGACGTTCCTGCGGCGGTTCGCCGGACACGTGGAGAACGGGGAGCCGGGTGTGAGCGACCCGGCGATCATCACGGAGTGACCGGGGGGCGAGCCCGATACGGCCGACGTTCGTGGAAAGCCGCGGGCGTCGGCCGTGGCGTTTCGCCCTCCGTGGGGGCGGGTGCCGTGTTCGTGCGGCCGCGGGTGGGTGGGGGCTGGTCGCGTAGTTCCCCGCGCCCCTGACGGGGCGCTGGCGCCCCGGCTGAAGCACCCCTGAGGGGGGCGTTTCGCCCTCCGTGGGGGCGGGTGCCGTGTTCGTGCGGCCGCGGGTGGGTGGGGGCTGGTCGCGCAGTTCCCCGCGCCCCTGACGGGGCGCCGGCGCCCCGGCTGAAGCACCCCCTGACGGGGCGCTTCAGGCGGGGTGGCTTACAGGGGGGTTCAGAGGGGCGTGAGGTGTTCTGTCTCTGGGTTCTGGTGGGGGAGGAGGGCCTGTTCCGCTGCTCTCCGTGCCTCCTCCAGGGCCAGTACCGCGGCCACCGGGTGCTGTTCGTCCGGGGTGGTGAGCGGGGCCGGCGGGGTCACGCGGGTGAGCAGGACCACGCCCCAGGAGGCCAGGGCCGCGCCCGCCAGGGCCAGCAGGATGCCCGTGGCGCCGCCCTGGAGGCCCTGGCCCAGGAGGGTCAGGCCGATCACCGCCGCCGCCACCGGGTTGGACAGGGTGACGACCGCCAGCGGGGCGCCGAGGCCGCCTCGGTAGGCCGTCTGGGAGAGGAGCAGGCCGCCCACCGCGAACGCGGCCACCAGCACGGCCACCACGATCACTTCGGCGCTCAGCAGCGGGCCCGAGGGGTCCGTCGCCGCCACCGTCACCGTCTGGGTGAGCGCGGAGGCCACGCCCGAGGCGAGACCGGACGCGGTCGCGTGGCGCAGGCCGGGGCGGGTGCCGGGGCGGGACAGGGCGCCGATCAGGACGGCCGTCGTACCGGCCACCGCGAGGGCTTCGGTCAGGCCCAGCACCTGGTGGGGTGCGGGACCCGAGGCCGTGACGAGCAGGGCGCCGAGGCCGAGCAGGGTGAGGGCGGTGCCCCGCCACTCCGTCGGTGTGACCCGGCGGCCGGCCACCCGCGCCCCCATCGGCACGGCGGCGACCAGGGTGAGCGCGCCCAGCGGCTGGACGAGCGTGAGCGGGCCGTACTTGAGGGCGACGACGTGCAGCAGGGCGGCGCCCGCGTTCAGGCCGACCGCGGCCCACCAGGCTCCGGAGCCGAGCAGTCGTACCAGGCCCGTTCCGGGGGTCTTCGAGGCGAGGCGTTCCTGGGCGACGGCGGCGGCCGCGTAGGCGACGGCCGAGACCAGGGACAGGGCGACGGCGACCACGGCCGCGGTGCTCATCGGCCCGCCCCCGCCAGCACGGGCTCTTCCGGTACGAGGGTGCGGGTGCCGCGGCCGGCCGTGGTGGCCGTGCGGTGCGGCGGGTTGATCAGGGCGAGGGCGACGCCGAGCATCGCGGTGGCGACGATCGCGTCCAGCCAGTAGTGGTTCGCGGTGCCCACGATCACCAGCAGGGTGACCGCCGGGTGCAGCAGCCACAGCCAGCGCCAGCGGGATCGGGTCGCCACGATCAGGCCGATCGCCACCATCAGGGCCCAGCCGAAGTGCAGTGAGGGCATCGCCGCGAACTGGTTGGAGAGGTGGTCGCGGGCGGGCGGGCCGTAGACGGAGGGGCCGTAGACCCGCGCGGTGTCGACGAGGCCGGTCGCGGCCAGCATCCGGGGCGGCGCCAGCGGGAACGTGAAGGGCAGCACCAGCGCGGCGGCGGTGACCGCGGCGAGGATCCGGCGGGCCCAGACGTAGTGCGCGGGGCGCCGCAGGTAGAGCCAGACCAGGAAGGCCACCGTGGCCGGGAAATGAACCGTGGCGTAGTAGGTGTTGGCCAGGTGGACGAGGGTGTCGCCGTGCAGCAGTGCGGACTGCACGTCGACCTCCGAGGGCAGCCGCAGGGTCCGTTCCAGATCCCAGATCCGGTGGGCGTTGTGCACCGCCTCGGCGGTGTGGCCGATGGCCAGTTGCCGGCCGAACTTGTAGACGAGGAAGAGCCCCGCGACGAGCAGGATCTCACGGACGAGCGGCGGCCGGGCTATCGCGCCCGGCTCCGGTTCTGCCGGCTCGGACTGGGATCTCATCCCAGGCCCCCTCACTGACGGTGGTGCTGTGTCGAGTCCGGGCGGTGGCCCGGACTCGCCGATACTCATCGATACGGAAGCGTACCGAAACGCCATGGTACCGATACGCCACTGTACCGATACGGCCGAGTACCGGTACAGTGGCGTATCGATAGACGTGGGCCACACTGGTTGTAGGTTTCCGCCCCGGCCGAACGGCGGGCGGTGCGGAAGTGATCCGCAAGTGATGCGCGAGTGAGGAGAAGAGCACATGACGTCGCAGGCCGCGGACGGACCGGACATGGTCGCCGCCTCGCGCCGCTCCAAGATCACGCCGGAGCGTGAGCGGGAGTTCTTCGACGCCGTGCTCGAACAGATCCGCGAGTGCGGTTACGACTCCGTGACCATGGACGGCGTCGCCGCCAGCACCCGGTGCAGCAAGTCCACGCTGTACCGGCAGTGGAAGACCAAGCCGCAGTTCGTCGCGGCGGCGCTGCGGGCCAACCGCCGGGTGCGCTTCGTCGGCATCGACAACGGCTCCCTCGCCGAGGACCTGCGGGAGGTCGCGCGGGCCGCCGGCGACTGGTCACGCAAGGACACCAAGCTGCTCCAGGCGCTGGGCCACGCGGTGCACTCGGACGCGGAGCTGGCGCAGGCGCTGCGCGAGGCCCTGGTCGAGCCCGAGATCGCGGCGCTCCAGGACATCCTGCGCCGCGGTGTCGAGCGGGGCGAGGTGGCCGAGGGGCATCCCGCCCTGGACTACGTCCCCGCCATGATGTTCGGCGTCCTGCGGGTGCGGCCCGTGCTCACCGGCGAGTACGCCGACGCCGACTACCTGGTCCGCTTCGTGGAGGCCGTGGCGCTGCCCGCACTCGGACTGACCTGATGACCCAGGCCGCCGTCCACGGGATGACTGGACGGTGACCTGTTCGCGCCGCACCGTGGGGACGGGGGCGGCGCGCACCCCCGGCCGGGTGGGGCGCCCCTTTGAGCGGAGGGGCGCACCACCCGGCCGAACACTTTCCCGGGCGGTCAGGTGTCCTGGCCGCTGCCGCCGCCCGTGGACACCTTGATGCCCGCGGTGATCGAGTCGATCACCGACTCCTTCTGGCCGACGTCCACGCCGAACCGGACCACCACGATCTGCTGGGAGTTCGCCGGCGACGGGAAGGCCAGCGACTCGACGTAGCCGTCGGCGCCCTTGCTGGTGACGACCTTCCAGCGCACCAGGTAGCCCTTCTGCCCGGCCACGGTGACCGCCTTGGAGGCCAGCACCTGGTGCGAGGTGATCGAGCCGTAGGTCGTGCCGCCGTACGACTCCTTGGCGCCGGCCGAGATGTCCGCCTTGGCGACCGCCTCGGCCGTGCTGCCCGAGGTGCCCAGCAGGACCGCGGGGGCCGAGTAGGCGCCGCCGGCGGTGCAGGGCTGGGAGGTGTCGCCCGGGCACTTGTAGGAGTCGTTGGAGGTCACCGACGCGCCCGCCTGGGTCTGCTGGCCGTACCAGTCGGAGGGGATCGGGAGGCTGATGCCCGACACCGGGTCCGTCACCGAACCGCTCTTGATCTTCGGTGCCTCGGACTGGTTCGGGGCAGGCGACGCCCCGCCGTCCGAGCCGCCGGAGCCGCCCGAACCACCGGAGCCGCCCGAGCTGCCCGACCCGCCCGAGCCGCCGAACGGGAAGCCCTGTCCGCCGTTCTGCCCGTTCTGGCCCTCGGTGCCGCCCTGGCCGAAACCGCCCTGCCCGCCCGTCCCCTGCTGCGAGGCCTGGTTGTCGTTGTCGCTGCCGTCCGCGGTCAGCGCGTACACACCCACCCCGATGGCGGCGAGCACCGCCGCGGCGATGCCGACGGCTATGCCGGTACGCAGCCCGCGTCTGCCCGCGGGCGGCGCCGCCGGGTACCCCGGATACCCCGGATAGGCCGTCGGGTACGCCGGATGAACGCCGTCGGCCTGCGGGTACGTCCCCTCCGCTGCCGACGGGGCGCCGGCGGCCGGCGGCTGCGGCGGGGGACCCCACTCGGCGCCCGATCCGGCGGGGCGGGTCTGTTCCGTCCACGCCTTGCCGTCCCACCAGCGTTCGGTGGCCGGACCGTCACTTGTCTGCCCCGGGTCGGGGTACCACCCGGGAGGAGTCACCTGCGTCATGCTCCTACCGTATGAGGCGTCGGTGAAAGTGGGATGAGAGGATCCGGCGACTTTCGGATGAGCGCCTCAGGCGCTTCACACGGACGCGGCCCGCCTCACTCGATCCGCAGCCGCACCGGCGGACCCGGCGCCGGCGGCGGCAGCCGCAGCCCCTCCCGGCCCGGGGTCAGCGAGCCCAGGAGACTCGGGTGCCGGGCGCCGGTGGCCGACGGGACGGTGCCCGGCAGACCGTGCGCCGTGAGGAAGCCGAGGACCGCGAACGCGTACGCCTCCTTCGCCGCCGCGGGCAGCCCCAGTTCGTCGGAGACACGGACCGGCGTCCCGGGCAGCAGGCCGCGGAGCGCCTCGAGCAGCACCGGGTTCCGGGTGCCGCCGCCCGAGGCGATCACCTCCGTCGCCCCCGCCGCCCGCACCGCGTCCGCCACCGTGCGGGCCGTCAGCACGGTGAGCGTCGCCAGCGCGTCCGCCGCGGACATCCCCTCGGGCGCCCGCCAGTACCCCGCGTGGAACAGCTCCTTGCCGGTCGTCTTCGGCGCGGGGAGCGCGTAGTACGGCTCCGCCAGCAGCCCCGCGAGCAGCGCCGCGTCCGGCCGGCCGCGTGCCGCAAGGGCGCCGTCCACGTCGTACGGCAGCCGCCCGGCCGTGAACTCCCGGGCGGCCGCGTCCAGCAGGGCACATCCCGGCCCGGTGTCGAAGGCCGTACCGTCCGGGGCGGTGAGGTTGGCGATCCCGCCGAGGTTCAGCGCCACCGGCCTGCCCGGCCGGCCGCGCAGCCACAGCAGGTCCACCAGGCTCACCAGCGGGGCGCCCTGGCCCCCGGCCGCCACGTCCCGCGGCCTCAGGTCGGCGACCACCGGCAGCCCCGTCGCCTCCGCGATCCAGGCCGGCTGCCCGAGCTGCAGCGTGCCGTGCACCCGGCCGCCCTCCGCCCAGTGGAAGACCGTCTGCCCGTGCGAGGCCACCCACTCGGCCCGCCCGCCGCACAGCTCACGGTTGGCCCGGACGGCCGCCGCCGCGAACGCCTGCCCGATCCGGGTGTCCAGCAGGCACACCCGCGCCAGCGGCACCGCGGCCGGGGGCAGCGCCGCGGCCAGGGCGTCCCGCAGCTCGTCGTCGTACGGCGTGCTCACCATCCCCAGCGGCTTCAGCAGCAGCGTGCCGTCCACCAGCCGCAGCTCGGCCGCCGCCGCGTCCACCGCGTCGTACGACGTTCCGGACATCAGACCGATCACCAGCACTGTCTCAACCCGCCTTCACCCGCGGCGCCGCGAGGAGCGCCAGGACGCTGACCGCGCAGGCCGCCGCCGCGTAGTAACCGGGGACGTCCGGGTTCCCGGTGCGCCGTACCGCCTCCGTGATGATGAGGCCCGCACAGCCCGAGAACACGGCATTGGACAGGGCGTAGGCGAGTCCCAGACCCGTGCAGCGGGTCCGCGCCGGGAACATCTCGGCCAGCAGCGCGGGCCCCGGCCCGGCCATCAGCCCCACCAGCACACCCGCGCCGCACAGGGCCGCACCCTTCACCGCCCCCGAAGTCCCCGCGTCCTGGAGCAGGTTCAGCAGCGGCAGCGCCAGCAGCACCACGAGCCCGGCGCCCGCGAGCATCACCGGCCGCCGCCCCACCCGGTCGCTGAGCAGCCCCGCCGGGAGGATCGCCGCCGCGAACCCCAGGTTCGCCAGCGCGGTCGCCAGCAGCGCCGCCCGGAAACCGGTGTGCAGGGTGGTCTGGAGGTACGACGGCAGCACGACCAGGAACGTGTACCCGGCCGCCGACCAGCCCGTCACCCGTCCGGCGGCCAGCGCGATCGCCCCCGCCGACACCCGGGCGCCCGTCACCGCCGGTCCCCGGAACTCCGGTGTTTCGTCCAGCCCCGCCCGCAGCCACAGCGCCAGCGCACCCAGGGGGAGCGCCAGCAGGAACGGCAACCGCCAGCCCCAGGCGACGAACTGATGGCCGGTCAGCAACACGGACAGCCCGACCGCGACACCCACCCCGCCGAGCAGCCCCAGCGCCACGGTGAACGACTGCCACGCCCCGTACAGCCCCCGCCGCCCCGGCGGCGCGTACTCCGTCAGCACCGCCACCGCGCCCCCGAACTCACCGCCCGCCGACAGTCCCTGAAGCACCCTCAGGAACGTCAGCAGCCAGGGAGCCGCCGCACCCACCTGCGCATACGTCGGCAGCAGCCCGATCAGCGCCGTGGCCCCCGTCATCAGCGCCACCACGAGGATCAGCACCGGCCGCCGCCCGTGTCGGTCGGCCAGCCGGCCGAACAGGGCCGCGCCCAGCGGACGGAAGAAGAACGCCAGCCCGAACGAGGCGTAGGTGCGCACCAGGCCCTCGGCCGCGCTCCCGCCCTCCGGCGTGAAGAACCGCTCGGCGACGACCGTCGCGACGAAGCCGTAGACGGCGAACTCGTACCACTCGATGAAGTTGCCGACCGAGCCCGCGGCCAGCGCCCGGAGCGGCCGGTTCCGCCCGGTGGCCGCGCGATCTTCGAAAACCAGGTTCATGTTCCTGCCCATTGACGGTCCGTCAGCTGTACAGCGGCAGGTCGGAGCCGGCACGCGTCGCCGCGCCGCACCGCTGTCACCCGTCACGGCAACAGCTGCCCGGACCCGCCTCCGGACAGCCAACCGGACGGCTACGCTCGTGGTCTGTACGTCGTTCGGGCGACTTGGGGAGGTAGCGGGATGACGGAGGAACAGCCCCCGGGGGACGCCTCGGCACCCCTCTGGGAGCGCGAAGCCGAACTCGCCGCCATCACCGAGGCACTTGACGCGCTGGGCGACGACAGCTCCACCTCCGGGAACCTGCTGGTGCTGCGCGGCGAGGCCGGCCTCGGTAAGACCGCGCTGCTGACCGAGACCCGCCGGATGGCGGAGCGCCGCGGGTGGACCGTCTGGTCCACCCGCGGTGTCGAGACCCTGCGCAGCGTGCCCTTCCACGTGGTACGGCAGCTGCTCCAGCCCGCCCTGGTCTCCCTGCTGCCCGAGGAGGCCCGGGAGTATCTCGGCGACTGGTACGACATCGCGGGACCCGCCCTCGGCATCACGGACCCCGGTGACCGCCAGGCTGACCCGCAGGGCGTCTGCGACGGCCTGGTCGCCGCCGTCCGCCGGCTCGCCAAACGCGACTGGCCGCTGGTCCTGCTGATCGACGACGCGCACTGGGCGGACCAGGAGACCCTGGCCTGGCTCGCCGCCTTCGTCGAACGCCTCGACGACCTCTCCGTCCTGGTCCTGGTCGCCCGCAGGCCCGGCGAGGTGAGCGGCGACAGCGCCCGCTACCTCGACGCCGTGGCCGCCGCGGCCGGCCACACCGTGCGCGGCCTCACCGCCCTCACCCCGGACGCCACCGCCGGCCTCACCCGCGCCACCCTCGGCGCGCACGCCGACGCCCCGTTCTGCCGCGAGGTCTGGGCCGTGACCGGCGGCAACCCCTACGAGACCGTGGAACTCCTCGCCAAGGTGCAGGACAGCGAGGTCGAACCCGTCGAGGCCAGGGCCGGTGAACTGCGCGCCCTGAACCGCTCCGCCCGCGGCGGCGGACTGGTCACCCGGCTCGAAGGCCTCGGTGTCGACGCCACCCGGTTCGCCTGGGCCGCCGCCATCCTCGGTACCGGTATCTCCGTCGACCTCGTCGCCCAGCTCGCCAGCATGACCGTCGAGGACGCCGAGCGCTGCGCCGAACTGCTGCGCAACGCGCGCATCCTCACCGCGCCCGACCCGGCCGGCTCCCGGTCCCACGCCGGTGACCTGGAATTCGTCCACCCGCTGATCGCCACCGCCGTCTACAACTCCATCCCGCCCGCGATGTGCACCGCCATGCACGGCATCGCCGCCCAGATCGTCATCGACGACGGCCGGGGCATCGCCGAGGCCTCCCGGCACCTGCTCAAGGTGCATCCGGACGACGACGAGGAACTCGTCGAACAGCTGCGGGACGCGGCCAAGGAACACCTCGCCGTCGGAGCCCCGGACGCGGCCCGCCGCTGCCTCGAACGGGCGCTCCTCGAACCGCCCCTGCCCGAGGTCCACGCGCGCGTGCTCTACGAACTGGGCTGCGCCACCCTGCTCACCAAGCCCGTCGTCACCATCGGGCACCTGCGGAGCGCGCTCGGCATGTCAGGCCTCGCCGGCGCGGAGCGCGTCGACGCCGTCTTCCGCCTCTCCCAGGCCCTCCTCCACAACGACCAGCTGGAGGAGGCCGTCCGGACGGTCGAGGCGGAGGCCGCGCGCCATGACGAAGGGCCCGCCCGACTCCGGCTCCAGGCCGTCCAGTTCATGTGGGAGGGCATCGCGGGCGAGGCCGTCTCCCCGCACCGCTCCGAACGCCTCGCCGCTCTCGCGGACACCTGCACCGGCCGCGACAACTCCGAGCGCGCCCTGCTCATGCTGCGTGGCTTCGACCTGCTCATCCAGGGCGAGAGCGCCGAGGAGGTCGTCGAACTGTGCGACCGTGCCCTGGTCAACGGCCGGCTCGCGCCCGGACTCGGCTGGACGGACACCGAGTGGGGCATCGAACTCCTCCTGATGCTCGCCAACGCCTACGTGTACACCGACCGCCTCGACCGCGCGGAGGCCCTGTACAACGAGGCCCTGCGCGCCTACGAGTCGGCCGGCTGGAGCGGCGGCCACCTCGCCCTCGCCCATGCGTACGTCGGCCTCGGCCACCGCAGGCGGGGGCGGCTGCGGGACGCGGAGACCTCCCTGCGGGAGTCCCTGCGGATCGCCGAACGGGTCGGCCGCCGGCTGCCCCTGTACTGGACCGCCACCTGCAACCTCGTGGACACCCTGCTCGCCCGCGGCCATGTCGAGCAGGCCTGGGCGACCGCGGAGCAGTACGGCTTCGCCCCGCCCTACCCCTCCACCATCGTGATGCCGGACCCGAGGTCGGTACGCGGCCGGCTGCTGCTCGCCGTCGGCCGCAGGGAGGAGGCCGTCAACGAACTGGAGGCGGCGGAGAAGGCGGCCGCCGCGCGCGGTCACTTCAACCCCGTGGTGGTGCCGTGGGCGCTCGACCTCGCCCGGGCGCTCGCCGGCGAGGATCCGGTACGGGCGGCCCGGCTGGCCGCCGACGCACGACGGCAGGCGGAGCGGTTCGGCACCGACACGGCGATCGGCGAGGCCCTGCGGTGTGCCGCGGCGCTGGAGACCGGGCAGCGGCAGGTACGGCTCGCGTCGCAGGCCGTGGCCTATCTGGAGGCCTCGCCCTGCCAGTACGAACACGCGGCGGCGCGGGTGGAGTACGGGATCGCCGCCCGGTCCGTGGCCGAACTGAACCGCGGCCTGGCACTGGCACGGTCGTGCGGCGCGGACGGCCTGGTCGCCCAGGCACGAGAGGTCCTGGAAACGGGCCGCGGCCTGCGCTGACGGGCGCTCGGCGTGCGCTGAGGAGGCCGGGGAGTGCGCTGAGGGGCGCTGGGCGTGCGCTGAGGAACCTGGCGACCGTGCTGCCCGGCGCTGGACGTGCGCTAAGGAAGCCGGGGAGTGCGCTGACGGGCGCTGGGCGTGCGCTGAGGAAGCCGGGGAGTGCGCTGACGGAGGTGTGGAATGCGCTGGGGGGAGCCGCGTCGACGGGGGCCGGGGGCCGCGCTGACGGGCGCTCGGCGTGCGTGTCGGCGGGCGGCACGCACGCGGCCGGGTCACCCCTCTTCTTCCGCTTCCTCCGCCAGCACCCGCTGGGCCGTCGCGAACGCCGAGTTCGCCGCCGGGACACCGCAGTAGACGGCCGTCTGGAGGAGCACCGCGCCGATCTCCTCCGGGCTGAGCCCGTTGCGCCGGGCGGCCCGCACATGCATCGCCAGCTCCTCGTAGTGCCCGTGGGCGACCAGCGCGGTGAGGGTGATCATGCTGCGCTCGCGGCGGGAGAGCGTGGGGTCGGTCCAGATCTCGCCCCAGGCGTAGCGCGAGATGAAGTCCTGGAAGCGGGCCGTGAACGGCGTCTGGCGGGCCTGCGCCCGGTCCACGTGCCCGTCGCCCAGCACCTCCCGGCGTACCGCCATGCCCCGCCGCGCGCCTCCGTCCAGATGGGCGCGGAGCGCGGTGAGGACCGCCTCCGGGCACTCCGCGGGCGCCAGGTGCGCGGCCCCGGGCAGCTCGACCAGCGTGGACGCCGGTACCGCGTCCGCGATCTCCCGCAGATGCGGCGGCGGGGTCGCGGGGTCCTGCCGGCCCGCGATCAGCAGGGTGCGGACGGCGATCCCACCGAGCCGGTCGCGCAGATCGAAGGCGGCCAGCGCGTCGCAGCAGGCGGCGTACGCCTCCGGGTCGGCCGTCCGCTGGTCCTCCACCAGCCGCGGCACGGTGAAGCCGGACGTGAACCAGCGGGCGGGGGCGTTCTCCGCCAGCCACTCCACGCCCTCCCGGCGCACCCGCCCGGCCCGCTCCTCCCAGGGCGCGGACCCGCCGAAGTGGGCCGAGGAGCAGATCGAGGCCAGACTCTCCAGCCGGTCCGGGTGGTGGACGGCCAGGTGCAGTCCCACGGCCCCGCCCAGCGAGACGCCCGCGTACGCGAACCGGTCGATGCCCAGCGAGTCGGCGAGCGCGAGCACCAGGCCGGCCAGATCGCCCACGGTGGCGCCCGACTTGATCAGACCGGCCGCCGAACCGCCGTGGCCCGGCAGGTCCCAGCGGACCACCCGGTGAGCGATCGACAGCTCGGGCGCCACGGCGTCCCAGAGGGCGTACGAGGTCCCCAGGGACGGGCCGAGCAGCAGCGGCGGCGCCGAAGCGGGGCCCTCGACGCGGTGGTGGAGAAGGTTCTCGGTCAACGTCGCTCCAGAGCACGGTCGGTGAGGGCACCGGCGGCGCCGGTGTAGCGGGCGGGGTCGGTGAGGTCGTCGAGGTCGAGACCCTTCAACTCAGGTTCCTCCGCCAGGAGTTCACGCAGCGTCCGGTGCTCGGTGCGGGTACGGGAGGCTACTTCGGTGAGCAGTTCCTTCGCCCGGGCCCGGCCCAGCACGGGGGCCAGCCCGGCGGACAGCCGCTCCGAGACGATCAGCCCGTCGGTGAGCCCCAGGTGCTCGCGCATCACCGCCGGGTGCACCCGCAGCCCCTCCGCCAGCTCCGCCGCGTCCCGGGCCGCGCCGCCCACCGTCCGCAGCAGGTCCCGCAACGGCTCCCATTCGGCGTGCCAGGCGCCGGCCGGCCGCTCGTCCTCCGCGACCAGTGAGCCGTACAGGACCGCCGCGAGCTGCGGGGCCCGCCGGGCGGCTGCCGCGATGAGCGTGGACCGGACCGGGTTCGCCTTGTGCGGCATCGCCGACGAACCGCCTCCGCCGCCCTCGGTGACCTCACCGATCTCGGTCCGGGACAGCGTCAGCACATCGGCGGCGATCTTGCCCAGGGCGCCGGCCGTGAAGGCCAGGCAGCCGGCGAGATCGGCGACGGGCGTGCGCAGGGTGTGCCAGGGCAGCAGCGGGGCGGCGAGGGCGAGTTCACGGGCGTAGGCCTCGGGCAGCGCCTCGGGGTCGGCGGCGCCGTACGCTCCGAAAGCCGCCAGGGTGCCTGCCGCGCCCCCGAGTTGGACGGGCAGCGACGCGCGTACCCGAGCCGTGCGGTCGCGGGCGTCGAGCACCAGCGCACGCCAGCCGGCCGCCTTCAGCCCGAACGTCGTCGGTACCGCGTGCTGGGTGAGCGTGCGTCCGGGCATCGGGGTGTCCCGGTGCTCGGCGGCCGTCCGCGCCAGGGCCGCCTCGGTGCGTCCGAGGTCGCCGAGCACCAGGTCCAGGGTGCGGGCGGCGACCAGCATCGTCGCCGTGTCCATGATGTCCTGGCTGGTCGCGCCCCGGTGGACGTACGGCCCGTGCTCCGCGCCGGCCGCCTTCGTCAGGTCGGCGACCAACGGGATGACCGGGTTGCCGCCCGCGCGGGCCCGCTCGGCGAGGCCGCCGACGTCGAAGCGGGCCGGATCGGCCGCCTCGGTCACCGCGGCCGCGGCCCCGGCCGGGGCCAGCCCGAGCGCGGCCTGGGCACGGGTGAGGGCCGCCTCCGCGTCCAGGAGCGCCCGCAGGTACGCGGTGTCGCCGGTCGCGGCCGCGGCGGCGGAACCGGACCAGCCGGGGCCGAGCAACCCGGTGTCAGCTCCGGCGTACGTCACCGGTACTCCAGGAAGACCGTCTCGCCCTCGCCCTGGAGGCGGATGTCGAAACGGTAGGTCCGGTTGCCCTCCTCGACGGCGATCAGCGTGTCGCGCCGCTCGCCCACCCGGGTGAGCAGCGGATCGGCGGCGAGCGCCGCGTCGTCGCCCGGCAGGTAGATCCGGGTGAACAGGTGCACCAGCAGTCCGCGCGCGAACACGCACGCACTGAGGTAGGGCGCGCTGTCGCCACGGGCGCCGGGCCGCAGCGTCCGCGCGTACCAGTGCCCGTCGGCGTCGGTCTGGATCCGGCCCCAGCCGGTGAACTCCACGCCGTTGCGGCCGAGGTAGGCACCGCTGGCCGGGTCACGCCGGATCGAGCCGTCCGTGGTGGACACGTTCCCGTCCGGGTCGGCGCCCCACAGCTCCACGAACGCGTCCGGCAGCGGGTTGCCCTCGCCGTCCAGGACGTACCCGTGCACGGTGACCGTGTCCGGGTGGCCGAGGGGCGCGATCTCCTCGCCGCCGCGGAAGGGCAGCGCGTAGCCGTAGAACGGGCCGACCGTGTGCGACGGGGTGGGCAGCACGGTCTCCGGGCTGCTCGTGTCGGTCTTCGTCATGGCAGGTCAGCGTCCTTCTTCGATCCAGGTGGCGTTCGGGCCGTCCAGCACGATGTCCCAGTGATAGCCCATCGAGAACTCGGGCACGGACAGGCTGTGGTCGTATGTCGCGACCAGCCGCTGCCGGGCCGCGTCGTCCGTCACCGACTGGATGATCGGGTCGTACGGGAACAGCGGGTCGCTCGGGAAGTACATCTGCGTCACCAGCCGCTGCGTGAACGCCGAGCCGAACAGCGAGAAGTGGATGTGCGCCGGACGCCAGGCGTTGAGGTGGTTGCGCCACGGATAGGGGCCCGGCTGGACGGTGGTGAAGTGGTAGCCGCCGTCGGCGTCGGTGATCGTACGGCCGACACCCGTGAAGTTCGGGTCCAGCGGGGCGTCGTGCTGCTCACGCTGATGCGCGTACCGGCCGGCCGAGTTGGCCTGCCAGATCTCGATCAGCTGCCCCCGGACCGGCCGCCCGTCCCGGTCGAGCAGCCGCCCGGAGACGGTGATCCGCTCCCCGATCGGCTCGCCCTGGTGCTGCCGGGTCAGGTCGTTGTCTATCCCGGTGATGTCCCGCTCCCCGAACGCGGGGGAGTGCAGCTCCACCAGCTCCGGGTCCTGGCTCGTGTCGATGGCGACGAGGGGCTGCTTCGGATGCCGGAGCAGCGAGGACCGGTAGGGGGCGTAGTCCCGCCGCGGATGGTGCTCGACGGGGGCGCCTTCGCCGACTCGTTTTTCGTAGGCGGCGTGCTCGGCGGCGATTTCGAGGTCGATGTCGGCCTGGGTGAGTGTCATTGAGAGTCCTAGCTGTGAGCGCCCGTCAGGGGCGTGGGGAACTGCGCGACAAGCCACAACGCAACCCGCAGGCGGCATACGACCTATCGTTCGAGAACAAGCGCGAGCCCTTGCCCGACGCCGATGCAGAGCGTGGCCACACCGGTACCGCTCCCGCGCCGCGCCAGCTGATGCGCCACCGTCCCCGCCAGCCGTGCCCCCGAGGCTCCCAGCGGATGCCCCAACGCGATCGCCCCGCCCTGCGGATTGAGGATCGCCGGATCGAACTCCGGCCACTCGGCGACGCATCCGAGCACCTGCGCCGCGAACGCCTCGTTCAGCTCGAGAACCGACAGGTCGTCAAACCTCTTGCCCGCCTTGGCCAGCGCGCGGTTGACGGCCTCCACGGGCGCGAGCCCGAAGTAGTCGGGGTCCAGCGCGTGCACGCCGGTCGCGGAGACCCGGGCCAGCGGCTCCCGCCCGAGCGCCCTCAGCCCCTCCTCGTCGGTCAGCAGCAACGCCGCCGCACCGTCGTTGAGCGGCGACGCGTTCCCCGCGGTCACCGTCCCGCCCTCCGTACGGAAGGACGGCTTGAGCTTGGCCATCGCGGCCAGGGAGGCGTCCGCCCGTACGCACTCGTCCGCGCCGAAGACCACCGGGTCGCCCTTGCGCTGCGGAATGGACACCGGCGCCAACTCGGCGTCGAACAGCCCCTGTTCCTGCGCGGCCGCGGCCTTGCGATGGGAGGCGAGGGCGAACTCGTCCTGCTGCTCGCGGCTGATCTTGTGCTTGTCGGCGATGCGCTCCGCCGACTCGCCCAGCGGGATGGTCCACTGCGGGTCCATCCTCGGGTTGACCATCCGCCAGCCCAACGTGGTCGAGTACAGCTCGGCATGCCCGGCCGGGAAGGGCCGGTCGTTCTTGGGCAGCACGTACGGCGCCCGGGTCATCGACTCGACGCCACCGGCCACGGCGATCGACGCGTCGCCGGCCGCGATCGCGCGGGCCGCCTGGATGACCGCCTCCAGACCGGACGCGCACAGCCGGTTGACGGTGACGCCCGGGACCGACGTCGGCAGGCCCGCCAGCAGCGCGGCCATCCGCCCCACGTTCCGGTTCTCCTCACCCGCGCCGTTGGCGTTGCCGAAGTAGACGTCCTCGATCCGGGCCGGATCCAGGTCCGGGGTGCGGGCGAGGAGTTCGCGGATCGCGTGCGCGGCCAGGTCGTCCGGGCGCACGCCCGCCAGTCCGCCGTTGTAGCGGCCGATCGGCGTGCGGATCGCGTCGACGATGTACACCGTGTTCACAGCAGGCCCTCCGGGACGATCAGTTTGGCGTCGGTCTTCGCGGTGATCTCCTCGACGCCGACCCCGGGCGCGGTCTCCACCAGCACCAGGCCGTCGTCGGTCACGTCGAGCACGCCGAGGTCGGTAATGATCCGGTCCACGCACGCCTTGCCGGTCAGCGGCAGCGCGCACTCGGTGAGGATCTTCGCCGAGCCGTCCTTGGCGGTGTGCGTCATCACCACGATCACCGTCCGTGCGCCGTGCACCAGGTCCATCGCCCCGCCGATGCCCGTGACCAGCTTCCCCGGGATGGCCCAGTTCGCCAGGTCCCCCTGCGCGGAGACCTGCATCGCGCCCAGCACGGCGACGTCGATGTGCCCGCCCCGGATCATCGAGAACGACAGCGCCGAATCGAAGAAGGACGCGCCCGGCAACACCGTGACGGTCTCCTTCCCGGCGTTGATCAGGTCCGGGTCCACGGCGTCCTCGGTCGGGTACGGGCCGGTGCCCAGGATGCCGTTCTCCGACTCCAGGACCACCTCCACACCCTCCGGGAGATAGTTCGGGATCAGCGTGGGCAGGCCGATGCCGAGGTTGACGTACTGGCCGTCCCTCAGCTCGCGGGCCGCCCGCGCGGCCATCTCCTCGCGCGTCCAGGCCATCAGCTGCTCACCGTCCGCTGCTCGATCTTCTTGTCCGCCGCCTGCTCCGCCGTCAGCGCGACCACCCGCTGCACGAAGATCCCCGGCAGGTGCACCGCGTCCGGGTCGATCTCCCCCGGCTCCACCAGCTCCTCCACCTCCGCGACCGTGACCTTCCCGGCCATCGCCGCCAGCGGGTTGAAGTTACGGGTGGACTTGTTGAAGACCAGGTTCCCGTGCCGGTCGCCCTTCGCCGCCCGCACCAGCGCGAAGTCCGTGCGGATGCCCCGCTCCAGCACGTACTCGGTGCCGTCGAACTCCCGTACCTCCTTCACCGGAGAGGCCAGTGCCACCCCGCCGGAGCCGTCGTACCGCCACGGCAGACCGCCCTCGGCGACCTGGGTGCCCACCCCCGCCGGGGTGTAGAACGCCGGGATCCCCGCACCTCCGGCCCGCAGCCGCTCCGCCAGCGTCCCCTGCGGGATCAGCTCCACCTCCAGCTCGCCCGCCAGATACTGACGAGCGAACTCCTTGTTCGCCCCGATGTACGACCCCGTCACCCGGGCGATCCGGCCCGCGGCCAGCAGCACCGCGAGACCCGTCTCCATCGCCCCGCAGTTGTTCGAGACCACGCTCAGGCCCGTCACACCACGCTCGTACAACGCGCCGATCAGCACGTTCGGGACACCGCTCAGCCCGAAACCACCCACCGCCAGGGACGCGCCGTCCACAACATCGGCCACCGCCTCCTCGGCCGTGGCGACCACCTTGTCCATCCGTGCAGCCCCATCTCTGAATTAATCAGGGCACTGAGTATTTCAGCGAGATGTCCTTCACGCTGCCATCGCTCTCGCCACCCGTCAAGACCTCGGACGACGGCAGACGAGCGTAGAGACAGGAGAGGTGGTCCACGAGTATTGTTCAGTGCACCAACGAATTCGGACCCTGGGAGCGCATATGGCCGCGGTGGATCTCACCACCCACCCCGGGCACCTGGCCCGGCGCCTCCAGCAGGCCCACTACCTGCTGTGGAACACGATGGTTTCGGAGGAGATCACCTCGCCGCAGTTCGCCGTCCTGAACGCGCTGGTCGCCGAGCCGGGGCTGGACCAGCGGACGGTGGGGGAGCGGGTCGGCCTCGACCGGTCGACCATCGCCGAGGTCATCAGCCGGCTCGGCCGGCGCGGACTCCTCGACAAGGTGCGCGACCCGCAGGACGGCCGCCGCTCCCTGCTGCGCCTCACCGACGACGGGCTGCGCACCCACCGCAAGCTCGCCGTGCGCACCGCCCGCATGAACCAGGTCTTCCTGGCCCCGCTCTCGGCCGCGGAGCAGGCCCAGTTCTTCGACCTGATCCGCCGCGTCTCGGACGCGGCCGAGGGGCTGCGCAACCCCGCGGAGCCCTTGGTCCCGCAGGGCTAGGCCGCGGCGAACACCACCCACACCTGCCCCTCGGCGAAGCCGACGGGACGGCCGACGTGGTCACCCGCACGCCCGCCGTTGCCGGTTACGGCTGAACCGTCTTCATTCGTGGTCGCGCAGGAAGGCAGGGATCTCGTCGCGGGTCGGGTAGTTCGGCAGGGGTGCTCGCTTGCCCTGGAGGAACGCGGTGATGACGGCGACGGCCCGGTCGTTGTTGGCGTCGAGGCCGTTCCACATGTGGTGTCCGACTCCGGGCATGTACTGCGTGCGCTGGATGGCGGGGTCATCGGCAAGGACGGTGGTCTCCCATTGGCGGACCTGGGAGGAGCACTCGGCGATCATCAGCATCGCGGGAGTCCGGGAGCGCCTCAGCTGCGGTGCGACGGAGGGTGAGTCCTTGACCGTCTGCTGGACGCGGAGGCTGGCGGCGGGGCTGAAGGAGAAGTTCTGTGCGGTGTCCTCGGCGGGGATGCGGTGCGCGTCGCGCGCGCAGTATGCGGATGCGGTGTCGCTGCCGAGATCTGCGGCGGTGAAGGCGTTGACGCCTTCGGCCTGTCCGATCAGTCCGGTGTCGGGGCTGAGGAGTCCGAGCCGCATGAGGCCGAAGGCCACGGCGTACCGGGGAACGTGCGTCGATCGCGGCCCGGTCAGAGCCGGCGCGAGGCCGCGCGCGGATTTTCGGCCCTTGTGCCCGGCGATGTGGGCGGTAGGGCCGTCCATGGGGCCGGGCTCGGCGATGATCGCCCGGTGCAAGCGTGCGGCGACGCTCGGGTCAGCCAGGGCTCGGGTGAGCACGGCCCCGCCTGAGGAGAATCCCAGGATGTCGACCTTGCCCTTGTCCAGGCGGTCGATGAAGGCGGCGAGGTCGCGGACCGACCTGGAGATCGTGTACTGGCCCATGGGGAGCAGGTCGCTTCGTCCGCCACCGGCCTGTTCGTAGGCGTAGACGTCGTAGCCCTGACGCGCCAGGAGTTGCAGGAACCGGTGGTCGAGCACCGAGATGCCGCGGACCGGTCCGCCGTTGAGGTACACGAGCGGGGTGGGGTGCCGGGTGACGGGGTCCGCGGGCGGGTAGTGGTACACCGCGACCCGGCTGCCCGTGGTCAGGCTCCAGTGCCGCGTGGTCACGAAGGGTAGCGCGGGCGGGTACCGCCGGGCCGTCGGCACGGTCGGGATGCAGACCGTCGCTGTCAACGCCGCCGCGACGACCACCGGCACGAACGGCACGAGCCGCGCCGGCCAGGTGCGGTGCCGGCCCCGCCACAGCGCGAGGACGGCTCCGACTCCAAGAGTCGTCAACCATGCGGCGAGCCCCGAGCCTGCCCCGTCTGTGAGCGCGATCAGTGCGAGAAAGACGACGACCAGCATCGTGACGGCGGCCAGGGCCAGCAGTAAGCGTCCGGTGAAGCGGACAAGACGTATGGCGGACGTAGGCACAGCGGACCTCCAACAGTTTCAGAACGCCGTTTCAAAACGACGTTATCAAACGGAGGTAGGCTGCTGGCCGTGGGTAGGCCGAGAACAAACGACGAGGCCGTCAAAGAGCGGCTTGTGGAGTGCGCGACCGAGATGCTCGCCACCCGTCCGCGGGAGTCGCTCACGGTCCGCGCCGTGGCCGCTGCGGCAGAGGCGTCGACGACGGCGGTGTACTCCCTGTTCGGCGGTAAGGACGGGCTGATCGGTGCGGTGCGCGACAGAGCCGTCGCCGGCCTGTTCCAGGACCTGTCGGCGGCGCCGATCTCCCCGGACCCTCTAGCCGACCTCTACGCGCTGGCCGTCGCCTACCGTCGCTGGGGGCGCGGACACAGCCACCTGTACACGGTGCTGTTCGGTGGTGTGCAGTCCTTCGACCCGTCGGGGCAGGTCGGTGCCAGTGACCCGATCCGTCCGCTCCTCGCGGCGATCGATCGCGCGTTGGCGGCGTCCGTCCTCGTCGGCGAAGCAACGTCGATCGCCTTGTCCGTCTGGGCCACCCTGCACGGACTGGTGACTCTCGAACTGGCCGGGGCCCTGGACGCCACCGCAGCCGAGGCCGCGTTCCGCTCGTCGATTCACGCCACGCTGCGTGGATGGACGACCCCGGAGGTGTTCCGCGGTCTTCGCCAGGCCGAACTCGCTCGGTGACAGGATCAGGGCCGGTGTCCGGGCTCTCCCGATCCTGGCTGAAGCAGTGGTGCGGGGCCGGTGAGGACCGGCATGTGGAAGCTGCGGATCACCGCGTTGCTCTGCCGGATGGTGCGGGGCTTGTAGCGGTCGTCCAGGTAGGGCTTCTTGGTATCCGGGTTGATGGTGCCCGCCGTCGCGTTGGACACCGTCCGCGCGGTGTTGGGCACCGTGACCGTCGCCCCCAGCCACCACGCCAAGTCCCGCCCTTCGGAGGAGTTGCCTGGTCCCACGGGACATCCACCATCCGGAGCGAGTTGTGTGCTCGACGGGTCATCGGTGGCCATACCCGGTCGATTCCGATCGTGTGCCAGAAGCTACGACCCCAGGATCTCCGTGAGGTCGTACCGCACCGGTTCCTCCAACTGGGCGTACGTGCAGCTCTCCGGGGTGCGGTCCTGGCGCCAGCGGCGGAAGCGGGCCGTGTGCCGGAAACGGGCCCCGTTCTCCATGTGGTCGTACGCCACCTCCGCCACCCGCTCCGGCCGCAGCGGGATCCACGACAGGTCCTTCTTGCCGGACCAGCGGCTCGGCGCGCCGGGCAGCCGGGCCGACTCGTGGGCGGCCTCCTCCGCCCAGGCGGCCCACGGATGCCCGGCGACGTCGTCCATGCGCAGCGGCGCCAGCTCCTCGATCAGCTCGGCCCGCCGCTTCATCGCGAACGCGGCCGACACGCCCACGTGCTGGAGGGCGCCCCGGTCGTCGTACAGGCCGAGCAGCAGCGAGCCGACCACCGGGCCGCTCTTGTGGAGGCGGTAGCCCGCCACCACGACGTCGGCCGTCCGCTCGTGCTTGACCTTGAACATGGCCCGCTCGTCCTGGCGGTACCGCAGCGTCAGCGGCTTGGCGACGACCCCGTCGAGACCGGCCCCCTCGTACTGCTCGAACCACTGTCGGGCCACCTCGACATCGGTCGTCGCGGGCGCGAGGTGCACGGGCGGAGTCGCTCCGGCCAGGGCCCGGTCGAGCAGGGCGCGCCGGTCGGTCAGCGGGACGTCCAGGAGGGACTCGTCGGCCAGCGCCAGCAGGTCGAAGGCGACGAAGGAGGCGGGCGTCCGCTCCGCCAGCGTGCGCACCCGGGAGTCGGCCGGATGGATCCGCTCGGACAGCGCGTCGAAGTCCAGCCGGCCCTCCCGCGCGATCACGATCTCCCCGTCCAGCACGCACCGCTCGGGCACCCGCTCCGGCAGCGCCGCCACCAGTTCCGGGAAGTACCTGGTCAGTGATTTCCCGGTACGGCTGCCGATCTCCACCTCCGGGCCGTCCCGGAACACGATCGCGCGGAAGCCGTCCCACTTCGCCTCGTACTGCATGTCCGGCGGGATCCTCGCCACCGGTTTGGCGAGCATCGGCTTGACGGGCGGCATCACCGGCAGATCCATGGGTCCGACTCTACGAGCGCTCCCCAGGGCCCGCTCGTCGCGCGGCGCGGGCCGATGTGCGGGGCGGGGAGGGTACGCCTACCGTGGCCGCATGGGTGATGCGGTGCAACTGGAGGTGGCCGGCCGGACCGTGCGGCTGTCCAGCCCGGACAAGGTGTTCTTCCCGGAACGTGGTCTCACCAAGCTGGACGTCGCCCGCTACTACGCGGCCGTGGCCCCAGGCATCCTGCGTGCCCTGCGCGACCGTCCCACCACCCTCCAGCGCTATCCGGACGGCGTGGAGGGGGAGTGGTTCTACCAGAAACGCGCGCCCAAGGGCATGCCCGACTGGATCCCCACCGCCCACATCACCTTCCCCAGCGGCCGTACCGCGGACGAGATGTGCCCCACCGAGGAGGCCGCCGTGGTGTGGGCGGCGCAGTACGGCACCCTGACCTTCCATCCCTGGCCGGTCCGCCGCGGCGATGTCGACAGCCCCGACGAACTCCGCATCGACCTCGACCCGCAGCCCGGCACCGGCTTCTCCGACGCGGTCCGAGCCGCCCACGAACTGCGGGCGGTCCTGGCGGAGTTCGGCGGGCTGCGCGGCTGGCCCAAGACCTCCGGCGGCCGTGGCCTGCACGTCTTCGTGCCCATCGAACCCCGCTGGACCTTCACCCAGGTCCGGCGGGCCGCGATCGCCGTGGGCCGCGAACTGGAACGCCGGATGCCGGAGCAGGTCACCATCAAGTGGTGGAAGGAGGAACGCGGCGAGCGCATCTTCGTCGACTACAACCAGACCGCCCGCGACCGCACCATCGCCTCCGCGTACTCCCTGCGGCCCCACCCCAATGCCCCCGTCTCCGCGCCGCTGCGCTGGGACGAGGTCGACGACGTCCGTCCGGAGGACTTCGACCTCGTCACCATGCCGGCCCGGTTCGCGGAAGTCGGCGACGTGCACGCCGACATGGACGACCACGCCTTCTCCCTCGACGCCCTCCTGGAACTGGCCCGCCGCGACGAACACGAACACGGCCTCGGCGACCTGCCGTACCCGCCCGAGTACCCGAAGATGCCGGGCGAGCCGAAACGCGTCCAGCCGAGCCGAGCCCGCCCCGACCCCGCCTCCTGACCCACGGCCCCCCTCCTGACGCACCGATCCCCCCGCCGACCACCCCCTCCGCACCGCCGGCCTCCCGTCGGCCCGGGTCTGTTGCTCCGGGAGCGCTCACGCCGTCCCTTTCGCCCGGGGCTATGCTGATCGTCAGCCGCCGACGAGGAGGGCCGAGGTGTCCGAGGCAGTGTCGCGCCCCACGCTGGAGGCCGTGGCCGCGCGGGCCGGGGTGTCCAGGGCCACCGCGTCACGGGTCGTCAACGGCGGCGACGGGGTGCGCGAACCCCTCGTCGTCCGGGTCCGGCAGGCGGTCGCGGAACTCGGCTACGTACCCAACCAGGCGGCCCGTTCCCTGGTGACCAGACGGCACGACGCCGTCGCCGTCGTCATCGCCGAACCCGAGACCCGGATCTTCACGGACCCCTTCTTCGCCCTCCAGTTGCGCGGCATCAGCAAGGAGCTGACCGCCCACGACAACCAGCTCGTGCTGCTGCTCACCGAAGGCCGCGACGACCACGCGCGCGTGGCCCGCTATCTCGCCGGCGGTCATGTCGACGGCGCCCTCGTCTTCTCGCTCCACCTCGACGACCCGCTGCCCGGCCTCATCGAGGGCGCCAAGATCCCCACCGTGTTCGGCGGGCGGCCCGGCTGGAGCGACGGCTCGAAGGACGCCGTGTACGTCGACTGCGACAACCGGGGCGGCGCCCGGGACGCGGTACGCCATCTCGCCGGCCTCGGCCGGACCCGGATCGCGCACATCACCGGCCCCCTCGACCAGACCTCGGCGGCCGACCGCCTCGACGGCTACCGGGACGTCATGGGGGAGCCCGATCCACGCCTGATCGTGGCGAGCGACTTCACGCCGGCCGGCGGGGAGCGCGCCATGGCCGAACTCCTCGACCGCTGCCCGGACGTGGACGGCGTGTTCGCCGCCAACGACCTCACCGCGCTCGGTGCCCTGCGCGTGCTGCGCGAACGCGGCCGCCGGGTGCCCGAGGACGTGGCGGTGATCGGCTTCGACGACGTGCTGCCCGTCACCGAGCAGACCGGACCGTCGCTGACGACGGTCCGTCAGGACATCGAGGAGATGGGCCGGCTGATGGCCCGGCTGCTGCTGCGCACCCTGACCGGAGGCGCGTCGGCGCCCGCGCCGTCCAGCGTCGTCCTGCCCACGACACTGGTCCGCCGCGCGTCCGCCTAGGTCTCGCCCAGGTCCTGTCGCGGTCGGTTCAGGACTGCTGTGGATCGCTCCTGATCACCGCGAACCGGGCGCCGTACGGGTCCGCCAGTTTGGCCATCCGGCCCACCCCTTCCAGCGTGGTGGCCGGCATCCGCACCCTGCCGCCCGTCTGCTGGGCCTTCTCCACCACCGCGTCCGGGTCCTCGACCTCGAAGTACGGCAGCCAGTACGCGCCCGCCTGGGCCTCCGCCGGGTCCTCCGCCAGCGGGACCATCCCGCCGAACATCGACTCCTCGTCGCCCTGCGGCGGATTGACGCAGGTGTAGGTGCCACCCGGGAAGGGCAGCCCGGAGGTCTCCAGACCCAGCACCTTGTAGTAGAAGGCGGCGGCCGCCGCGATGTCCGCGGTGTACAGCTCGACCCAGCACAGCGAACCCGGTACGCCCGCCAGGTCCACGCCCTTGCGCAGCGCGGGCTGCCAGATCCCGAAGGGCACGCCCGCCTGGTCGGAGAGGAGCGCCATCCGGCCCTTGTCCATCACGTCCGTCGGCTGGACGAGGACGCCGCCGTGGGCCTGTTCGGCGGTCTTGGCGGTGGCCTGCGCGTCGTCGCTGCGGAAGTACACCGTCCAGGCCGGCGGGCCCTGTTCCGGAGTGGTCCCCACCCCGCCGGCCACGGTCCGGCCGTCCAGCTGGAAGAAGCCGTATCCGCCGGCATCGGGCCCCGCCGACTGGAACCGCCAGCCGAAGAGGCCGCCGTAGAAGGCGGCGGCGCCGTCGATCTCGGGTGTGCCCAGGTCGATCCAGTTGGGAGCGCCGTCGACGAAACGGGTGGTGAGCATCATCGCCCTCCTCGAAAGGGTCCTGTCCTCTGCTCTGCCGAGTCTTCCACCGCCCACTGACATTCAGTGCCCGACCACGCCAACCGATGAGGGTTACCCACGGTCACCCGGCACACCCGCCGAGTTGTGGATCCGTTCCGCGTGCCGCCGTGCAACCGAGGGGCGGTCGGGCGCATCATCGATGCTGGCGCGGTGTGCGGCCGACGCGTTGAGCGGGCGTTGATCGAACGTTTTTCGGGCCACGGCACGATCCTGGCCATGCACTTCGAGACCACCACCATGCCCCGCACGCCCGTCCCGGACTGGCATACGCAGGCGCTGTGCGCGCAGACCGGGGCGGACTTCTTCTTCCCTGAGCCCGGCAGCTCGGTGCGCGAGGCGAAGCGCATCTGCGGTATGTGCGAGATGCGTCCGGCCTGCCTGGAGTACGCGCTGGACAACGACGAACGCTTCGGAGTCTGGGGCGGCCTGTCCGAGAAGGAACGCCTGGAACTGCGCCGGGCCGCCCGCTAGCACCCACGGCACGGCACGGCACAGCACGGCGTGCGCGTCGTGCCGGTCCGGGTCACGCTGGAGGGCGGCGGTCCGGGCGCGAGGGCGAGGTTCCATGGGACACGCGCGGCAGGGGGGCGCCGGCGACGAGCGCCCCGCCGCCGTCGTGCTGTCCGGCAGGGACATGCTCCAGGGCCGTTTCCATCTCCTGGACATGGCCGGCATCGTGCTCTTCGCCGTGCTCTCGGTCCTCGGGGCCACCCCGAGCGGTACCAGCGGCGGGCGGCATGGCGCGTCGGCGCACCGCCCGCCGTTCCCACGGCGTCAGGCGCCGGCGCGGGCCGCCATCCGGGCCTTGCGCGCGGCCAGCTTCTCGTCGAACTTGAGGGCTTCCTCGTTCAGGCCGCCCATGAACAGGCCGAGTTCCTCCTGAGCCCGCAGCCCCTCCGGGCCGAGACCGTCGATCTCCAGGACCTTCAGGTGGCGCAGCACCGGCTGGAGCACGTCGTCGTGGTGGATGCGCAGGTTGTAGACCTCGCCGATCGCCATCTGGGCGGCGGCGCGCTCGAAGCCGGGAATGCCGTGGCCGGGCATCCGGAAGTTGACCACGACGTCCCGCACCGCCTGCATGGTCAGGTCGGGGGCCAGCTCGAACGCGGACTTCAGGAGGTTGCGGTAGAAGACCATGTGCAGGTTCTCGTCGGTCGCGATGCGGGCCAGCATGCGGTCGCAGACCGGGTCACCGGACTGGTGGCCGGTGTTGCGGTGCGAGATGCGGGTCGCGAGCTCCTGGAAGGCCACGTAGGCGACCGAGTGCAGCATCGAGTGGCTGTTGTCCGACTCGAAGCCCTCGCTCATGTGCGACATCCGGAAGGCTTCCAGCTTGTCCGGGTCGACCGCGCGCGAGGCGAGCAGGTAGTCACGCATCACGATGCCGTGCCGGCCCTCCTCGGCGGTCCAGCGGTGCACCCAGGTGCCCCAGGCGCCGTCCCGGCCGAACAGCGAGGCGATCTCGTGGTGGTAGCTGGGCAGGTTGTCCTCGGTGAGCAGGTTCACCACCAGGGCGATCCGGCCGATCTCGGTGACCTTGGACTGCTCCTTCTCCCAGGCCTGCCCGTCCTCGAAGAAACCGGGGAAGTTGCGGGCGTCGGTCCAGGGCACGTACTCGTGCGGCATCCAGTCCTTGGCGACCTTCAGATGGCGGTCCAGCTCCTTCTCGACCACTTCCTCCAGGGCGTACAGCAGCCGCGCGTCGGTCCAGGCGGACGTGCTGCCGAGGTGGGGAGAAGTGATCGTCACGAGAACTCCAGGGGGACGCCGAACAAGGGGGAGGGAACGCGAGAGAACCGGCGAGCGGGGCCGGGAACCTACGAGATCGTAGGCTACGAATCCGTAGGTTACGAAGCCGTAGGTTAAGTGCGCTGTAAAGACCGCTGATCAGGCGCCGTGCGCAAGGCGAATCGGGACATGCCAAGCTGGCGCCGGACCCGCAGGTCCCGGGGCCGCGGAGGGGAATCGACGCCCCGTCAGCCGTACAGCTCCCGCAGCCGGACCGAGAGGCACGTCACACATCCCTCCAGCTTCTCGAACTCGGAGATGTCCACCGTGACGACGTCGTGGCCGAGGTCGGTCAGCAGTTCCGCGGTCTTCGGCGCGCTCGCCGACATCAGCAACTTGCCGCCGCCGAGCAGCACCACGTGCGCGCCCGCCTCCTCGGGCACCGAGAGGAAGCCCGGGAACAGCGAGGGGCGGTCCACGTTCGGGATGTGCCCCAGAACCGTTCCGTCGGGCAGCGCGGTCACCGCCGACTTCAGGTGCAGCACCTTGCTCACCGGTACGGCCACCACGCGGGCCCCCAGCGGCTCGAACACGGCCCGCAGCTGCTGCACCCCGGCCGCGTTGGTCCGCCCGCCGCGGCCGACGTAGACCGTGTCGCCCACCTTCAGGACGTCACCGCCGTCCAGCGTGCCGGGTTCCCAGACCCAGTTGACGGAGCAGCCGAGGCGGGCCACCGCCTCCTCGACGCCCGCGGTCTCCGCGCGCCGGGACTCGGCGCCGGGCCGGGTGATCAGCGCCACGTTCCGGAACATGACGACCGTGTCCTCGACGAAGACCGAGTCCGGGCAGTCGTCCTCCGGGTCCACCTCGACGGTCTCCCAGCCGTGCGCGCTCAGCGCCTGCGCGTACGCCTCCCACTGCTCCTGGGCGAGTCCGACGTCGACCTTCTCCCGCTCGATGTGCGTCACCAGTCCTTCGGCGAGGCGCGGGCTGGGGCGGCGGATGAGGGCCTTCTTGCTGGGCACGTCGGGTCTCCGGGGTCGGGGGTGCGGTCCGGTGCCCGTGGTGGGGGCCCCGGACCGCCATCATGCAGGGCGGGCCGGTGTCGACAAAACCCCTGTTGTCAGGTCGTGCCCTCGCCGAGACGCGCCACCTCCTCCGGCGTGGTGGCCGTCAGCGCCCCGTCCGCCATCAGCAGCCAGCGGGTGATCCCGACCGATTCCAGGAACGGCACGTCGTGACTGGCCACGATCAGGGCGCCCTGGTACGACTCCAGGGCCGCGGTCAGCTGCCGGACGCTCGCCATGTCGAGGTTGTTCGTCGGCTCGTCCAGCATCAGCAGCTGCGGGGCGGGTTCGGCCAGCAGCAGCGCGGCCAGCGCCGCCCGGAAGCGTTCGCCGCCGGAGAGCGTGGCCGCCCTCTGGTCGGCGCGGGCGCCCCGGAACAGGAAGCGGGCCAGGCGCGCCCGGATCCGGTTGTTGGTGGCGCCCGGCGCGAACCGGGCCACGTTCGCCACGACGCTCAGCTCGTCGTCCAGGACGTCCAGGCGCTGCGGCAGGAAGCGCAGCGGCACATGCGTGTGCGCCTCGCCCGCGACCGGTGCCAGTTCCCCGGCGATCGTCCGCAGCAGCGTCGTCTTGCCCGCGCCGTTGCGCCCGATCAGCGCGATCCGCTCGGGGCCGCGCAGATCCAGGATTCCCTCGACCCGTGCGCCGTGGGCCAGTTCGAGGTTCTCCAGGGTCAGCACGTTGCGCCCCGGCGGCACGGCCGTGTACGGCAGTTCGACGCGGATCTCGTCGTCGTCCCGTACCGCCTCCACCGCCTCGTCGAGCCGTTCCCGCGCCTCTGCGAGCCGCTCCTCGTGCATGATGCGGTGCTTGCCCGCGGACTCCTGCGCGGCCCGTCTGCGCGCCCCCATGACGATCTTCGGTTCGCGTTTCTGCTCGAACATCTTCTGCCCGTAGCGCTTGCGGCGGGCCAGTTTCACCTGGGCGTCGGACAGTTCGCGCCGCTGCTTGCGGACGTCGGCCTCGGCGACCCGCACCATGCGCTCGGCCGCCTCCTGTTCGACGGCCAGGGCCTCCTCGTACGCCGAGAAGTTGCCGCCGTACCAGGTGACCTCCCCGCTGTGCAGATCGGCGATCTGGTCGACCAGGTCGAGGAGTTCGCGGTCGTGGCTGACCACGATCAGCACGCCGGGCCAGGAGGTGACGGCCGCGTACAGGCGCTTGCGGGCGTACAGGTCGAGGTTGTTGGTGGGCTCGTCCAGCAGCAGCACGTCCGGGCGGCGCAGGAGCAGCGCGGCCAGCCGCAGCAGCACCGACTCGCCGCCGGAGACCTCGCCGACGGTCCGGTCCAGGCCGATGTGGCCGAGTCCCAGTTCGCCGAGGGTGACGAGGGCGCGCTCCTCCACGTCCCAGTCGTCGCCGAGGGTCTCGAAGTGCGCGTCGGACACGTCACCCGCCTCGATGGCGCCCAGCGCGGCCCGCCGGGCGGCGATGCCGAGCACCTCGTCGACACGCAGCGCGGTGTCCAGCGTGACGTTCTGCGGGAGGCAGCCGACCTCGCCGGCCACCTTCACGGTGCCGTCCGACGGGGTGAGTTCGCCGGCGACGAGCTTGAGAAGGGTCGATTTCCCTGATCCGTTGACGCCGACCAGACCGGTGCGGCCGGGGCCGAAGGAGACGTCGAGGCCCTCGAAGACGGTGGAGCCGTCGGGCCAGGAGAAGGACAGGGCGGTACAGGTGACGGAAGCAGACATAAGGGCGCCTCGCGGTTGCTTGCGGTGTCGGGGGCAAACGCGTGTCGAGACACCGCGGGGCAGCAGCCGAGGGGCCGGGGAAGGGGTCCCGCGCCGGAGGACGGCTCGTACGCCGAGGTCGAACGCCACAGACACACCTCACGGGTGTGACGCGGTGTCTCAGGACCTCAGACGAGCAACGTCCTTCTCCAATCGACGGCAACAGGACGTGGTACAGGCTAGGAAGGCGCCAGGAGGGGTGTCAAAGGAATTAAGCCCGTACGGGCACGGGCCGTGGTTCAGGCGTCCCGCATCAGTTCGGCCAGGTCGTGGTCCAGGTCCAGCTGGAGGTGTTCGAGTCCGGCCGGCACCAGATCCCCGGTGGCCTCCAGGAAGCGGGTTATCTCGCCGGTGCGCACATGGACGACGGCGGTGCCCTCGGGGGCGTGGAACTCCAGCACCGTCCGGTCGTAGCCGTACGGCCGCACCCGCACGTCCCCGTCGCCCTCCGGGGCGTGCAGTCCGGCCGCGAGCAGCTCACGGGAGAAGGTCCAGCAGACGTCGACGCCCTCCAGGGTGGCCGGCGCGGGGAAGGTCATGCGGACGGCGAACGGGTCCTCGCGGTCGTAGCGCAGGGTGGCGGGAATGCTCGGCATGCGCGGTGACGCGGCGACCAGGCGGGCCTCTACGGGCTGCTCGATGACGGTGGACAACGCCTTGCTCCCTCGTGACGACTGAACGAATATCCGGGCGGGTGGGGCCTGGCACTGGAAGAGACGACGGAAGCGGCAGATCCGTGCACACGAAGGGCGAGTGACCTCTGTCACCGGGGTTATTCACACCGTCGGCTTACCTCTGGCGGGGTCAGGGGGCCCTCTGGACGTCACCGGGACAGTGGGCTAGCTTCGCGCGCCATGAGGCGTATGGGGAGCACGCGACGGACCGGACGGGCACGACGGACGAGGCGGGTGGCGGCCGTGGGGGTGGCGTGCACGGCGATCCTGGCCGCGCTGACCGCGGGCTCCGCGCACGCCGCGGCACCGGCGCCCCACTGGGCGCTCAAGGACACCGGCACGCCCGGCGTGCGCTTCCGCGGCCTGGCCGCCGTCGACCGGCACACCGCCTGGCTGGCGGGGACCGGCGGCACCGTGCTGCGCACCACGGACGGCGGGTCCGACTGGCGGAACGTCTCCCCGCCGGGCGCGGGCGACCTCCAGTTCCGGGACGTGGAGGCGTTCGACGCCCGCCACGCGGTGGTCCTGGCCATCGGCGAGGGCGAGGCGTCCCGCGTCTACCGCACCGAGGACGGCGGAGCGACCTGGACCGAGTCGTTCCGCAACACCGACCCGGCCGCCTTCTACGACTGCCTGGCCTTCTTCGACCGCCGCCACGGCCTCGCCATGAGCGACCCCGTCGACGGCAGGTTCCGCATCCTGTCCACGAGCGACGGCGGCCGCTCCTGGCGGGTGCTGCCGGACTCCGGGATGCCGGCCGCCCTGGACGGCGAGGCGGGCTTCGCGGCGAGCGGCCAGTGCCTGGTGACCTCCGGACCGAAGGACGCCTGGCTGGCCACCGGCGGCGGCGCGCACGCGCGCGTGCTGCACTCCGCCGACCGCGGACTTACCTGGACCGCCGCCGACACGCCGATCCCGGCGGGCGACCCCGCCAGGGGCGTCTTCGCCCTCGCCTTCCGCGACCGCGCCCACGGCCTCGCCGTCGGCGGCGACTACCGGGCCGGCCAGCCCTCCCCGCAGGCGGCCGCGGCCACCCCGGACGGCGGTCGCACCTGGCGGCAGGCATCCACCCCGCCGCCCGGCTACCGCTCCGGCGTCGCCTGGCTCCCGCACAGCCGCACCGCGGCCCTCGCCGTCGGCCCCACCGGCACCGACCTCACCACCGACGGCGGCCGTACCTGGCGCACGGTCGACACCGGTTCCTACGACACCGTGTCCTGCACCCCGGACCTGAGCTGCTGGGCCGCCGGCGAGCAGGGGCGGGCGGCGCGTCTGGAGGGCTGAACCGCGGGTACCCGGTGGCGGCACAGTCACGAAGGGAGCGTTCGTCATGCCACGCGGATCCAGTCCCAAGCGGGAACGCCAGTACGAGCACATCAAGGAGAGTGCGCGCGACCGGGGCGAGAGCGAGAGCCGTGCCGAGGAGATCGCCGCCCGGACCGTCAACAAGGAACGCGCCCGGTCCGGCGAGTCGAAGACCGCGAGCCGTACGTCCACCCAGGACATGTCGTCCGGCAGTCGCGGCGGCAAGCGATCGCACAGCGGCTCCGAGGGCCCGACCCGGGACCAGCTCTACAACGAGGCCAAGCAGCGCGGCATCGAGGGCCGGTCCAGCATGAACAAGGCCCAGCTGCAACGCGCGGTGAACGCCAAGAAGAGCTGACCCGCCGTACGAACCCTCCGCACTCCCGTGGCGGCACGCGCGCGTGCCGCCACGTACGCTCATGGCCACCATGACGACCGTACGCATGCCCGCGGGCTGGCCCGCGACCGAGGAAGCCGCCCTGGCCGTACAGGACGAACTGCGGGGGCGGGTGGTCCTCGACGAGCCGGGCCCGGCGCCCGGCACCGGGCACGTCACGGGCGTCGACGTCGCCTACGACGACGAACGCGACCTGGTCGCCGCGGCGGCCGTCGTGCTGGACGCGGCCACCTTGGAGACCGTCGCCGAGGCGACGGCCGTCGGCCGGGTCTCCTTCCCGTACGTGCCCGGCCTGCTCGCCTTCCGCGAGATCCCCACCGTGCGGGCCGCCCTCGACGCCCTGCCCTGCCCGCCCGGACTGGTGGTCTGCGACGGCTACGGTCTGGCCCACCCGCGCCGCTTCGGCCTAGCGAGCCACCTCGGCGTCCTCACCGGCCTGCCCACCATCGGCGTCGCCAAGAACCCCTTCACCTTCGCGTACGACGACCCGGGCGTCCCGCGCGGCAGCCACGCGCCGTTGCTCGCCGGCACCGAGGAGGTCGGCCGCGCCCTGCGCACCCGGGACGCCGTCAAACCGGTGTTCGTCTCCGTCGGCCACCGGGTGGGCCTGGACGAGGCCTGCGCCCACACGCTCGCGCTCACCCCGGAGTACCGCCTGCCGGAGACCACCCGCCGCGCGGACGCGCTGTGCCGCAGAGCGCTGCGGGAGGCCCGGACCGAGTAGCGATTCTGAGTACGAGTACGGATGCCGCTGTTACAGTCCGGCGGCAGGCTGACCGCATGACGACACAACGTAAGTCCCTGGCCAACCCCGCCCGGCCCGTCGAGGGCCCCATGACGGCCGTGCTGGTCCTCGCCGTGGTGGCGGGGCTCGCATGGACGGTCGGGATGCTCTACACCGTGCTCCAGTGGCAGGCCTAGAGGCCGCGACCCCAGGGGTTCACCGGGTCGCCGCCACCCGGAACCCGATCCCGGCCGCCCGCAGCCGTTCGATGAGCGCGTCACCCATCGCCTGCGCGGTGGTGACCTGGCCGGCGGTCGGGGGCAGGGCGTCGAGGGCGAGGGACAGCGCCCCTTCGGCGAACATCTTCGCCGTCTCGCCGTAACCGGGATCGCCGCCCGAGACCTCCGTGAAGACGCGCCGGCCGCCGCCCTCGCCGACGAACCGCACCGTGAACCAGCTGCGCGCCCGCTTCTCGGCGCTCGGCCCCTCGCCGGGCCTGAGCCGGTCCGAGAGCCAGCGCCGGGCGGACGGCACCTGGGCGGCCGCGACGACCGCGCCCACGGCCGCGACCCCGCCGAGCGCCACCGGCAGATGCCGGACGGCCGCGTAGTGCCGGTAGCGGAAGTCGGGCCCGTAACGCTCCAGGGCCCTCGCCGAACGGCGCACGATCTGGGCGTCGATGGTGGGCAGCGGCAGCGCCCAGGCCCCGATCTCCGCGGCGAACCGGGGCGCCCCGGCCGGCGCGGTCGCCCGCCTGTCCAGCAGCCGGGGCTCGTGCCGGGCCCGGTCCCGCGCGGCGGCGGCCATCTGCCGGGGACGCGCGAACTGGTCCAGCGCGGAGGCGAAGGTGCCCCCGGAGAAGGCCGCGTCGGCGGTCACGAAACCGTCCACCGTCAGGGGCACGCCCTCCGGCAGCCGGCGGACGGTGAAGTACGCGCCCAGGTCGTGCGGGACCGAGTCGAAGCCGCACGCGTGCACCAGACGGGCGCCGGTCTCCCGCGCGCGTGCGTCGTGCCGGACGTACATCAGGTCCACGAACTCGGGCTCGCCGCACAGGTCGAGGTAGTCGGCCCCGGTGTCCGCGCAGGCCGCGACCAGGTCCTCGCCGTACCGGCCGTACGGGCCGACCGTCGAGGCCACCACGCGCGCGTGATCGGCGAGGGCGCGGACCGAGGCCGGGTCCCCGACATCGGCGCGCAGCAGCCCGACCTCCGTACCGCCCGGCAGCCGTTCGCGCAGCGCCTCCAGCTTGCGTTCGTCACGGGCCGCGAGCGCCCAGCGCAGGCCCGCGGGGGCGTGCGCGGCCAGGTACTCGGCGGTGAGCCCGCCGACGAAGCCGGTGGCTCCGAACAGCACGATGTCGTACGGACGGTCCGTCGTTTTCAGCCTGCTCATGACACCCCTCGGTCCTGCAACCCGCGCCGTTGTCGGTGGCTGAGGCTAGCGTGAGGGGTGCGGACGCACCCCCACCGGGTATCTTGACTAAGCGCTTGCTCGTCCACTCTTGTGCCCAGTGGAACCGGTTCTTAGCATCGTCGGTGTTACATCAGTTGTGTCACATGACTGGGGGCGGCATGACCACGGCAGGGACGCCAGGACACGGCCCGCTCTCCGGCGTGCGCGTGGTCGAGCTGGCCGGCATCGGACCGGGTCCGTTCGCCGCCATGCTCCTCGCCGACCTGGGCGCCGACGTGGTCCGCGTCGACCGGCCGGGCGGCCAGGGCCTCGCGATCGACCCCGCCCACGACGTCACCAACCGCAACAAGCGCTCGGTACTCGTCGACCTGAAGTCCACGGACGGCCCCGCCCGCGTCCTCGACCTGGCCGCCCGGGCCGACATCCTGATCGAGGGCTACCGCCCCGGCGTCGCCGAGCGCCTCGGTGTCGGCCCCGCGGACTGCCACGCGCGCAACCCCCGTCTGGTCTACGGCCGGATGACCGGCTGGGGCCAGGAGGGGCCGCTGGCCCACCGCGCCGGCCACGACATCGCCTACATCGCCCTCACCGGCACCCTCGGCATGATCGGCCGCCCCGACGAACCGCCGGCCGTCCCCGCCAACCTCCTCGGCGACTACGCGGGCGGCTCCCTCTACCTGGTGGTCGGCGTCCTGGCCGCACTGCACCACGCGCGCGCGACCGGTACCGGCCAGGTGGTGGACGCCGCCATCGTGGACGGCACCGCACACCTCGCGTCGATGATCCACGGCATGGTGGCCGCGGGCCGCTGGCAGGACCGGCGCGGCGCCAACCTGCTGGACGGCGGCTGCCCGTACTACGGCACCTACGAGACCGCCGACGGCGGCCACATGGCGGTCGGCGCCCTGGAGCCGCAGTTCTACGCGGAGTTCCTCGACCGGCTCGGGGGCGTCGCCGACCTGGCCGACGCCCGCAAGGACTGGACCCGCTGGGGTGAACTGCGCGAGCGGGTCGCCGCCCGCTTCAAGGAGCGCTCGCGGGCCGAGT